>JAJZVD010000029.1 GCA_021845805.1 Pseudomonadota bacterium | reverse complement strand
GCGGGCGTGGCACTCGAGGCCGATGCCGCCACCGCGCTGGCGGCGCTGGTGCCGCTGCTTGCCGCCCACGCGGGCGAAGGCGCGGCCCGCGCCGCCGCGACCCGCACCGCCGCGCGCGCCGAGCTGCCCCCGGTGATGCAGCACCAGGTCGCGATGCTGGAAGCGATCCGCGCGGCCCTGCCCGGCTGCATCATCGCGGGCGACAGCACGCAGCCGGTCTATGCCGGGAACCTGTACTACGACCACGACCGCCCCGGCGGCTATTTCAACGCGGCGACCGGCTTCGGCAGCCTCGGCTTCGGCGCGCCCGCCGCCATCGGCGCGGCGGTGGCGGCACCCGGCGTGCCGGTCGTCTGCCTGACCGGCGACGGCGGGCTGCAATTCAGCCTGGCCGAACTGCTGACCGCGGTGGATGCCGGGGTGGATGTGACCTTCCTGGTCTGGAACAACGCAGGCTTCCGGGAAATCGCCGATTCGATGGTCGCGGCGGGCACCGATGTCATTGGCTGCGACCCCACGCCGCCGCTGTTCGAGCCGCTGGCCGCGGCGGCGCGGATGCCGTTCATCTCGATCCCCGACACGCCCGACGCGCTGACTGCGGCGCTGCGCACCCGGCACAGCGGCCCCCGGATGATCGAGGTGCGGGTGGCCTGACCCCGCGCGCCCCGGCCCGTGCCGCCCCGGCCTTGCCCGCGCCTGCGTCCCCGGCACCCGTAGACGCCGCGACGCCCGGGCCCTATGAAAGCTCTGCCCGTATGACAATCCGGTGATCCATGGACCAAGGCGCAGACCTCATCGCCGGCGTTCCCGCCGCCCGCATCGCCGCCCTCGCCGCGCGCGAAGCCGACCGTTACCGCCGCGCCCGGCCGCGAACGGCCGCGGCGCTGGAGCGGGGCGCGGGCGCCTTCCTCGGCCGCGTGCCGATGCACTGGATGAAGGACTGGCCGATGCCGTTCCCGATGCTGGTGGAAACCGCGCAGGGGGCGCGGCTGACTGACATCGACGGCAACGCGTATGACGATTTCTGCCTGGGCGACACCGGGTCCATGTTCGGCCATTCGCCGCTGCCGGTGGCCCGCGCGATCCGCCAGCAGGCGCGCCACGGCCTGACCTACATGCTGCCGACCGAGGCCGCGCTGGAGTCGGGGCGGCTTCTGACCGAACGCTTCGGCGATTTCCGCTGGCAGATCGCCACCACGGCGACCGATGCGAACCGCTTCGCCCTGCGGGTGGCCCGGGCGGTCACGGGGCGGCCGAAGGTGCTGGTGTTCAACGGCTGCTACCACGGCACCATCGATGACGCGATGGTCGTGCTGGACCACGGGAAAACCGTCGCCCGCCCCGGCCTTGTCGGACAGGTGGCCGACCTTGGCCTGACCGCGGTGGCGGTGGAATTCAACGACCTGGCCGGGGTGGAGGCCGCGCTCAAGACCGGCGAGGTCGCCGCCGTGCTGACCGAGCCGGTGATGACCAATTCCTGCATGGTGCTGCCCCGCGCCGATTTTCACGCGGGCCTCAGGGCGCTGACGCGGGCCTATGGCGCGCTGCTCATCATCGACGAGACCCATACGCTGTCCTCGGGCCTTGGCGGCTACACCGGGGTGAACGGGCTCGACCCCGACATCTTCGTGGTGGGCAAATGCGTGGCGGGCGGGATGCCCACGGCCGTCTGGGGTCTGCGCCCCGAGGTGGCCGGCCGGCTGGCGGCCTATGACGCCACCCGCCCCCCCGGCCATTCCGGCATGGGCACCACGCTGTCGGCCAACCCGATGCAGTTCGCCTGCCTGCGCGCCACCCTGGCTGAGGTGATGACGCCGCGCGCCTATGCCGCGATGGAGCGGGGGGCGGAACGCCTGTCGCGCGGCCTCGCGCGGGTGATCCGCGACCATGGCGCGCCCTGGCATGTCGTCGGGGTCGGCGCGCGGGTGGAATTCATCTGCGCCCCCGGCCCGCTGCGAAACGGGGCCGAGGCCGCACGGGCCCACCAGCCCGCGCTGGAAGCCGCGATCCATGTGGCGCTGGTCAACCGCGGCTGCCTGATCGCACCCTTCCACAACATGATGCTGGTCAGCCCCGCGACACGGCCACCCCAGATCGACCGCCTGATCCTCGCCTTCGACGAGATCCTGACCGAATTCTTTGCCTGAGCATCCCATGACCCAGACCAGCCCCTCCGGCTCCACCCCCGCCGAGGCCGAAGCCTTCCTGGCCGCCCATCCCGAGATCGAGGCCTTCGACATCGTGCTGCACGACGCCAACGGCATCGGCCGCGGCAAGATCATCCGGCGGCACGAGCTGATGCCGTTCTACACCGGCGGCCGGCACCTGCCGATTTCCATCCTGGGCCTCGACATCTGCGGCGAGGACGTTCACGAGACCGGCCTGATCTGGGATCAGGGCGATGGCGACCTGCGGGCCTGGCCCATTCCCGGCACCTTGAAGCCGCTGCATGGCACCACCCCCCCGCGCGGCGAAGTCTTCATGTCGATGTATCACCTCGACGGGCAGAAGATGACCTCGGACCCGCGCCACGCGCTGCAGCGGCAGGCCGACCTGCTGGCGGCCGAGGGGCTTCATGCCTCGGCCGCCTTCGAACTGGAATTCTTCCTGCTGGCCAACGAACGCGGCCCCGACGGACGGGTGCAGCCCGCCCGCGCCGTGCTTGATGGCCGCCCCTCGACCAAGACCGAGGTCTATTCGGTCGACCACCTGCACGGGATGGTGCCGCTGTTCTCGGCCATCTATGCCGCGGCCGAAACGGCCGGGATCAAGGCCGAGACGCTGATTTCCGAATATGCCCCGGGGCAATACGAACTGACCCTGCACTACCGCGACGACGTGATGCAGGCGGCCGACGACCTGATGCGGCTGAAGCGCATCGTGCGGTTGCAGGCGCGGCTGCATGGGGTCACGGCCTGCTTCATGGCCAAGCCCGTGGAAAGCTACGCGGGCTCGGGGATGCATTTCCACGTCTCGTTGCGCGACGGGGCCGGGCAGAACGTCTTCACCGAAGAGGTCGAGGGGCAGTGGACCGACACGATCCGCCACGCGATCGGCGGCCTGCGCGCCACGATGGGCGAATCCATGCTGGTCTTCGCCCCGCACGCCAATTCCTGGCGCCGCTTCGCCAACCAGAGCTATGCGCCCGTCTCGCCCACCTGGGGGGTGAACAACCGGTCGGTGGCGCTGCGCATCCCGGCGGGTTCGAAGGCCGCGCGGCGGGTGGAACACCGCCCGGCGGGCGTGGATGCGAACCCCTACCTGGTGGCCGCGACCGTGCTGGCGGGCCTCCGCCACGGGCTGGCCCACCGGATCGACCCGGGCCCCGAGACCACCGGCAACGGCTATGACGCGGGCGACGGGGGGCTTTCGATCCCGGTCGACTGGCGGTCGGCCATCGTTGCGGCGCAGGGCTCGGCCTTCCTGAAGGACGCGCTGGGCGAGGACATGCACCGCACCTTCACCGCCATCAAGGCCGCCGAATACGCCCGGGTGAACCGCACCATCGCGGATGTGGATTACGATCTCTACCTGCACACGGTCTGAGGGCCGCGGACCGCCGGGGGGCTGTCTGCCCCCCGGACCCCCCGAGGATATTTGCGGACAGAAAATGAGGGGCGCCGGGTCCGAAGGGACGCCTGCGCCCTTCGCCTTGCGCCAGATCAACGCGCGCGCGGCCCGGTCCGGGTTTGCTGGATGCGTCGGGCAACGATGAGCCCGGGCGACGGAGGCACCGATGGCAGGCGATCCCTATGCCGCGCTTGGCGTGACGAAGACGGCGACCGAGGCCGAGATCAAGCGCGCCTACAAGAAGCTGGTCCGCGAAAGCCACCCTGACCTGAACCCCGGCGATGCCGGGGCCGAGGCGCGGTTCAAGGCCGCGTCGGCGGCCTATGACCTGTTGAAGAACGCCGAGACGCGGGCGCGGTTCGATGCGGGCGAGATCGACGCGAGCGGGCAGGAGACCCCGCGGCAACCGAACTATCGCGATTTCGCCGACGGGCGCGGCGGGGGGGCGCAGGGCTTCCCCGAAGGCGTGGACCCGGCCGAGATCTTTGCCGAGTTCCTGCGCCATCGCGGCGCGGGTGGGGGTGGCACGGGCTTCCGCGCCGCCGGGCCGGACCTTCGCTTCACGCTCGAGGTGGCCTTCCTTGACGCGGCGCGTGGTGCCCGGCGGCGGCTTGAGCTGCCCGGCGGCGCCCGGCTGGAAGTGGAGATCCCCGCCGGGGCCGCCGATGGCCAGACCCTGCGGCTGCGCGGGCATGGCGGCCCGGGGTTCGGCGGGGGGCCGCCGGGGGATGCGCTGGTGACCCTTCGGGTCGGCCCGCATCCGCATTTCCGCCGCGAGGGGCCCGACATCCTGCTGACCCTGCCGATCACGCTGGACGAGGCGGTGCTGGGCGCCAAGGTCGAGGCACCAACGATCGACGGGCCGGTGAGCCTGACGATCCCGAAGGGCGCAAGCTCGGGCCGGGTGCTGCGGCTGCGCGGTCGCGGCACGGTGGTTCCGGGCCGCACGGGCCGCGGCGACCAGCTGGTCACGCTTTCGGTCGTGGTGCCCGCGCATCCCGACGAGCGGCTTTTGCGCTTCATGGAGGAATGGAGGGCGAGCCGCACCGAAACGCCGCGGAAAGGAATGGTGCCATGAGCCTTAAGGGCGAGGATGAGGTGCTGGCCGACCTGCCGATCAGCCGCGCGCGGCTGCGGGCCTGGATCGCGGCCGAGGTGGTGGTTCCGGTAAAGGGGCCCCGCGGGCCTGTCTTCGGACCGGGCGAGCAGGCCCGGCTGCGGCTGGCCTGCGAGCTTTGCGAGGCCTACGAGATCCCTGACGATACGCTGGCGCTGTTGCTGACGCTGGTCGACAGGCTGCACCGCGCCGAGGCCGACCTGACCGTGCTGGCCCGCGCGCTGGCGGCGGAGGAGACGCCGGTGCGCCATCGCATCGGGCTGGCGCTGCGGGGGTGAGACGGGGCCCGGCGCGCCCCCGGCCCCGCCGCTATGGCGCGCCGTCCGGCCGCCCGAAGGCCAGGCGCACGACCAGCCCCGGCGCGGCGTCGTCGAGCGTCAGCGCGGCGCCATGCAGATCGGCGATTGCCGCCACCAGCGCCAGGCCAAGGCCGCTGCCGGGCGTGGTGCGGCTGCGTTCCAGCCGGTAGAGGCGGCGCAGCACATTCTGCCGCTCGTCCGCCGGAATGCCGGGGCCGGTGTCGGCCACCTCCAGCACCGGCTGCGCGCCGCCGTGCAGCGTCACGGCGATCCGGCTGCCGGGCGGCGTGTGGCGAAGCGCGTTCTCGATCAGGTTGGCCAGAGCCTGCCCCAGAAGGCTGCGGTCGCCCTGCACCGTCACGGGGCCGCCGGGCAGATGCAGCGTCAGGCTTTGGCCCGCGTCATCGGCGGCGGGTTCGTAGATCTCGGCGAAGGTGCGGGCCACCTCGGCCAGGTCTACCGGCACGAACCGCGCCTTGGGGCTGCCGCCCTCGATCTGGGCGATCTGAAGAAGCGACTGGAACGTGCCCACGATCCGCGCCGCCTCTTCGCGCGCCTCGGCGGCCAGTGCCGCGCCCGTCTCGGGCATCCCTTCGGCCGCGGCCAGCCGGTCGAGCTGCACCGCCAGCCGCTGGATTGGCGTCTTCAGGTCATGCGCGATGTCGGCCGAGACCTGCCGCAGCGCCTCGGTCGCGGCTTCCTGGCGAACGGCAAGCCGGTTCACTCCTTCGCCGATCGCGGCCAGGTCATGCGCCCCCGGCATCGGCACCACCCGCGCCGTGAGATCGCCCGAGGACAGCCGGTCGAGCGTGGCCACGATCCGGTCCACCCGCGCCCGACTGCGCCGCGCAAGGTACAAGCCGCCGCCGATCGCGATGACGATGGTGGGCAGCAGGCTGGCCAGCAGCACATCGAGGAAGGTCGCGGCCAGCGCCGTCACCGGCGCCCGGTTCGCCGCCACGATCAGCTGCCCGCCGAAGAAGTTCCCCGCAAGGCCCAAATAGTCGCGCCGCGCCCCGGTCGGATTGGGGCCGAGGTCGATATAGAGAAACCCTTCCGGCCCCCGGCTGAGGGCGACATTGCCGAACACCTGCCCGTTCGGGGCGAGATAGGTCAGGATGCGCTGCGACGGGTCGGTGACCGCACCCTGGTTGGCGATCAGCGCGGCCAGCGCCGAGGCCGAGGGCGCCGCCGAGAACCCGGCCATCGTCTGTTCCAGATCGGCGCGCATCCCGGTTTCCAGCCGGTTGCGGATCACCAGATAGGTCACGCCGAAGCTCAGCAGGCTGACGCAGGCGAACAGCGCGACCAGAAAGGCCGCCAGCCGCACGGGCGTGGATCGGCGCAGCGCGGGCAGGCCAAGCCGGGCCATCGGTCAGCCCTCGATCCGGTAGCCCGCGCCGCGGACGGTCTTGATCAGTTCCGTCTCGAACGGCTTGTCGATCTTGGCGCGCAGGCGGCTGACATGGGTCTCGACCACATTGGTCTGCGGATCGAAGCGGATGTCCCAGACCGATTCCAGCAGCATGGTGCGGGTCAGCACCCGCCCCTTGCGGCGCAGAAGCTGTTCCAGCAGCGCGAATTCCCGCGGCAGCAGGTCGATCTCCTGCCCCGCGCGGGTGACGCGGCGGGCCAGAAGGTCCATCCGCAGGTCGCCCGCCACAAGTTCGGTCACCGCCTCCTGCATCCGCGGGCGGCGGGCCAGGGCCGCGACGCGCGCCGACAGTTCGCCAAAGGCGAAAGGCTTCACCAGATAATCGTCGCCGCCCGCGTTCAGCCCCTCGATCCGGTCGTCGACCCCGCCCAGCGAGGTCAGGAACAGCACCGGCGTTGCCACCCGCGCGGCGCGCAGCGCCTTGACCAGCGACAGCCCGTCGAGCCCCGGCAGCATCCGGTCCACCACCAGCACGTCGTAATCCTCGGTCGTGGCCCGCACCAGCGCGTCGCGCCCCTGGGCCAGCGCGTCCACCGCATGCCCTTCGCGCCGCAGGCCGTCGGCGATGTAGTCGGCCGTCGTCCGATCGTCTTCCACCACAAGGATGCGCATCGCGATCTCCCTTCCCGGCCGAACCTGCGCCGCCCCGCGCGGTCCCGCAACGGGACACACACGCCCGTGACCCTTCCTTGCAGATTTGTAATCCACCCGAGAGGAAGCTGCGAGACAGCAGGCGCATCTGATCCTCATCCCGCCGGACGAGACCCCGGCCCAGATCAGAGGAGACTTCCCGATGACGCTTCCCGTTCCGCCCCGCCGCCGCCTTGCCGGCCTTGCCCTTGCCGCGACGCTGGCCGCATCCGGCGCGCTGACCGTCCTGCCCGGCATGGCGATGGCCTCGCCGCCGGGCGGCTATGCCGATCTGGTGGCCAAGGTGGCACCCTCGGTCGTGTTCATCGAGGTGACCTCGAAGGCCCCGGGCGACAGCGCCATGTCCTCGCAGGGATTCCCCTTCAAGGAGTTCAGCCAGCAGTTCGGCTTTCCCTTCCCGCAACAGGGCGACCCGAACCAGGGCGACAGCCAGCAGGCCCGGCAGCAGCCGATGATGCATGGCGTGGGCTCGGGCTTCATCATCGACCCCAAGGGCTACATCGTCACCAACAACCACGTCGTCGAAGGCGCCACCTCGGTCAAGGTGACGCTGGAAGACGGGCGCAGCTTCGATGCCAAGGTGATCGGTACCGACCCGGTGACCGACGTGGCGGTCATCAAGGTCGACAGCCCCGATGCGCTGCCCGCGGTGGCCTTCGGGTCGTCCAAGGCGATCCGCGTCGGCGACGATGTGATGGCGGTGGGCAACCCCTTCGGCCTGGGCGGCACCGTGACCCATGGCATCATCTCGGCCAAGGCGCGCAACATCGGGTCGGGTACCTATGACGACTTCCTGCAGACCGACGCCGCGATCAACAAGGGCAACTCGGGCGGGCCGCTTTTTGACGATGCGGGCCAGGTGATCGGGATGAACACTGCGATCCTGTCGCCCACCGGCGGTTCGGTCGGGATCGGGTTCGCCGTGCCGTCGGATGTGGTGCAGAAGGTGGTGGCCGAACTGGAACACGGCGGCAAGGCCGAGCACGGCTGGCTGGGGGTTCAGGTGCAGGCCGTGACGCCCGACATCGCCGCAGCGCTGGGGATGGACAAGCCGTTAGGCGCGATGGTCGCGGCCGTGAACCCCGACAGCCCGGCCGCCAAGGCGGGGATGAAGCGGGGCGACATCATCACCAGCTTCGACGGCACCGACATCAAGCAGTTGAACGACCTGCCCCGCGCCGTGGCGATGACGGCGCCCGACACCAAGGCCAAGGTCGACGTGCTGCGCGCAGGCAAGCAGGTGGTGCTTGACGTGAACGTCGGGCTGATGAAGGCGCCGCAGAAGGCCTGATCCCCCCGGGGGCAACCCGGAAGGCCAACGCCGCCCGGCCGCGCCGCGGGAGGGTTCCCCCGCGGCGCGGTTTCGGGCATTGAAGACCCCGGGGGCGCGCGCGCGGGGGAACCGATGGACCGTCTGGAAGCCGAGCGCATGTTCTGCGCGGTGATGGAAACCGGCAGTTTCGCCGCGGCGGCGCGGCGACTGGGCACCAGTTCCGGCCAGGCCTCGAAGCTGGTGCAGCGGCTGGAACATGACCTGGGCGTGCGGCTGCTGAACCGCACCACCCGCGCGGTCTCGGCGACCGAGGCCGGGCAAAGCTATTTCGACCGGCTGCGCAGCCTGGTGGACGAGTTCGACGCGCTTCAGGATGCGGTCAAGAATGCCGCCCGCAGCCCTCGCGGCCGGGTCCGGCTGACGGCGCCGCTGACCTTCGGCACCATGCAGCTTGCCGCGGGGCTGAACGCCTTTGCCCTGCGCTATCCCGACATCTTCCTGGACGTCAGTCTGACCGACCGCGTGGTGAACCTGGTGGATGAAGGCTTCGATGCGGCCGTCCGCTCTGGCCGGGCCGAGGACGACAGCAGCCTGATCGCGCGCAAGCTGTGCGACACCCGCGTGGTGGTGATCGCGGCGCCCGCCTACCTGGCCCGGCATCCGGCGCCCCGGGTCCCCGCCGACCTTGCCGCCCATGCCTGCATCATCGACACGAACTTCCGCACGCCCACCGCCTGGCGGCTGGGCGGGCCCGGCGGGCCGGTCACGGTGCAGGTGCAGGGGCGGCTCAGCTATTCCAACGCCGAAGCCTGTGTGATGGCGGCCGAAGCGGGGCTCGGGATCGCCCATGTGCCCGATTTCGTCGCCGCCGACAGCCTTGCCCGCGGCGCAACGGTGCGGCTGCTGGCCGGGTACGAAAGCCCCCCCTTCGGCTTCTACGCCATGTATCCGCCCGGTCGGCACCTGGCCGCCCGGGTGCGGGTGCTGGTGGATTTTCTTGCCGATCACTTTGCCCGGCAGCCGGGATGGGCGTCCTTGCCGCCGCCATTCCTTCCGGATGGGCAGGAATGATCTTCGGTTTATCGGAATTATCTTCCCAAAAGGAATCGACCATCTAGGGCAGGTCGCGCCATCCCGGCGCCCGCTTCAAGGACCGACCGATGACCACCTCCTCTCTTGCCGTCCGCCCCGCCACCAATGCCGCCCATGCCGCGCTGATCCTGCGCGTCACGCTGGGGCTGCTGTTCCTTTTCCATGCCGGCGTGAAGATCTTTGTCTTCACCCCGGCGGGCACCGTCGCCTTCTTCGGCAGCCTCGGCCTGCCCCCGGCCCTGGCCTGGCTCGACATGGCGGCCGAAGTCGCAGGCGGCATCGCCCTGATCCTCGGGGTCTGGACGCGACTTGCCGCGCTGGCCCTGATCCCGATCCTGCTGGGCGCCATCGTCACCGTGCACTGGCACGCGGGCTTCATGTTCTCGAATCCGAATGGCGGCTGGGAGTATCCGGCCTTCTGGATCGTCGCCCTGGTGATACAGTCGCTGCTGGGTGGAGGCACCTATGCCCTGACCCCCGAAAAATCCGCCTGAGCGGAAAGGAGAATGCCATGAGCACCGCCAGCGCCCCGCTTGAAATCGGCCGCGTCGCCCTGACCGTGAACGATCCCGCCAAGGTCACGGCCTTCTACAGCCGCGTGCTTGGCCTCGACACCCTGTCGCAATCGGGCGGGGTGGCGGTGCTGGGCGCGGGCGGCACCCCGCTGCTGGAACTGCGCGCCGACCCCGCCGCGCGCCCCCGCAGCCCGCAAGAGGCCGGGCTCTTCCACACCGCCTTCCTGATGCCGACGCGCGATGACCTTGGCCGCTGGCTGATCCACGCGGCCGACAACCGGGTACGGCTGGAAGGGGCGTCGGACCACTGGGTCAGCGAGGCGATCTACCTGTCGGACCCCGAAGGCAACGGGATCGAGGTCTACGTCGATCGCCCCCGCGACCAGTGGCCGATGAAGGACGGCGCCATCGCCATGACCACCGCGCGGCTTGACCTGAACGACATCGCCGGGGCCGCAACCGCCCCCTGGGCCGACGCGCCCGCGGGCATGGTGGTGGGCCACGTCCACCTGCAGGTGGGCAGCCTGCCCGAGGCCGACGCCTTCTACGGCGACACGCTGGGCTTTGCGCTGACCACCCGCTACCCGGGGGCAAGCTTCCTGGGTGCGGGCGGCTACCACCACCACATCGGTGCCAACATCTGGAACAGCCGCGGCGCAGGGGTGCGCAGCTACCCCGCGACCGGCCTGGCCGAACTGGAGATCCGGGCCGAACCCGACGCGCTTGCCGCCACGCTCGCCCGCACCGGGGCAAGCACGCTGGCCGACCCCTGGGGCACCGCCGTGCGGCTGACGCCCAAGGCAGCGTAAGGCGCGGGCAGGCCGGGCGACGCCCCGCACCCGACGACCCGGGCGGCCACCGCGCGGCCGCCCGGCCCCGTCTTGCGCCGCGCTGCGGGGCCGCTACTCTGCCCGCCAGCCGAACGGAGAGCCCGATGCCCCACCTGAACCGCACCCGCGCCGAGGCCCTGATGGCGGCGGCGGAGCTTGACGCGCTGATCCTTCTGTCGCCCGAAAGCTTCCGCTACGCCACCGGCGCAGAGCCGGGCGTGGCCACCATGTGGCGGAGGGCGGGCGCGGTGGCGGTGCTGGTGCCCGCCGATGCGCGCCTGCCCGAAACCGCGGTGGCAAGCGATCTTTTCGCCCCCGCCTTCCGCGCGCAAAGCCCCATCGCCGACCTGCGCGAAACCCCGATCTGGGTGGAAACCGCCGACCTTCGCGGGGTCGACCCGGCCCTGCCCGCCCCCGCCGCTTTCGCCGCCGCCTGGGCGACAGAGGGCCGTGCGCCGGGCTTTGCCCGCCCCACCACCTTCGATGCCGCCGACTGCTGGCGCCACCTGGCCGCGGCGCTGGCCGAACGCGGCCTGGCCCGCGCGCGGGTGGGCATCGAGATGGCCGCGATCTCGGCCGCCGACTGGCCGGGGCTGGCCGCCGCCCTGCCCGGCGCGGAACTGGTCGACGGATCGACGGTCATCGGGCGGCTGAAGATGGTCAAGGGCGCCGAGGAAATCGCCCTGCTGCGGCAGGCGGTGACGCTGGCCGAAACCGGCATCGCCGCCGTGCGCGCGGCGATCGCCCCGGGCGTCAGTCGGGCCGCGCTGTCACAGGCCTGGGCCGCCGCCATCGCCGCCAACCGCGGCAGCGCCCCGCTGACCGGCGCCTGGGATTACATCTCGGTCGGCCCCGATCCCTGGGGCGCGGGCGGCGTGGTGGAACCCGGCGCGCTGGTCAAGGTGGACGTGGGCACGGTGATGGCGGGCTATACCTCGGACAGCGGGCGCACCTTCGTGCTGGGCGCCCCGACCGCCGCGCAGGCCGCCCTCTTCGCCGCCCTCGAGGCGGGCTTTGCCGCGGGGCTCGCCTGCCTGACCCCCGGCACGCCGCTGGCCGAGGTGCATCGCGCCACCACCGCCGCCATCCGCGCCGCAGGCTTTCCCGGCTTCAGCCGCGGCCATTTCGGCCACAGCCTGGGGACCGGCCCGGGCAGCGAGGATTGGCCCTTCATCGCCGCCGACAGCACCGAGGTGCTGGAGCCCGGGATGGTGATGGCCTTCGAATGCCCGTGCTATGTCACCGGCCTCGGCGGGATGATCATCGAGGATCAGATCCTGGTCACCCCCGACGGCCCCGCGCCGATGAACCACCTGCCGCGCGGGCTTCAGGTGGTCTAGCTAGGCCGCCGCCGCGATCTCCTCCATGACCGAGGCGGCGATCTCGAACGACCGGCGGCGCTTGGCATGGTCATGGATCGCCCCGGTCAGGATCACCTCGTCGGGCCGGAAGCGCGCGATCCAGCCCGCCAGCGCGGCCCGCACCGTGGCCGGGCCGCCGCAGGCCTGCACCGCCAGCGCCCCGTCGGCCATGCGCAGGAAGGCGGGCTCGACCACCGTCGTCACATCCTCCACCGGCCGCGGCAGCTTGCCCGGCCGCCCGGACCGCAGATTGGCGAAGGCCTGCTGCTGCGAGCTGCGCAGATAGCGCCCCTCGGCATCGTCCTCGCCCGCGAAAACATTGATCGCCAGCATGAAATGCGGCCGCGCAAGACTGGCCGAGGGGCGGAAGGTGCGGCGGTAGATCTCCACCGCCTCGTCCAGCGCCTGCGGCGCGAAATGCGAGGCGAAGGCGTAGGGCAGCCCGAGATAGGCCGCAAGCTGCGCGCCATAAAGGCTGGACCCCAGGATCCAGACCGGCACATGCGTCCCGGCCCCCGGCACCGCCCGGACCGGCGCCGCCGGATCGGGATCGCCCAGATAGCCCATCACCTCCACCACGTCGCGCGGGAAATGGTCGGCCCCGTCGAAGCCGCGCCGCAGCGCCTGCATCGTGGCCCCGTCGGTGCCCGGCGCGCGCCCCAGACCCAGGTCGATCCGCCCGGGATACAGCGTGGCCAGCGTGCCGAACTGCTCGGCCACCATCAGCGGCGCGTGGTTGGGCAGCATGATCCCGCCCGAGCCCACGCGGATCGTCTTCGTCCCGCCCGCGACATGTCCGATCACCACCGCCGTCGCGGCGCTGGCGATGCCGGGCATGTTGTGATGTTCGGCCAGCCAGTAGCGGTGATAGCCCAGCGCCTCGGCATGGCGGGCCAGATCGAGCGTGTTGGCCAGCGCCTCGGCCGGCGTGGCGCCCTCGGGCACGGGGGAAAGGTCAAGCACCGAATGCGGGATCATGGGCAGGCTCCGTCTGACAGGCGCCATATGTAAGGCGCGCGGGTCGGGATGGCCAGCGGGGGCACAAGGCCCGCGTCAGTTCTTCACCCGCGTCCAGGTCCCGCCGTTGCGGCAGATCAGCCCGCCCATCACGCACCCCGACACCGCAAGACTGTCGCCCGTCAATTGCATCTTCGCATCATAGGTCTTGTTGCGGTCAGGCGACCACACCTTGCCCTCGCCATAGGCGCCGCCCCCCTCGGCCACCATGCCCCAGACGATCTGCTTGCCGATATTGGCGGATGTCATCGGCTTGCCGGCCGTGTCGAAGGATGTCACCAGCGTGCCGCAAAGCTTCGCCCCGCAGGGCGCGATCCGGATATGGCCCGAATGGCCATTGTCGTCAGGCGCGGTCTGCCACAGCCCCTCCACCGGGTCGGCAGCCAGCGCGGGCGCCGCGACAAGGATCGCGGCCACAGTCAGAAACAGGCGGTTCATCCGGGTCTCCTCCCCCTCACGGGGCCAAGTCTCGCGGCGCCGCCCCCCGCCTGTCCAGCGCGACGTGGGGTCACGCGCTTCACAAGCCCCGCGCCCTGTGGCAAGAGGCGGCGGTTCCCCCAGCCCGGAGCCCGGCCCATGATCCTTTATCCCGCCATCGACCTGAAGGACGGCGCCTGCGTGCGCCTGCTGCGCGGCGACATGGACAAGGCCACCGTCTTCGGCACCGACCCCGCCGCCCAGGCCCGCGCCTTCGTGGCCGCGGGCTGCGACTGGCTTCACCTCGTCGACCTGAACGGCGCCTTCGCGGGCCAGCCCGTCAATGCCGCCGCGGTCGAGGCGATCCTGGCCGCGGTGCCGGTGCCCTGCCAGCTTGGCGGCGGCATCCGCGACATGGCCACGATCGAAGGCTGGCTGGCCAAGGGCCTCGCCCGCGTCATCCTGGGCACGGTCGCGGTGGAAGACCCCGCCCTCGTGCGCCAGGCCGCCCGCGCCTTCCCGGGCCGGGTCGCCGTGGGGATCGACGCGCGCAAGGGCCGCGTCGCCACCAAGGGCTGGGCAACCGAAACCGACATTCAGGCCACCGACCTCGCGCGCGCCTTCGAGGATGCGGGGGTTGCGGCCCTCATCTACACCGACATCGACCGTGACGGCGCCATGCAGGGCCCCAACATCGCCGCGACAGAGGCGCTGGCCCGCGCCGTCTCGATCCCGGTGATCGCCTCGGGCGGGGTGTCCTCGCTGGCCGATCTTCTGGCGCTGAAGGCCACCGGGGCCATCGCGGGCGCGATCTCGGGCCGCGCGCTCTATGACGGGGCGCTTGACCTCGGTGCGGCGCTTGCCGTCCTGCGCAGCTAGGCTGCGCCCGCGGCGCCCCCTGCCTTCTGTCTCGCTGGCCCAAATATCCTCGGGGGTGAATGCGGCGCAGCCGCAGAGGGGGCAGACAGCCCCCTTCCCCCAGGGCCTCACAATCGCTACCTAGGGCGCGCAAGAGGTGCCCCGATGCTGAAGACCCGCCTGATCCCCTGCCTTGACGTGGCCGATGGCCGCGTGGTCAAGGGTGTCAATTTCGTCGACCTGCGCGACGCGGGCGACCCGGTGGAAGCCGCACGCGCCTATGACGCCGCCGGCGCGGATGAGCTCTGCTTTCTCGACATCCACGCCACCCACGAGAACCGCGGCACGATGTTCGACCTCGTGACGCGCACAGCCGAACAGTGCTTCATGCCGCTGACCGTCGGGGGCGGGGTGCGCAGCCATCACGACGTGCGCGCGCTGCTGCTGGCGGGGGCCGACAAGGTCAGCTTCAATTCCGCAGCCGTGGCCAACCCCGACGTGGTGGCCGAGGCCGCCGACCGCTTCGGCAGCCAGTGCATCGTGGTGGCGATCGATGCCAAGACCGTGGCCCCCGGCAAATGGGAAATCTTCACGCATGGCGGGCGCAAGCCCACCGGCATCGACGCGGTGGACTTCGCCCGGACCGTGGCGGCCAAGGGCGCGGGCGAGATCCTGCTGACCTCGATGGACCGCGACGGAACCAAGGCCGGGTTCAACCTGCCGCTGACCCGGGCGGTGGTCGACGCGGTTCCGATCCCGGTGATCGCCTCGGGCGGGGTCGGCACGCTCGACCATCTGGTCGAGGGGGTGAAGGTGGGCGGCGCCTCGGCGGTGCTGGCCGCCTCGATCTTCCATTTCGGCACCTTCACCATCGGCCAGGCGAAGGCCCACATGGCCGCCGCGGGCATCCCGATGAGGCTGACATGACCACGCTCGAACGGCTCGCCGCAACCATCGCCGCCCGCAAGGGTGCCGACCCGGACACATCCTGGACGGCGAAGCTGTTTGCCAAGGGCCCCGAGAAATGCGCCGAGAAGTTCGGCGAAGAGGCGGTCGAGGCGATCATCGAGGCGGTGAAGGGCGACCGCGCCCGGCTGACGGCCGAGGCGGCGGACGTGCTCTATCACCTGCTGGTGATGCTGGCCGCGCGCGATGTCGCGCTGGCCGACGTGCTGGCCGAGCTTGACCGGCGCGAGGGCACGTCGGGGTTGGCCGAGAAGGCCGCGCGGGGCGGCGCGGGGTCAGCCGAATAGGCGCGGATACTCGATCTTCGGGCAGCGGTTCTGGATCACGGTGATCCCGCGCGCCTCGGCTTCGGCAGCGGCGCCCGCATGTTCCACGCCAAGCTGCATCCAGATCGTGGACAGCCCCGGCAGGTGGGCCAGCGCCTCGGCCACCAGGGCAGGCACCGCGTCCGAGCGGCGGAAGATGTCCAGCATGTCGACCGGCTCGTCGATGTCGGCCAGCGTCGCGCGCACCCGCTCGCCCAGATGGGTTTCCCCGGCATGGCCCGGGTTGACCGGAATCACCCGATAGCCCGCCTGTTGCAGGAACTGCGCCACATAATGGCTGGGCCGTGCCGGGTTCGGTGAAAACCCCGCGACGGCGATCACCTTGGTCCGCGTGAACACCTGCCGCAGCAGCGCATCGGGATAGGTCATGGACGGCCCCAAGAAAAAGCGCCCGGGCCTGAGGGACCGGGCGCAAGGTGCGGAACGAGGGACAGTGCATCGAAACGCAGGGGTTCCGGACCTGCATCTCCTGCCAAGAGAGATAGGTACGAAACGCTGCTACGGAAGAGCCTGTCGCAAAGCTGTGAAAATTGCATGAACGCCTGGGCGCTCATCCGCCGTGCACCGTCGCGGCATAGAGCGCGACGGCTGCCGCGTTCGACACGTTGAGCGAGCCGAATTCGCCCGAAAACGGGATGCGGGCCAGGCTGTCGCAGGTCTCCCGGGTCTTTTCGCGCAGGCCCGGCCCCTCGGCCCCCATCACAAGGCCCACGGCCCGTGTCCCCGCCGCGGCCAGCGCCGCGGGCAGCGTCTCGGCGGCCTGACCGTCAAGCCCGATCAGCCAGTAGCCCATCTCGCGCAGGCTGACCATCGCATCCGACAGGTTGGTGACCCGCAGGTAGGGCTGCCGTTCCAGCGCCCCCGAGGCGGCCTTGGCCAGCGCCCCGGTTTCCGGCGCCGCGTGGTGGCGCGGCGCGATCACGGCGCGCGCCCCGAACACCTCGGCCGAGCGCAGCACGGCGCCCACGTTGTGCGGGTCCGTCACCCGGTCCAGCAGCACGACCAGCGGCTTGCCCGCGCCCGCAGCGCACACGTCCTCCAGCCCGCCCCAGTCCAGCGGCTTGGCTTCCAGCGCCGCGCCCTGATGCACCGAGCCTTCGTCGATCGGCACCGAGAACTTGCGCGGATCGACGATCTCGGGCTCGAGCCCGCCCGCCGCGATCGCCTCGCCCAGCTTGTCGGCGGCGTTCTTGGTCAGCACCAGCCGCAGCTTTTCGCGCGCCGGGTTCATCAGCGCATCTCGCACCGCATGCAGGCCAAAGAGCCACACGGTCTCGGCCGCGGCGGCGCGCTTGCTGCGTTCCTTCTCGATCACCCAGGCGGGTTTCTTCATGGCAGTCTCCCGGACAGGGGCGCACCATGCGTGTTGCGGGCGCGGGGTGCAAGAGGCTCGATCCATCGACACAATCCCGCTTGACGCCCCCCGGGGGGTTCGATATTCCCCCCGGCGTCGGGCGACGGGCTGCAAGGTGCGGCAGCGGACTGTAACTCCGCCGGGGAGACCCACGCCTGGTTCGATTCCAGGGTCGCCCACCATTCACCCCCGTGACATGGTGGACACCGCGCGCAGAGCCGACGCTGCGCCGCAGCTTCCACAAGCGCATGCGCCATCCTCTTCAGCACCCAGTTCCCTGTGCCCCGTCAAGGGCTTGGCAGCCCGCATCCTGACCGGCAGCCTGCCTTTCGGGATGAAAGAAAAGGGGGCGGCACCATCGCTGGCACCGCCCCCCTTCGTGTCAGTCGGCCACCGTCAGGCCAGGTCGAAGCGGTCCAGCATCATCACCTTGGACCAGGCCGCGGCGAAATCGGCGACGAACTTGGCCCCGGCGTCGGCCCCGGCATAGACCTCGCACAGCGCCCGCAGTTGCGAGTTCGAACCGAACACCAGATCGACGCGCGTCCCGGTCCACTTCACCGCGCCGGTCTTGCGGTCGCGCCCCTCGTAAAGCCCCTCTTCGGCCGCCGGCGTCCAGGCGGTGTCCATGTCCAGCAGGTTGACGAAAAAGTCGGTCGTCAGCGTGCCGGGCCGGGTGGTCAGCACGCCGTGGCGGCTGCCGCCCGCAGTGGCGCCGATCGCGCGCAGACCGCCCAGCAGCACCGTCATTTCCGGGGCCGTCAGGGTCAGCAGTTGCGCCCGGTCCACCAGCAGCTCTTCCGCCGGGGCGGCCAGCCCGGGCTTCAGGTAGTTGCGGAAGCCGTCGGCGATGGGCTCCAGAACCGAGAAGCTGTCCGCGTCGGTCTGCTCGGCGCTGGCATCCATCCGGCCGGGGGTGAAGGGCACCTCGACCGCGTGACCGGCGGCCTTGGCCGCGGCTTCCACCGCCGCGGTGCCGCCCAGCACGATCAGATCGGCCAGCGAGACCTTCTTGCCGCCCTTGGCCGCGGCGTTGAAGCGCGACCGGATGCCGTCCAGAACGCCCAGCACGCGGCCCAGTTCTGCCGGATCATTGGCCACCCAGTCCTTCTGCGGAGCCAGCCGGATCCGCGCGCCATTGGCGCCACCGCGCTTGTCCGATCCGCGGAAGGTCGAGGCCGAGGCCCAGGCCGCCTTGACCAGTTCCGCGACCGGAAGGCCCGCGCCCAGGATCTGCGCCTTGAGCGCGGCGATGTCGGCCGCATCGACCAGCGGGTGATCGCAGGCCGGGATGGGGTCTTGCCAGATGAGGTCTTCGGCCGGAACCTCGGGGCCGATGTAGCGCGACTTCGGCCCCATGTCGCGGTGGGTCAGCTTGAACCAGGCGCGGGCGAAGGCATCGGCGAACTGGTCGGGATGTTCCAGGAACCGCTTCGAGATCGGCCCGTAGATCGGGTCATAGCGCATCGCAAGGTCGGCCGTGGTCATCATCGGGGGATGCTTGACCGAGGGGTCATGCGCATCCACCACCATGTCTTCCTCGGCCACGTCCTTGGCCCGCCACTGCTGCGCGCCCGCCGGGCTCTTCACCAGTTCCCAGTCGTATTTGAACAGCACCTTCAGATAGCCCATGTCCCAGGTCGTGGGATTGGGCTTCCAGGCGCCCTCGATGCCAGAGCTGGTGGTATGGCCGCCATGCCCGCGGCCGAAGCTGTTGCGCCAGCCAAAGCCCATTTCCTCCAGCGGGGCGGATTCGGGCTCGGGGCCGACGAGGGCGGCAGAGGCCGCACCATGCGCCTTGCCGAACGTGTGGCCGCCCGCCGTCAGGGCAACGGTTTCCTCGTCGTTCATCGCCATCCGCGCGAAGGTCTCGCGGATGTCGCGGCCCGAGGCGACCGGGTCGGGTTTGCCGTCGGGCCCTTCGGGGTTCACATAGATCAGGCCCATCTGCACGGCGGCCAGCGGGTTTTCCAGCTCGCGTTCGCCCGCGTAACGGCTCTTGGGGTTGTCCGAGGTGGCCAGCCAGGTGTCCTCGGCGCCCCAGTAGATGTCTTCCTCGGGGGCATAGACATCGGCCCGACCGCCGCCGAAGCCAAAGGTCTTGAAGCCCATCGATTCCAGCGCGCAGTTGCCCGCCAGGATCATCAGGTCGGCCCAGCTCAGCGCCGCGCCGTACTTCTGCTTGACCGGCCACAGCAGGCGGCGGGCCTTGTCCAGGTTCACGTTGTCCGGCCACGAGTTCAGCGGCGCGAATCGCTGCGTGCCGTTGCCTGCGCCCCCCCGCCCGTCGCCGGTGCGGTAGGTGCCGGCCGAATGCCAGGCCATGCGGATGAAGAGCGGCCCGTAATGGCCCCAATCGGCCGGCCACCAGTCCTTGCTGTCGGTCATCAGCGCGTAAAGGTCGGCCTTCACCGCCTTCAGGTCCAGCTTGGCGAAAGCCCGGGCATAGGAGAAGCCCGTGCCCATCGGGTCTTCGGCGGGCTGGTGCTGATGCAGGATGCGCAGGTTGAGCTGGTTCGGCCACCAGTCGGCATTGGACCGCCCCGCAAAGATCGCGTTCGGCCGCGCCCCGTGCAGCACCGGGCACTTGCCGGCGTTCGTATCGTTCCCGTCCATCTGGTCCTCCTCTGAAGGAAATGCGACTCGGCGGGGTGCGGCAGCGCGCCCCGTTCCGCTGCCCATGGTCTAGCAAAGCGATACGATTAGTTTAAGTTCGATTTCCTGATTGTGATGATAAGCTGAAATTATGATGAACCTCACCCTGCGGCAGTTGCGCTATTTCGAGGCCCTCTCGCGGCATGGCCACTTCGGCCGGGCGGCTGAGGATTGCGCGATTTCGCAACCCGCATTGTCGATGCAGATCCGGGAGCTGGAAGAGACGCTGGGCACCCCGCTGTTAGAGCGCGGCACGCGGCAGGTGCGGCTGACCAGCCTGGGCGAAGCCTTCGCCCGCCGGGTGCGCGACATCCTGCGCGCGGTCGACGAACTGGGCGATCTGGCGCGCGCGGCGGGCGACCGGCTGGCCGGGCGGCTCCGGATCGGGGTGATCCCGACGGTGGCGCCCTACCTGCTGCCCACCGTCATCGCCAGCCTGTCGCGCGAACATGCCGGGCTGGACCTGCACATCCGCGAGACGGTCACCCCCAAGCTGCTGCAGGAACTGGCCGAAGGGCGGCTTGATACCGCCATCGTGGCGCTGCCCGTGTCAGAACCGGCCCTGACCGAAGTCGCCCTGTTCTCCGAGGACTTCGTGCTGGTCCGCCCGGCCGAGGACGCGGGCAAACCCGTACCCGACCGCGAAACGCTGCGCGAGATGCGGCTTCTCCTGCTGGAAGAAGGGCACTGCTTCCGCGACCAGGCGCTGTCGTTCTGCAACCTGCCCGCGGGCCCCCCGCGCGAATTGCTGGACGCAAGTTCGCTGTCCACGCTGGTGCAGATGGTCGCGGCGGGCATCGGGGTGACGCTGATCCCCGACATGGCGGTGGGGGTCGAAACCCGCTCGGCCAGCGTTTCGGTCACCCGCTTCGGCGCGGTCCGGCCCAGCCGGACCATCGGGATGGTCTGGCGGCGCACGAACCCGCTGGCGCAGCAGCTGCGCCAGATCGCCGAAGTCGTGCGCGACGCGGCCCGCGGTCTGCATCCGACCGATTGACCGGGTCAGACCGGCCCGTTGTCCTTGGCGCGATGGTGCGACGTGGCAGCGGCAACGCCCACGCCAAGCTGCGCCATCCGTGCCGCCGCGGCCACATAATCCGCCATCGCGTCGGTGACGAAGCGCATCTGAACCTCCTGGAGGCTGGCGGGATCGCGGCAGGCCAGCAGGTCGTTCTGCAACGCCAGATCGGCGGCAAAGCGGTCGGTCAGGAACCGTGTCATCTCCTGTGCAAGCGCGGTGATCGTGCCAAGCGCGGCAGCCCCCGACCAAGCGGCGGCCCCAAGCCCGAGGCGCGACAGATCAGCCAGGGCGGGGTTCGATTCGGTCTTCATGGCAGCCTCCCGTTGCAACATGAGTCGGTATTGCACCGATCCGCACCCGCGCGCCTTGATCCGGAGCAAGCGGGGGCCTCGACGCAGCGGCGGCAAGCGGCTACCCATGGGCAACCCTGACAGTGGACCGCAGAATGACCGAACGTTCCTTTCGCTTCACCCACGCCATCACGCGCGCGCCCGCGGCCTCGATCGTCGACGGGCTGCGCGCCATCGATACCGGCACACCCGACCTTGGCCTGATGCAGCAGCATCACGCCCACTACATCGCGGCGCTGCGCTCGACCGGCGCGACGGTGATCGAGCTGTCACCGCTGACGGACTATCCGGATTCGGTGTTTGTCGAGGATACGGCGCTCTGCCTGCCCGAAGGCGCGGTGGTGATGCGCCCCGGCGCCCCGACCCGGCTGGGCGAGGCCGCCGAAATGGCCCCTACGCTGCGCACGCTTTATGCCGAGGTGGTCGAGATCGCCGGCCCCGGCACCATCGAGGGCGGCGACATCCTGACCACGGAGCGCGAAATCCTGGTCGGCCGCTCGGCGCGCACCGACGCAAAGGGGATCGCGGAACTGACGCGCCTTGTCGCGCGCTGGGGCCATGTGGTGCGCGAGGTGCAGACCCCGCCGGGCGTGCTGCACTTCAAGACCGACTGTTCGCTGCTGGACGCGGACACGATCCTGTCGACCCCGCGGCTTGCGGCCTCGGGCTGTTTCGCCAACTACCGGGTGATCCATACCGCCGAGGGCGAGGACGCCTGCGCCAACGCGATCCGGTTCAACGACATCGTGCTGATGCCCGCGGGCTTCCCCCGCACCGCCGAACGGCTGCGCGCGCATGGCTATGACGTGGTCGAGATCGGAAACAGCGAATGCGCCAAGCTTGATGGCGGCATGTCCTGCCTGAGCCTGCGCTTCACGCCCAAGGGCTAGGGATGGCGGCGCCGAACATCCTGGCCGTCGTGCAGGGCGGGCGGTTGCAGTACGAGGCCGTGCTGCTGGCCGCGAGCCTTGCCGAAACCAGCCCCGGCGCCCGCCTCTACCTGGCCGAGCCACAGCCCGGCCCCCGCTGGAAAGCCGATCCGCGCATCAGCGATCCGGCGGTGCGCGGGCTTCTGGCCGACCTTGGCGCGACCATCGTGCCCTTCGAGAGCCGCGCCTTCGGCGACAGCTACCCCCACGGCAACAAGATCGAGGCGCTGGCCGCCCTGCCGCCGGGCGAACCCTTCGTGTTCTTCGACACCGACACGCTGATCCTGTCGCCGCTGTCGCAGGTGCCCTTCGACTTCATCCGCCCCACCGCCTCGCTGAAACGGGAAGGGACATGGCCACAAATCGAACCTTACGGCCCTGGCTACGGCGACATCTGGAAAAGCCTCTACGACCTGTTTTCGCTGGATTACCAATCCTCTCTGGATCTGTCCGAACCGGATGAATACTGGCGGCGCTATCTCTATTTCAACGCAGGCTGGTTTTTTCACGCCGATCCCGCGGCATTCGGCGCGCGCTATCTGGACTATGCGACCCGGATCCGCGACGCCCCGCCGCCGACGCTTCTGGGTCAGTCGCTGAACCCGTGGCTGGACCAGGTGGCGCTGCCGCTGGTGATCCATTCCTTCGGCGGCGGGCGCAACACGATCCCCGACGGCCTGCTGGATGGCACCGTCTCGTGCCACTACCGGGCCTTGCCGCTGCTATATGCCCGCGAAAGCGATGCGGCGGTCGAGTTGCTGGAGCGCATCGCCACCCGCAAGGACCTGCGCCGCGTGCTGCGCGATTTCGAGCCGGTGAAGGCCATGATCTACCAGAACCGCGGCCGCAAAGCGCGCGCGCTCTTCGACCGCGCGGACCTGCCGCGGCGCGAACAGATGATCCGCAACACGCTGAAACGCGAAGGGCTCTGGCTGCGCTAGAGAATCGGGGCCGCCGCGCGGCGCGGGCGGACGTTCCGCCCCCGCAGGCGGCGGCAGGCCGCCGTTCCCGGGGCACGCCACCGGCCGGAACGGGCGTTCCCCGCTGAACCGTTGTGCGCCGCGGGGTCATCCCCTAGGGTCGCGACAGACCCTGGAGGGAGGACCCCCGATGACGAAAAGCTACGGTTTCGACACGCTGCAGATCCACGCCGGCGCCAGACCCGACCCCGCCACGGGCGCGCGGCAGGTGCCGATCTACCAGACCACGGCCTATGTGTTCCGCGATGCCGACCATGCCGCCGCGCTCTTCAACCTGCAGGAGGTGGGCTACATCTACTCGCGCCTGACGAACCCCACGGTAGCGGCGCTGGGGGAGCGGATCGCGGCGCTGGAAGGCGGCGCAGGTGCGGTCTGCTGTTCGTCAGGCCACGCGGCGCAGATCATGGCGCTGTTCCCGCTGATGCAGCCGGGCTGCAACGTGGTGGCCTCGACCCGGCTCTATGGCGGCACGGTCCAGCAGTTCTCGAACACGATCCGCAAGTTCGGCTGGAGCGCAAAGTTCATCGACTTCGACGACCTCGCCGCGCTGGAGGCCGCGGTCGATGACAACACCCGCGCCATCTTCTGCGAGTCGATCGCCAACCCCGGCGGCTACATCACCGATCTGGACGCGGTGGCGGCCGTCGCGAACAAGGTCGGACTGCCGCTGATCGTCGACAACACCTCGGCCACGCCGTGGCTTTGCCGACCGATCGAGCATGGCGCGACGCTGGTGGTGCATTCGACCACGAAATACCTGACCGGCAACGGCACCGTCACCGGCGGCGCGGTGGTGGATTCGGGCAAGTTCGACTGGTCGGCCAGCGGCAAGTTCCCCTCGCTCTCGGCGCCCGAGCCCGCCTATCACGGGTTGAAGTTCCACGAGGCGCTGGGGCCGATGGCCTTCACTTTCCACTCGATCGCCGTCGGGTTGCGCGACCTTGGCATGACGATGAACCCGCAGGGCGCGCATTACACCCTGATGGGGATCGAGACGCTGAGCCTGCGCATGGCCCGCCATGTCGAGAACGCACAGAAGGTGGCGGCATGGCTGGAGAAGGACCCGCGGGTGGAATTCGTCACCTACGCGGGCCTGCCGTCTTCGCCCTATCATCACCGCGTGGCCCGCATCTGCCCGCGCGGGGCGGGGGCGCTGTTTACCGTGGCGATCAAGGGCGGCTACGAGGCCTGTGTGCGCATGGTCAGCGCGCTGGAGCTGTTCAGCCATGTGGCAAACCTGGGCGACACGCGCTCGCTGGTGATCCACTCGGCCTCGACCACGCACCGGCAGCTCAGCCCCGAGGCGAGGGCCAAGGCGGGGGCGGGCGACAACGTGCTGCGCCTGTCGATCGGGATCGAGGACGCCGCCGATATCATCGCCGACCTGGATCAGGCCCTGGCGCGCGCCACCGCCTGACCGCGGCCACGGCCCCGGGGCACAACCGGGGCCGTCACGGCCCGATGGCGAAGACGATCGTGACGTTGGCCTGAAGCTCTACCTCGCCCTGCGCGACGGGCATCGGCGCAGCGTCGGCGAACATCGGCGCGGCCTTCATCATCACCGGGCGCGGCCCGCCGCCGTCCTGATCGGCAATGGACTGCACCGCGCCCAGCTTCACCCCCGCCGCCGCGGCGTAAAGCGCGGCCTTGTGCAGCGCGTCGGCGACCGCGGCCTTGCGCGCGTCATCCTGCGCCGGGGCCGGGTCGGCCAGCCCGAATTCCAACCCGGCGAACCCGTTCGCCCCATCCTTCACCACGCCGTCCAGAACGCTGCCAAGCCGGTCGAGCGCGCGCACCTTCACGCTGACCGCGGAAGACGCGGAAAAGCCGGTGATCTTCGGCGCGGCGTTCGAGCCCGGCCGCGGCGTCTCCCAGACCGGCGAGAGGGTCAGCCCCGAGGTCTGCATGTCGGGCTGGGCCACCCCTTCGGCCGTCAGCCGGTCGAGCACGCCCGTCAGGTTCTTCGCCACCTGCGCTACCGCCGCCGCGGCGTCGGGGGCGCTGGCGGTCACCGACAGGCTGATGGTCGCCATGTCCGGCGCGCGGCTGACCTGCCCCTGCCCCGTCACGGTGATCGTCGGCCCCTCTGCCCGGGCCAAGGCTGGCGCAAGGCATGCAACCGAAAGCAGAACGACGGCCAGTCGCTTCATGAAAAATCCTCCGTTTGCGTCAGGGTCGGCGGCAAAGGCGCATCTGGCAAGGCAGATCGCGGGGGATTTCCTTTCCCTAGGCAAATTCCTGCTGTAGAAGAACGCCCGCGCGGCTTCTTCCTCCCTCGCGCGAAGCTCCTGTGCTAGAGCCACGGAATGAAACCAACTTTCGCACTGAACCTCGACCCGGAGGGGATCGGACTGGTCCACCGCACGATCCGCGGCTGGAGCCCGGTCGGCGAAGTCCCGCTCGATGCGCCCGACCTGGCCGAGGCCCTGGCCTTCCTGCGCTCGACCGCGCTGGGGCTGGATGTGCGAGGGTTGACGACGAAACTGATCCTGCCGATCTCGCAGGTGCTGTTCACCGAAGTCACGGCCCCCGGCCCGACCACGGCGCAACGCCGCGCCCAGATCGCCGCCGCACTGGATGGCCAGACGCCCTATGCGATCGACGAGCTGGTATTCGACTGGTCCGGTACCGGCGACGTATTGCAAGTGGCCGTGGTCGCGCGCGAGACGCTGCAAGAGGCCGAAGCCTTTGCGCTGGAACACAAGTTCAACCCGGTGTCCTTCGTCTGCACGCCCGAGCCGGGCCAGTTCGCGGGCGAGCCCTTCTTCGGAACCGCCCCCAGCGCCGCCGAACTGCTGAAGGGCGACCGGGTGGAACGCGATCAGGACCCGGTGCGGGTCAGCCGCCTGCCCCGCCCCGAACCGGCACCGGACCCCGAAGCACCGATGGCGAGCGTGACGGCCCCGGTGGTGATCGAAGAGACGGCGGCCGAGGACGCCGCCCCCGGGCTTGATGCCGAAACGGCCGTGGCCACGGCGGTTGCAGCCGAGGCCCTGTCGCCGCCAGAGCCCGCGGCGGACGAGAGCGCCGCGCCGGAGCCGGACGAGGCGATTGCGGAGGTGATCGAGCAGGCGGCGCCCGAGGCGGTGGCCGACGATGCAGAGGCCGTGTCGCAGGAGACTGAGGTCGCGCCCGAGGCCGAACCTTTCGACGAACATCCGGCCGACCCCCCCACCGCGGCGGCAGAATTGCCTGCGTGGGACGCGACCGAACCTGCAGCCGAACCGCCCCTGCCCGGTCAGGACAGCGTGGGCCTGGCCGCTCTTGCCCCTGCGGCGGACGACGTGCGCGCCGATGGCGCCCCGCAGCCCGACGCGGTCGACGACGAAGCGCCGATGGCCGAGATGGTCGACGACCCCGAGCCTGCCGCGGCGCTGCTGGAGACCGCCGAGGCCCCGCGCCCGCGGCCGACCTTCACCACCCGGCGCGACCCGACGGTCGCCCCGATCAGCGACCAGCCGCGCCCGGAACGCCCCGTCCCGCGGATCGGTGCGCCGCCGATGGCCGACCTGCCGCCCGCGCCACCCCTGCGGGCGGTTCCTGCGGCCGGGGCGCGCGCCGCGGCGAAACCCGCCTCGATGCCCGAGGCGGTGCGGACGGCGCTGGCCGCGCAGGTCGCCCGCAGCGGCGGCACCCGGTCGGGCAAACGCCCCGTCGCGCCGCCCCCGCCCCCCAAGCTGGCCAAGGGCAAGCAGCGCGGGGCCGACACGGGCCGCTTCATCCCCGAGCGCCCGGTCCCTGCCGAAGAGACGATCGCGGCCCTGCCCGCCGCCGCGCCGGCCACCCAGCCGCAGACCGAGGCCGAGGCGATGACCGTCTTTGGCGCGCGCCGCAAGGACCGGCCGAGCCGCGCGCCGCGCTTTCTGGGGCTGATCCTGACCGTGATCCTGCTGGCGCTGCTGGGGGCGGTCGCGCTTTGGTCGACCGTCAGCGTGTCGCAGCGGGAACCGGTGACACCGGCCACCACGCAGACCGCCACCGCAACGCCTGACGTCACGACGCCCCCGGCCTCCGCCGCGGCCACGCCAACGCCCGATGCCGCCGCCCAGACCGCCGCGGCCCCGGCGACCGCCGCAGCGGCGGCTGGCACCGCCGGCCCGACCCCGCAGGTCACCGCGCCCGACAGCAAGGCCCCCGCCCAGCCCGAGCCGAATGCCAGCATCGCGGTCGCCTCGGTCGATCCCGGCCTGACGCTGAGCCCCGCAGCGACCTTGCCCGCCGGAGGCCCCGACATGCAACCGGCCACACCGGCGCCGCCGCCGATGCCCGATGCCGCAGCCGGACAAGCGCCCGAACCGCAACAGGCCGCGCCGACTGCCGCCACACCCCAGACCAGCCCCGCGCCCCAGCCGACGCCGGACGCGGCCGCTTTGCCGCCGGGCACCCCGCCGGTGCCCGCACCGGTCGCGGCGCAGCCCGGTCCCGCAGCCGGGGCCGCGGTGGCCGAACCGCCGCCGGGCGCCGATCCGAAGCTTGCCAAGGTCCACCCCAAGCCGCCACCGGCCTCGCTTTATGTGGCGTCCGTCCCTGCCGGGTCGGTCGCACCCACCGCCGCGACCGTCCTGCCGAAGCCGCGCCCGACCACCGGCGTCTTCGCCGCCCCTGTACCGGCCCCCGCGGCCGCCGACAGCGGCAGCGATCTGGCGGTGGCAAGCTCGCTGCGCCCGAAGGCGCCGCCGAAAGCCCTGATCGCGCTGCAGGCCAAGGCGCGCACCGTCGCCGCAAAACCGACCGCGGTCGACAGCGGCGTCGCCGCCGCGCTGGCCGCGGCGGGTGCCGCGCCCGCGACGCCCGTGGTGACCGCACAGCCCGCGCCGCAGGCGCAGCCGGTGGTGGATGAGGCGCCCGCCGCCGTGGCGCCGATGCCCGCCATTCCGCAGAACCCGTCTGTCGTGCGCGAGGCGACGGTGAACAGCGGGCTGAACCTGAGCCGCGTCAGTCTGATCGGCGTCTTCGGCACCAGCGCCGACCGCTCGGCGCTGGTGCGGATGCCGGGTGGCAAGGTGATGCGGGTGCAGGTGGGCGACACGCTTGATGGCGGCCGGGTGGCCGCCATCGGCGAGGATAACCTCTACTACGTCAAGAACGGCCAGAACGTGATGCTGGCCATGCCCAAGGGCTGATCAGCTTGCCACCTTCAGCACGCCGCGCTCGATCTGGTCCTGCTCGATGGATTCGAACAGGGCGCGGAAGTTGCCCTCGCCGAAGCCGTCATCGCCCTTGCGCTGGATGAACTCGAAGAAGATCGGCCCGATCACGGACTTCGAGAAGATCTGCAGCAGGATCTTCGTCTCGCCGCCGCCCAGCACCCCCTCGCCGTCGATCAGGATGCCGTGCCTTGCCAGCCGGTCGATCGGTTCCTGGTGCCCGGTCACGCGGCTGCGGCTCAACTCGTAATAGGCCATCGGCGGCTTCGGCATGAAGGTCAGGCCGCGTTCGGCGATCGCGTCGGTGGCGGCGTAGATGTCGTCGCTGCCCACCGCGATATGCTGGATGCCTTCGCCGTTGTAGCGCTTCAGGTATTCCACGATCTGCCCGGTTTCGCCCCGGTCTTCGTTGATCGGAATGCGGATGCGGCCACAGGGGCTGGTCAGGGCGCGGCTGTGCAGCCCGGTGAACTTGCCCTCGATGTCAAAGAAGCGGATCTGGCGGAAGTTGAACAGGTCTCCGTAGAACTTGAACCAGGTGTCCATGTTGCCCTTGTGGACGTTGTGGGTCAGGTGGTCGAGGTAGTAGAACCCCACCCCCGGCTGCTTCGGCGTACCGACCCACTCCACCTCGGCCGCATAGGGGGTGTCAGAGCCGTAGCGGTCGGTGAAATAGATCAGGCTGCCGCCGATGCCCCGGATGGCGGGCAGGTCGAACACCCGCCCCGGCCCCTCATAGGGCGTGGCGCCCCTGGCGATGGCATGGGCATAGGCATGCGCCGCATCCACCACGCGCCAGCACATCGAGGGGGCGCAGGGCCCGTGTTCGGCCACGAAGTCAGTGGCATGGCTGCCCGGCTCGGCGTTCAGCACATAGGTGATGTCGCCCTGCTGCCACAGCTCGACCGCCTTGGTCTTGTGGCGGGCGGTCAGGGCAAAGCCCATGCGGGCGAAGAGGTCGCGCAAGACCTGCGGATCGGGATGGGCGAATTCGACAAACTCGAACCCGTCGGTGCCGGCCGGGTTGTCGGCCGAGATCGTGGCCCGGGGGGCCTGGTGCGGGAAGGGACCCATGATCGTTCTCCTGTTCGCGGATGACGCAAGGATAGGCCCCGCACCTTGCGCAAAGCGCGCATAATGCAGCATAATGCGAAGGAGAGGCGCGGTCTTCGCGCGCTGGATACCTGTTTGGCGCGGGATTTCCGCAGATGCTTGATGAGATCGATTCCCGCTTGCTGGCTTCGCTGCAGAAGAACGCGCATCTGACCGCCGAGGCGCTGGGAGAGGTGCTGAACCTCTCGCCCAGCCAGGCGGGGCGGCGGCGGCAGCGGCTGGAGGCAGAGGGCTATATCCTGGGCTATGCCGCCCGGGTCGATCCGCTGCGCGCGGGGCTGGCGGTGCAGGCCTTCATCCAGGTGCAGATGGCGCGCCACGCGCCCGAGGCCGCGCGATCCTTCGCGCAACTGGTTGGCACCCGCCCCGAGATCATCAGCGCCTGGACCCTGACGGGCGAGGCCGACTACCTGCTGCGCGCCTATTGCGCCGATCTTGCGGGGCTGAACCGGCTGATCCACCAGGTCTTGCTGGCCCACCCGGCGGTCGCACGGGTGCAAAGCCAGATCGTGATGGATCAGTTCAAGCCCGACGCGCCGCTGCCCGTGTAGGGGTCAGAGCCGCCGGAAGGTCAGGTATTCCGGCACCCGGCCTTCGCGCAGCGCCTTCTGCTCGTAGCGGGTGGACAGCCAATCCGCCCAGGCCAGGCCGGTATCGGACACAGGCGCGAAGCCCGCGGGCGGCACCTCTTCCCGGGTCTGGCGGGCGTAGTCAGGAATGTCGGTGGCCACCCGCAGTTCCGCCCCCGGCCGCATCACCCGCGCCAGCGGCAGAAGGTGCCCCGGCGTGACGAAGCGGCGCTTGTGGTGGCGGGCCTTGGGCCAAGGGTCGGGGTAATTCAGGAACGCCTTCGCGATGCAGGCGTCGGGCAGCACGTCGAAAAGGTCGCGCACGTCACCCGGATAGACGGCAAGGTTCGCAACCCCCGCCGCGCGGATCTTGCCCAGCAGCATGGCCACGCCGTTCACGAAGGGCTCGCATCCGACGATGCCGATCCCGGGGTAACGGGCCGCCATGTGAACCAGATGCTCGCCCCCGCCGAAGCCGATCTCCAGCCACAGGGGTCGCCCATCGCCAAAGATCGCGGCGGGGTCGATCCGCGCCCGGGCGGGATTGTCCTCGCGGCTGATGCCGGGCGGGCAAAGGCGCTGCAGGTCGCCCAGGTAATCCTTCTGGCTGGCCCGCAGCGTCTTGCCGTGGCGGCGGCCGTAGAAGTTGCGCCAGTCGGTCTGCGGGGTCTCTTCGGTCATGGCCTCGGTCCGGATGGGATGCGGGCCCCTACCCGCGCGGCACCGCCGCGTCAAGACCGGGGCCGCCGCCCGTCGGATCAGCCGTCGGCAAGCTTGTCCTGCGTCCTGGTCTGGAAATCCGACGCCTCGTGCCGCTCGTGCAGTTGTTCGGCCGGATCGCCATAGGTCCGGTTCACCATCCGGCCCCGCTTCACCGCAGGCCGCGCGTCGATCGCCTTCGCCCAGCGCTGGACGTTGGTATAGCTTTCCACATCCAGAAACTCGGCCGCGTTGTACTGCCGCCCCAGCGCAAGCTGGCCATACCAGGGCCAGATCGCCATGTCGGCGATGCTGTAATCCTCGCCCGCGATGAAGCTGCGGCCGGCCAGTTCGCGGTCAAGAACGTCAAGCTGGCGCTTGGTTTCCATGGCAAAGCGGTCGATCGCATATTCGATCTTTACCGGCGCATAGGCGTAGAAATGCCCGAAGCCGCCGCCCAGGTAGGGCGCCGAGCCCATCTGCCAGAACAGCCAGTTCAGCACCTCGGTCCGCGCCGGGCCGCTGGCTGGCAGGAAGGCGCCGAACTTCTCGGCCAGATGCATCAGGATCGAGGCGCTTTCGAACACCCGCACCGGGGCAGGCCCCGAACGGTCCACCAGCGCGGGGATCTTGGAGTTCGGGTTGATCTCGACAAAGCCCGACCCGAACTGGTCGCCATCGCCGATGCGGATCAGCCAGGCATCATACTCGGCCGCATGGCCCGCGGCCAGCAGCTCTTCGAACATCACCGTTACCTTCACCCCGTTGGGCGTGCCCATCGAGTAAAGCTGGAACGGATGCCGCCCGACCGGCAGCGCCTTGTCATGGGTGGCCCCGGCGATGGGGCGGTTGATGCTGGCAAAGGTGCCGCCCGAGGGTTTGATCCAGGTCCAGACTTTCGGGGGGGTATAGGGGGTGTCGGTCATCTCTGTCCTCTGCTCGCGGGCCGCGGAATGCCATCGATGTAGGAGCACGGCGCGCCCGTGTCACGCGCAGGGCGGCGCTGCACAGCTGCCCTGCACCGATGCACAGGCCGCTAGCCGCGCCCGCGATAGGGCGGAACGCCCTGATCGGGCAGCCAGACGCCCTCGGGGGCAGGCCCGGTCTGCCAGAACACGTCGATCGGGATGCCGCCGCGCGGATACCAGTAGGCGCCGATCCTGAGCCATTCGGGTTCAAGCAGATCCACGATCCGCTTGCCCACATAGACCGAGCAATCCTCGTGGAAGGCGCCGTGGTTGCGGAAGCTGGTCAGAAAGAGCTTCAGCGACTTCGATTCCACAAGCCAGTCGCGCGGGATGTAGTCGATCACCAGATGCGCGAAATCGGGCTGCCCCGTCATCGGGCAGAGCGAGGTGAACTCGGGCGCGGTAAAGCGCACGACGTAGCGCGTGCCGCGATGGGGCGAGGGCACACGCTCCAGCACCGCCGTCTCGGGGCTGGCGGGCGCGTCCACCGCACGGCCGAGCTGCGTCAGGCCAGAGACGTCTGTCGTCATCAGCGCACCGCCTTCTTCAGCTGCTCGATCAGGTCGGTCCGTTCCCAGCTGAAGCCGCCATCGTTGTCCGGGTGGCGGCCGAAGTGGCCGTAGGCGGCGGTGCGGGCATAGATCGGCTTGTTCAGTTGCAGATGGGTGCGGATGCCGCGGGGCGTCAGGTCCATCACCTCGAACAGCGCGCGCTCGATCTCGGGCTCGTCGACCTGGCCGGTGCCGTGGGTGTCGACATAGATCGACAGCGGCCGGGCAACCCCGATGGCATAGCTGAGCTGGATGGTGCAGCGATCCGCCATCCCCGCCGCCACCACGTTCTTGGCCAGATAGCGCGCGGCGTAGGCGGCGGAACGGTCCACCTTGGTCGGGTCCTTGCCGCTGAAGGCGCCGCCGCCATGCGGGGCCGCGCCGCCATAGGTATCCACGATGATCTTGCGCCCCGTCAGCCCCGCGTCCCCGTCGGGGCCGCCGATCACGAAGGTGCCGGTGGGGTTGACCCACCATTCGGTCTTTTCGGTCAGCCAGCCCGCGGGCAGAACCTCGCGGATGAAGGGTTCCACGATGGCGCGGATGTCGGCCGAGGTCTGCCCGGCATGGGCATGCTGCGTGGACAGCACCAGCGAGGTCACCTCGACCGGCTTGCCATCCTCATATCGCACCGACAGCTGCGACTTGGCATCGGGGCGCAGTTCGGGGGCCTGGCCCGCCTTGCGCGCCTCGGCCAGCCGCCGCAGGATCGCATGGGCATAGTGGATCGGCGCGGGCATCAGCTCGGGCGTTTCGTTCACGGCATAGCCGAACATGATCCCCTGGTCGCCCGCACCGTCGCGGTCCACCCCCTGCGCGATATGGGCGGATTGCTTGTGCAGGTAGTTCGACACCTGCAGGGTGTCCCAGTGGAACTCGTCCTGTTCGTAGCCGATGTCCTTCACGCAGCCGCGCACGATCGAGTCGACCTTGCCCATGTATTCCGACAGCTTGGCCTGATCGGACAGGCCGACCTCGCCGCCGACCACGACGCGGTTGGTCGTGGCAAACGTCTCGCAGGCGACCCGGGCGTGGGGCTCCTCCGACAGGAACGCGTCAAGGACGGCATCGGAAATCCGGTCGCAGACCTTGTCGGGATGACCCTCCGAAACGGATTCGGAGGTGAAGACGTAATTCTTGCGCGGCATGGGATGGTGCTCCGTTGGTGAAACCCCGCCACGCCAGGAAGCCGTTGTGACGGTTGCGCTACAGGACGTAATCCCCCGCCTCGCCGGGGTCAATGGCCGCGCCGCAGACGATCCCAGGCCAACAGCCCCGCGAGGAGCACGAGCAACAGGAACACCGGCCAATCCCCCGTCCGGCTGTAGACTGTCGCGGGCAGCGCGCCGGGGATATGGGCATCGATGTGCCCTTCGGTGTTCAGGGGAAGATGGTCGAGCACCCGGCCCCTGGCGTCGATCACCGCGGTCACGCCCGTATTGGCCACCCGCAGGATCGGCAGCCCCTGTTCCACCGCGCGCAGCCGCACCTGCGCCAGATGCTGATACGGCCCCGAGAGCGTGCCGAACCAGCCATCGTCGGTGATCTGCAAGATCCAGTCGGGCCGGGTCGTCGTGCGCAGGTCCTGCGGAAACACCCCCTCGTAGCAGATCAGCGGCAAGACATGACCCAGCGTCGGCCCCAGGTCCAGCACCCGCGGCCCCGGACCGGCGCTGTAGCCATTGCCCAGCGAGGGCGCAAACGTCTCGATCCCCGTCAGCCGCCAGAACAGATCGCCCAGCGGGACGTATTCGCCGAAGGGCACCAGATGGTGCTTGTCATAGACCGGCCCCACGGCCCCGTCGGCCTGGATCACGGCAAGGCTGTTGTAGGCCCGAAAGCCCTGGGTCCGCTGGATCCCCAGCGCCACCGGCGTGCCATGCGCTGCCTCTGCGATCGCATCAAGCCCGCCCTGCGGCCGGTTCAGAAGGAAAGGCACAGAGGTTTCCGGCCAGACGATCAGGTCAGGGTGACCGGGCGCGGCCGTATGTGTCAGAAGCCGCTCGAAGAACATCGGCGCCAGATCATCGCGCCATTTGAGGTTCTGCGCGGCATTGGGCTGGATCAGCCGCACGACCTGCGCCCGCGCGGGCGGCTCGGGCGCGTGCAGCCGCATCAGGCCGTAGCCCCCCGCCCCGCCCAGGATCGCCCAGGCGAAAAGCACGCCGCGCACCGGCCCGAAGGCCGCGGGCCCCGCCGCCGCCAGCAGCGTCATCAGGCTGAGGCCCACCGGCCCGACCAGCGCGGCCACCTGCGCAGGCCAGGTGCCGATCCAGACATGGCCCACCAGCGCCCAGGGAAAGCCGGTCAGCACATAGGTCCGCAGCAGGTCGGTGCCCGCCATCGCCACCGCAAAGCCCAGCGCCCGGCCCCGCGGCGTGGCACCCAGCACCACGGCGCCCGCAGCCGACAGCGCCCAGAACAGCGCCATCCCCCCCGCCATGCCCACCAGTGCGAATGGCGCCATCCAGGCATCCTGCTGCGGGTCGACGAAGAACGGATCGACGATCCAGAACATCGCGGCGGTGAAATACCCCACCCCCGCCAGCCAGCCGAGCCCGGCCGCGGCCCGAACCGAGGCCACCGGTGCCAGAAGCCAGATCAGCCCCGCCAGCGCGGGCAGCGCCAGCCACCAGAAGCCAAGCGGCGCCTGCCCGGTGGCCACCAATGCCCCCAGCAGCACTGCGGCGATGCCAAGGCCGGGGCGGCGGCGCTGCCGCGGACGAAGGTCAAGCCGGGCGACCATGCGCTCAGCCGTCCTCGCCCTCGGCGCCGCCACCTGCGGGCAGGCGCACCCGCAGACGCTTGATGCGGCGGGGATCGGCGTCGACCACCTCGAACACCACGCCGCTGTCATGGGCGATCACCTCGCCCCGCGCCGGAACCCGGCCCGACAGCAGCGAGACGAGCCCGCCCAGCGTATCCACCTCTTCCTCGTCGGGATTGGTGCGCAGGCGCAGGCCGACATGAGCCTCGAACTCGTCCAGCGGGGCACGCGCCTGCGCCAGGTAAACGCCCGGCTTTTCCAGCAGCCACAGCGCCCCTTCGGCCTCGTCGTGTTCGTCCTCGATCTCGCCGATGATGGTTTCCACCACGTCTTCCAGCGTCACCAGACCATCGACGCCGCCATATTCGTCGATCACCAGCGCCAGATGGACCCGGTCGCGCTGCATCTTCTGCAGCAGCACCCCCACCGGCATCGAGGGCGGCGCGTACAGCACGGGCCGCACCAGCTTGCGCAGGTTGAACCGCCCTGCCCCAGCGCCAAAGCCGTAGCCCAGCGCCAGATCCTTGAGCAAGACCTGCCCCAGCGGCTTGTCCAGCGTGTCCTTGTAGACAGGCAGCCGGGAATAGCCGCTGTCGCGGAACACCTCGACAAGTTCGTCCTTGCCGATGTCGGCAGGCACCGCCACGATTTCCGCCTTGGGGATCGCCACGTCATCGACGCGAAGCCGCCGGAGGTTCGACAGGCCCAGCGGCGGCAGGCTGACCGGCGCGGGTCCGCTTTTGGCGGGGTCCTGACGCTCGCCCCCCTCGGCCGCCGTGCGCGGCTTGAACAGGCGGCTCAGCAGGCTGCGCTGACTGGTGTCGTCGGGGACCGTGTTCTGCACCGGATCCCCGTCATCGCCGCTACTGCCCATCTGTCCTGTCCAACTCCGCTTCCGTCACGAATATGGGTCTGCAACACCCAGCCTCGCAAGGATCGCCGTTTCAAGGCCTTCCATCCGTGTGGCGTCGCCGTCACGGATGTGGTCGTAGCCCAGAAGATGCAAGGTTGCATGAACGATCAGATGCGTCACATGGTCGTGCGCGGATTTCTGCGCCGCCTCTGCCTCGGCCATGCAGGTATCCCAGGCGATCGCGATGTCGCCCAGTTCCACCGGGTCGTCCGGCGACCCCGGCGCGGGCAGGTCGGGCGCGGCGCCCTCCGCCGCGGCGGCCCGTTCGTCCGAGGGCCAGCTCAGCACGTTGGTGGGCCGCGGCTTGCCCCGGAAATCGGCGTTCAGCCCGGCGATGCGGGCATCGCTGCACCCCATCACCACCAGCGAAAACCCTGCCGGATCAAGCCCCAGCCCGGCCAGCGCCGCCCCCGCCGCACGTTCGGCCGCGCGGGCAAGGCCAAAGCCCTGCCAGCGCGCATCCTCGATCACGGTGTCAACCAGCGGCCTCATCGTCGCGCTCATACGCCTCGATGATCCGGGCGACAAGCGGGTGGCGAACCACGTCCTTTGCGGTGAAGTAGTTGAAGGTCACGCCCTTCACCCCCTTCAGGATCCGCTCGGCCTCGGCCAGCCCCGAGGCCACGCCCCGCGGCAGGTCGACCTGTGTGCGGTCGCCGGTGATGACCATCCGGCTGCCCTCGCCAAGCCGCGTCAGGAACATCTTCATCTGCATCGAGGTGGCGTTTTGCGCCTCGTCCAGCACCACGAAGGCGTTCGAGAGGGTCCGCCCCCGCATGAAGGCCAGCGGCGCGATCTCGATCTGCTTTTCCTCAAGCATCTTCTGGACCTGCTTGGCCGGCAGGAAATCGTTCAGCGCGTCGTAGAGCGGCTGCATGTAGGGGTCGACCTTTTCCTTCATGTCGCCCGGCAGGAAGCCCAGCCGCTCGCCCGCCTCGACCGCGGGACGCGACAGGATGATGCGGTCGACATGCCCACCGATCAGCATCGACACGCCCACGGCGACCGCCAGATAGGTCTTGCCGGTGCCCGCAGGCCCGATGCCGAAGCCAAGCTCGTTGGCATAGAGCGCCTTGACGTATTCCTTCTGTGCCTCGGTCCTCGGCTCCACCACCTTGCGGCGGGTGCGGATCTCGACGCGGCCGCCCTGGAACATCTCGAGCTGGTCGGCAGGGCCGCCGCCGCGCGCGGGCGTGTCGAAGATCGGATCGCCCAGCCGGATCGCGCCGTCGATGTCGCCCGCTTCCACCGGCCGACCGGCCTCGAGCCGCGCGTAAAGACCGCGCAGCACCACGGCGGCCTGTGCGCGCGCAGCCCCCGGCCCCATCACCGCCAGCTGATTCCCGCGCCGCAGGATCTGCACGCCGACCTGGTGTTCGATCTGGGCAAGGTTCCTGTCGAACTGCCCGCAAAGATCGATCAGCAGGCGGTTTTCGGGAAATTCCAGAAGCGTTTCAAGCACGTCTTCGGGGCGAGGCGGGGGGGTCAGCGCGGTGATGCCCAAAAATGACTCCGTTGCAAGAGGGCCATGGGACGATGGTGAGACCAGACGGCTCATTACGCAAGCTATTGTGTGGAAATATCGGCTTCGTGACAAAATCGTGCAGGAATGGCGCTGCCGGGCCGCAGGCCCTTGCCCAATCCGAAGGCAGCGCCAGCGTTTGAGCAGGAAGGGGGCGCCGCGGCGCCCCCTTCCTGCCCCCCGGGTCCGGGGGCTGCAACGAAACCCTGGCCGCCCGCGGGCGGTGGCCGCCTCAGTTGGTCGCCGCGGCCTTGGGCGGCAGCGCGGGGGTGTTGCACACCGGCTTGCCCTGCGGGGTCATCCGGGGCGACATGAAGGCCCCGGTGCCCTCGATGAAATACCAGCTCTGGCAGCCCGTGGGGCTGACCCAGATGCCGACATTCTCGTTGTCCGGGTGCGCCAGCGGCTGATTGAAGCCTCCGCCACAGGCCGAGAGCGCCGCAACGCCAACAAGGGCAAGCACGATCTTGATGTTCATCTGCCTGTCCCCCGGCTCAGTTGCACATGACTTCGACGCGGCGATTGAGCGCGCGTCCGTCGGCTGTCGCGTTGTCCGCCCGCGGCTGGGTGAAGCCAAAGCCCTGCACGGCCGCCACATTGGCCCCCGCCGCGCGGGCGATGCTGGCCACCGCATTGGCGCGGTTGCTGGACAGTTGCATGTTGTAGCCGTAGCTGCCCACGTTGTCGGTATGGCCGTTGATCGTGAAGCTGGTCGCCCCGTTGGTCCGGAAGAAGTCCATCAGCCGCCGCCGCCCGTCAGGCCCGATCGCATAGCTGTCGGTCGCGAAAAGCTGGTCGGTCGAGGCGACAAGGCAGGGCTGCTGCGTGACACTGGGGCATTGCACCGTTCCGTCGGGGCGGAACACCGGGGTCATGAACCCCTGCCAGCCGTTGTAGATGGCGTAGTGCTGGCACCCGTCGGGATCGGTCCAGAGCGATGGAACCGCGCCATCCAGCGCATGACTGGTGTCGGCCGCGGCTTCACCCGCAACCCCGGCGACGCCCAGAAAGGCCGCGGCAGCAATCGCAACAAGTCTTTTGACGGCCCCGACAGGCCGTGATTCAATGGTCATACGCCACCCCTTTTCTTGCCCCTCGGCACCGGCGCTGTGGCAGCAGCACCGGCAGATTGCAGACACACGGAAGGGTGCGCGAAAGCGGCTAAATTGTGAAGAAGTTGCTAATCATCGGCCCGAAAGGATCGACATGGCCGGGGACAGTCCGGCCGTGCTGCGCCCATTGCCCACCAAACCTCGGACAATCGACAGGAAATCCTTAAGAAAAGCGGCAGGAAGCTGGCGAATTCAGGGCGCGGGGACCAGCTCTCCGGCCAGCGAATTGGGGTCGGACCGAGTGATTCGCACCCGCTGCAGCGTTCCCGTCAGCGCAGCGTCGCCCAGCACATGCACGGCATGATTGTAATCCGACTTGCCCGTGATCTGGCCCGGCATCCGGCCGGGTTTCTCGAACAGCACCCCCAGTTCGCGGCCCACCATGCTTTCCTGCATGGCCTTCTGCTGGCGCGACAGCAGCGCCTGCAGGCGGTGCAGCCGCTCGTCGGCCACGTCGGCGGCCACAGGGGTCTTTTCCGCCGCGGGCGTGCCGGGGCGGGCCGAGTACTTGAACGAGAACGCGGTGCCGTATCCCACCGCCTCGATCAGGTCGAGCGTGGCCTGAAAATCGGACTCGGTCTCGCCCGGGAAGCCCACGATGAAATCCGAGGTCAGCAGGATGTCGGGCCGCGCCGCACGGATGCGGCCGATCAGGTCAAGGTACTGCGCCGCGGTATGCTTGCGCGCCATCGCCTTCAGGATGCGGTCGCTGCCCGACTGCACCGGCAGGTGCAGATAGGGCATCAGCTTGTCCACCTCGCCATGCGCGGCGATCAGCCCGTCGTCCATGTCGTTGGGATGCGAGGTGGTGTAGCGGATGCGCAAGAGCCCGTCGATCTGCGCCAGATCACGGACAAGCCGCCCCAACCCGCCGTCGCCCCCGTGCCAGGCATTCACGTTCTGCCCCAGCAGGGTGATTTCGCGCGCGCCCTTTTCCACCAGCGCCCGCGCCTCGGACAGGATGCGGTCGGCCGGGCGGCTGACCTCGGCCCCGCGGGTGTAGGGCACCACGCAGAAGGCACAGAACTTGTCGCAACCCTCCTGCACCGTCAGGAAGGCGGTCGGCCCGACCGAGGGCGCGGGGCGTTCGGGCAGGTGGTCGAACTTGTCCTCGGCCGGAAAGTCGGTGTCGATCGCGCGTGCGCCGCCCGCCACCGCCTTGGCCATCGCGGGCAGGCGATGATAGCTTTGCGGCCCCACCACCAGGTCGACCAGCGGCATCCGCCTCAGGATCTCCTCGCCCTCGGCCTGCGCCACGCAGCCCGCCACCCCGATCTTCAGACCGGGGTTCGCCACCTTCAGCGGACGCAGGCGGCCAAGGTCGGAATAGACCTTTTCGGCTGCCTTCTCGCGGATGTGGCAGGTGTTCAGAAGCACCATGTCTGCCTCTTCCGCGGTGCCGACGCTCACATACCCCTCCGCGCCCAGCGCCTCGGCCATGCGTTCGCTGTCATAGACGTTCATCTGGCAGCCGTAGGACTTGATGAACAGCTTCTTCGGTCCGGCCATGGCACAGGCTCCTGCGTTCGGGCGGCGTTCCCTACCCCGGGGCGGGCGAATGCGCAACGCTTGCAATGCCGCACGGGCTGAGGGAGGCTCGGCGGAGAAGGATAGTGCGATGGACCACGACAGTCTCGACCGTTTTCTGACCGATCAGGCATCGGCGCTGGCCAAGGGGCCGGTGGCAATGATCTTTGCCGAAGACGCGGTGGAACTGGACAGCACCGTGCGCCACCACCTGTCTGCGGGGTTCCGGCCCGTGCTGCTGCTGGGGATCGAGATCGACGGCCTGTCGCCGGAACTCGCCGGACAGATCCACCGCATCCGCTACGACATCCACGCCGATCAGGCGGTGCCCGCGGCGGTCAACCGGATCATCACCGCCGCGCCCGGCGCCTGGATGTACTACTGCTACAACGCGGAATACCTGTTCTTTCCGTTCTGCGAGACGCGCAGCGTGCGCGAGATGCTGGCCTTCCACACCGAGGAACGCCGCGACGCGATGCTGGCCTATGTGGTCGATCTTTACGCAGGCGATCTTGACCGCTTTCCCAACGCCGTCAGCCGGGACGACGCGCTGATCGACCGGTCAGGCTACTATGCGCTTGGCCGTCCCGACCCGGCCAACCACAACCACCCGCGCGAACGTCAGCTGGATTTCTTCGGCGGCCTGCGCTGGCGGTTCGAGGAGCACATTCCCCCCGCCAAGCGCCGGATCGACCGGATCGCCCTGTTCCGCGCGGCAGCGGGGCTGGAACTTGGCGAGGGGCACACGTTCAACGTCGATGAATACAACACTTACGCCTGCCCCTGGCACAACAACCTGACCGCGGCGATCTGTTCCTTCCGCACGGCAAAGGCGCTGAAGACGAACCCCGGCAGCCGGTTCGACATCTTGAGCTTCCGCTGGCACAACTCCACCCCGTTCCGATGGCACAGCCAGCAACTGATGGACCTTGGATTGATGGAACCGGGGCAGTGGTTCTAGGCCGGGCGGTTCCGGGTCGGCCGGATCAGACCCGACGCAGCCGGATCACAACGTCCACCCGCGAGACCTCGGCGCCCTGCGGCACCTCGGGAAGGCCCACA
>JAJZVD010000094.1 GCA_021845805.1 Pseudomonadota bacterium | reverse complement strand
CTGGCCCTGACGCTGGCGCTGGCGCTGCCTGCCACGGGCCTGGCCGACAGCCTGGCCGCACCCGCGGCACCGCCGACCTTTGCCACGCTGGTGGCCGACAGCGTCAGCAGCAGGCCCGATGGCGTGCTGGTGGCCGCGGGCCATGTGCAGGTGCTCTACAAGGGGGCGCGCCTGTCCGCCACCCGCATCACCTACGACCAGAAGGCCGGGCGCCTGCAGGTGGACGGGCCGCTGGTGCTGGTTGACCCGGATGGCCGCAACATCCTGCTGGCCGACAGCGCGGACCTGTCGGCGGACCTGCGCAACGGCATTCTGGAAAGCGCCCGGATGGTGCTGGACCAGCAGGTGCAGATGGCGGCAAGCCGGGTGGACCGGGTGGACGGCCGCTATACCCAACTGTCCAATACCGTCACCTCGTCCTGCCAGGTCTGCGCGGCCCATCCGGTGCCGCTGTGGGAAATCCGCGCGCGGCGGGTGGTGCACGACCAGGTGGCGCAGGCGGTCTATTTCCAGGATGCGCAGCTGCGCTTTGCCGGGGTGCCGGTGTTCTACCTGCCCTCGCTGCGGCTGCCCGACCCCACCGTCCAACGCGCGCCGGGGTTCCTGGTGCCCAGCCTCACCGCCTCGTCGACCTTCGGCACCGCGTTCAAGCTGCCCTATTTCCTGCCGCTCGGGCCCAGCCGCGACCTGTGGGTGGAACCCTTCGTCGGAACGAAATCGGTCCACAGCCTGTCGGCGCGCTACCGCCAGGCCTTCGACAACGGCGCGATCGCCTTCGCGGGGGCGATCTCGCATGATGCGATCCTGCCGGGGCAGCGGCGCGGCTATTTCTTCGGCAGCGGCAATTTCGCGATCGCCGACGGGTTCCGGCTGCAGTTCCAGATCCAGACCGTCAGCGACCCCGACTATTTCGTGAACTACGGGCTGACCCAGGTGGACCGGCTGGCCACCGGGGTCGACCTGTCGCGCACGCGGCGCAACGAATTCATCGACGCCAAGGTGCTGCATTTCCACTCGATCCGGGTGGGCGAGGACAACAGCACCATGCCCACCGACGTCGCCAGCCTCGACTGGGTGCGCCGCGACCCCGCAATCTTCGGCGGGATGGGCACGCTGTCGTTCCGCTCGCTCGCGCTGGTGCGCAGTTCCAGCGCCGACATCGTCGGCCGCGACGTGTCGCGCGCGGGCATCGACGCCACCTGGCAGCGCAGCTGGGTGCTGCCGGGCGGGCTGGTCGCCAGCGCCGAGGGCGCGTTGCAGGCCGACCTTTACAACGTGGCGCAGGATTCCACCTACCGCACGGTCACGCTGCGTAGCCTGCCGCAGCTTGCCGCCGAACTGCGCTGGCCCCTGGTGAAGGGCGGCGCCAATGGCAGCGGCCAGGTGCTGGAGCCGGTCGCGCAACTGATCTGGAGCCCGCGCTCGGCCGCGACCGTGCCGAACGAGGATTCGCAGCTGTCGGAACTGGACGAAGGCAACCTGTGGTCGCTCAGCCATTTCAGCGGCATCGACGGGGTGGAAACCGGGCTGCGGGCCAACCTGGGGCTGGCCTGGACGCGCTATGCCCCGGGCGGCTGGACGCTGGGCGTCACCGCGGGGCGCATCTACCGGCAGGTCGATCCCGCCAGCTTCGATCCGGCCTCGGGGCTGGGCGGCACCACCTCGGGCTGGCTGGTGGCGGGTCAGGCGCGCTGGCAGGATTTCAGCGTGATCAACCGCGCGGTCTTCGGCAACGGCCAGGGTCTGTCGAAAGAAGAGCTGCGGCTGGAATGGTCGCGCGGGCGCACCAAGATCGGCACCAGCTATCTTCTGTCGGTGCCGAACCCGTCGGGCATCGCGCTGTCGACCCTGCCCACCCGCGAATGGCTGATGGATGCCACCTACCCGATCCGCCACGACTGGACGGGCCGGGTCGCCTGGCGCTACGATTTCGTGGCCCGGCGCGCCGATGCCAGCGCGCTGGCCTTCACATGGCGGAACGAATGCATCAGCGTTGATCTTTCCCTCTCGCGTCTCTACGCGTCCTCGACTAGTGTCGCCCCCACGACGACCTTCGGCTTCTCGGTCGGTCTGGTCGGCTTCGGCGGGGGCACCGCGGGGCCCAGCCAATGCAGGCAATAGCCCGAGGCGGCCGGAACCGAACGACCGGGGCGCGGCCCGCCCCCCCCAGGAAGAAGCAACACGGACCCGACATGCGCCTGACCCTTTCCCTTCTTGCCGGCCTGGCAGCCCTTGCCCCCGTCGCGGCCCTTGCCGCGCAGGATGGCAACCCCTTCGCCCCGGTGATGCTGGTGAACGAGCGGACGATCACCGGCTACGAACTGGCGCAGCGCGAAAAGTTCCTCGAGATGATGAGCGGGCCGGGCGACCATACCGACGAGGCGATGAAGGGGCTGATCGACGACCGGCTGCGGCTGATCGAGGCGGCGCGTTACGGCGTCAAGCCCACCGAGGACGAGATCAAGGCGGGGATGCTGGAATTCGCCCAGCGGGCCAACCTGACCACCGAGCAATTCGTGCAGAAGCTGCAGGAAGGCGGGGTGGATCCGCAGACCTTCCGCGATTTCATCACCGCCGGGCAGGCCTGGCGCGACGTGGTGCGCGCCACCATCGCGCCGCGTGTCACGGTGACCGACGCCGATGTGCGCGATGCGCGCGCGCTGTCGCGGGCGCATGGCGAGCCGCGCATCCTGATTTCGGAACTGATCCTGCCCGCGACGCCCGAATACATCGGCCAGACCGCGCCGCTGGCCGAGCAACTGTCGCAGACGCTGAAGGGCGATGCCGCCTTTGCGGCCGCAGCGCGGCAGTATTCGGTGTCGGATTCCGCCAAGAACGGCGGCCAGCTCGACTGGATCCCGGTCACGAACCTGCCCCAGACGGTCGTGTCGGCCGTGATCGGGCTGAGCCCGGGCCAGGTGTCGAAGCCGGTCAACCTGCCCAATGCGATCGCGATCTTCGAACTGCGCGGCCTTGCCGATGCGCCGCCCCCGCCCGCCGACATGGTGACGGTCGACTATCTCGACTGGGCGATCCCGGATGTGCGCACCCCCGCGGGCGCGGCGCTGGCCGACGAGGTGCGCCGCAAGGTGACCACCTGCGGCGATCTCTACGGCTTCGTCAAGCGCGCGGGCGGGCCGCAGCTGACCCGGACGACCGAGGCGCTGCCCAAGGTGCCCGCCGACGTGGCGCTGGCGCTGGCGCGGCTTGATCCGGGCGAGGTCTCGACCTCGATCACCGACGGCAGCGGCACCCGGCTTCTGATGCTGTGCAGCCGGACGGTGACGCCGGACCCGAAGGCCACGCCCGACGCGCTGAAGGCCGAGCTGTTCTCGGCGCGGGTGAATGCGCTGGCCGACGCCCGGCTGGACCAGTTGCGCGCGGCGGCCAACATCCGCCAGCCATGACGGCGGCCCCGATCGCGCTGAGCTGCGGCGAGCCCGCGGGCATCGGCCCCGAGATCGCCGCCCGCGCCTGGGATGGGCTGAGGGACAGCCTGCCCTTCCTGTGGCTGGGCGACCCGCGCCACCTGCCCGCGGGCACGCCGCATGCCGTGGTGGGCGACCCGGCCGCCGCCGCCGCGGTCGCGGCCCGCGCGCTGCCGGTCTGGCCGGTGGCCTTCGCCGCCCCCGCGACGCCCGGCATCCCGCACGGCCCGAACGCCGCGGGCGTCATCGCCGCCATTGCCGAGGGCGTGCGGCTGGTGCAGGCGGGCGCCTGTTCGGCGCTGACCACGGCGCCCATCCACAAGAAGGCGCTGAAGGATGGCGCGGGCTTCGCCTTTCCGGGCCATACCGAATTCCTGGCCCACCTGGCCGGGGTGGACCGGGTGGTGATGATGCTGGCCGCCCCCGCGCTGCGGGTGGTGCCCGCCACCATCCACATCCCGCTGGCCGAGGTGCCGGGCGCGCTGACGGGCGGGCTGCTGGAAGAGACGATCCGCATCACCCGCGCGGGGCTGATCCGCGATTTCGGCCTGCCCGCCCCGCGCATCGCCGTGGCCGGGCTGAACCCGCATGCGGGCGAAGGCGGCGCGATGGGGGGCGAGGAGACCCGGCTGATCATCCCGCTGCTGGAGCGGCTGCGGGCCGAGGGGATGGATCTGACCGGGCCGCTGCCCGCCGACACGATGTTCCACCCCGCGGCGCGCGCGCGCTATGACGCGGCGGTCTGCATGTATCACGACCAGGCGCTGATCCCGATCAAGACGATCGATTTTGCGGGCGGGGTGAACGTGACGCTGGGGCTGCCCTTCGTGCGCACCTCGCCCGACCATGGCACGGCCTTCGACATCGCGGGGCGCGGGATCGCGGACCCCACAAGCCTGATCGCCGCGCTGCGGATGGCCGCGGGGATGGCGGCGGCGCGGGGCCAGGGCCGGGGATGACGTGGGGGCTGTCTGCCCCCCACACCCCCCGAGGATATTTGGGCCAGAAAGAAAGGGTGACGCTTTGGCTGCGATCGACGGGCTGCCGCCCCTGCGCGAGGTGATCGCGGCGCATGGGCTGGCGGCGAAGAAGAGCCTGGGGCAGAATTTCCTGCTGGATCTGAACCTGACCGCCAAGATCGCGCGGGCGGCGGGCGACCTGACGGGGGCCGATGTGCTGGAGGTGGGCCCCGGCCCCGGCGGGCTGACGCGCGGGCTTCTGGCCGAGGGTGCGCGCCGCGTGCTGGCGGTCGAGAAGGACAGCCGCTGCCTGCCCGCGCTGGCCGAGGTGGCCGCGGCCTATCCGGGGCGCCTTGAGGTGCTGGAGGGCGATGCGCTGGCGGTGGACGCGCTGGCGCATCTGACGCCGCCGGTGAAGGTGGTGGCGAACCTGCCCTACAATGTGGGCACCGAACTTCTGATCCGCTGGATGACGCCTGCGGTCTGGCCGCCGTTCTGGCAGAGCCTGACACTGATGTTCCAGAAGGAGGTGGCCGAGCGGATCGTGGCCCGGCCCGGATCGAAAGCCTATGGTCGGCTGGCGCTGATGGTGCAGTGGCGGGCCGATGCGCGGATCGTGATGACGCTGCCGCCCGAGGCCTTCACCCCGCCGCCGAAGATTTCCTCGGCGGTGGTGCAGATCGTGGCGCTGCCCGCGCCGCGCCATCCGGCCGATCCGGCGGTGCTGGAGCGGGTGGTGGCCATGGCCTTCAACCAGCGGCGCAAGATGTTGCGGGCGAGCCTGAAGGGGCTGGCGCCCGATCTGGAGGATCGCCTGCGCGCGGCGGGGATCGAGCCCACGGCGCGGGCGGAGGAGATCGGGCTGGAGGCCTTCTGCGCCCTGGCGCGCGGCCTGGAGCGCGGAACGGGGGGCGCTCAGGGGGAGCGCTGAAACGGGGGGCCCGGAGGCACCCCCGCGGGGCGCGCCTTATTCGGCGGCGGGGGCCTGTTCGGCGGGGGGGGCGGCCTCGCCCTCGGCCGCGCGGGGGCGGCGCGGGCTGCGCGGGCGGCGTGGACGTGCGGCGGCCTCGGACGCCTCGGGCGACGCGACGGCTTCGGCGGGGGTCACGGCCGGGGCCGCAGTCGCGGCGGCGGGGGCTGCGGGGGCGGCGGCGGCTGCCGGAGCGGCGGCGTCCGGGCGGGGCTCGCGCGGCTCGCGGTTGTCGCGGTCGCGGCGGGGCTGGTCGCGGCGCTCGTTGCGTTCGCCCTGCGGGCGCTCGTTGCGCTCGCCCTGCGGGCGGTCGTTGCGGTCACCCTGCGGGCGGTCGCGGGTGTCGCGCGGCTCTCGCGCTTCGCGGGTGTCGCGGGTATCTCGCGCTTCGCGGTTGTCGCGCTGGTCGCGGGTGTCGCGCTGGTCGCGCATCTCGCGGGGTTGCTGGCGATGTTCGGGGGTTTCGACCAGATCGCCGCGACCTTCGCCGGGATCGATCACGTCGCCGCCGCGCGCGGGCTCGCCGTAGCTGTCGTCGCGGTCGCGCCGGTCGTCATAGCCGCGACCCTCTTGCTCGCGGCTCATCTCGCGCTGCGCCTCGCCCAGCATGCGGATGTAATGTTCGGCGTGCTGAAGGAAATTTTCCGAGGCCACCCGGTCATTTCCAAGCTGCGCATCGCGCGCCAGAACGAGATATTTCTCGATGATCTGCTGCGGCGTGCCACGCACCTTGCCCTCGGGGCCCGAGGAATCGAAGACGCGGTTGACGATGTTGCCGAGCGTGCGCGGGCGGTTCTGCTTGGAACGCGAGCGGGATTTGGATGATCTCATGTTTTCGTTTTATCCGGCCGTGATGGGGCTTTGCCCGAACCCTGGCGGCGCGTTGCGGCGGTCGCATCAGGGGGCGTAGAGCATATCCGGGCGTTCGGGTTCAGGGGACCGATGTTGCACGTCCGCGCCCCGAACCTGCGCTGACTAAGCATGCCGGCGCCGTCAGGGCAAGAAGATTCTGTGCCGCGCGGCGCCGGAGGCGGCGATTTTGCCCCGCAGGCGGCCGCTCAGGGCGCCCGCGCGGCCAGGACGCGGTCGCGCCCGTCAAGGTCCGTGCGGATCGTGACATCGACGAGCCCCGCCGCGCGCAGAAGCCCGGCCACCGCGGCGCCCTGGGTCGGGCCGATTTCAAGAAGAAGCCGCCCGCCCGGCGCCAGATGCGCCCCCGCCCCCGCCGCGATCGCGCGGTAGGCGGCCAGCCCGTCGCCGCCCGGGGTCAGGGCCAGATGCGGTTCCCAGTCGCGCACCTCGGGGGCGAGGCCGGCCATCTCGGCCGCGGCGATGTAGGGCGGGTTGGCGACGATCAGGTCATGGCGCCCCTCTGCCGCCGCGAACCAGTCCGAGAGCGCGAAACGCGCCCGGTCGGCCACCCCCAGCGCCGCGGCATTGGCCGCGGCCACCGCCAGCGCGGCGGGCGAGAGATCGAGCCCCGTGCCGGTCGCGCCCGGCCGTTCGGCCAGCAGCGTGACGAGGATGCAGCCGGTGCCGGTGCCAAGGTCGAGCACGCGGGCGAAGGGCTGTTCCAGCGCGGCCGCCACCAGCGTTTCCGTCTCGGGGCGGGGGTCGAGCGTGTCGCGCGTGACCTGGAAGGGGCGGCCCCAGAACTGCCGCCGCCCGGTGATCTGCGCGACAGGCTGGCGGGCGGCGCGCGCGGCCAGGGCCGCGGCCAGCCGCGCGGCGGCGGCGGGGGCAAGCGGGTCGGGCAGATGCAGCGTCAGCCGGTCGGGGGCAATGCCCATCGCATGGGCCAGAAGCAGGCGCGCGTCGCGGGGCGCCTCCTCGATGCCCGCGGCGGCGAGCACGGGGATGGCCGCTCGCAGTGCCTCGGCCGCGGTGGGTGGCGCGCTCACGCCTCGGCCTCGGCCAGCTTTCTGGCCTGGTCGTCGGCCACCAGGGCCTCGATCACCTCGGTCAGGTCGCCTTCCATGATCGCGTCAAGCCGGTAGAGCGTCAGGTTGATGCGGTGGTCGGTCATGCGCCCCTGGGGGAAGTTGTAGGTGCGGATGCGTTCGCTGCGGTCGCCCGAGCCCACCTGGCTCTTGCGCGCCGCGGCGCGTTCGGCATCGGCGCGGCTGCGTTCGAGATCGTAGAGCCGGGCGCGCAGCACCTGCATGGCGATGGCCCGGTTCTGGTGCTGCGACTTTTCGGAGGAGGTGACGACGATGCCGCTGGGCAGGTGGGTGATGCGCACGGCCGAGTCGGTCGTGTTCACATGCTGGCCGCCGGCGCCGCTGGCGCGCATCGTGTCGATGCGGATGTCGGCCGCGGGGATGTCGATGTCGACCTCTTCGGCCTCGGGCAGCACGGCGACGGTGGCGGCCGAGGTGTGGATGCGCCCGCCCGCTTCGGTTTCCGGCACCCGCTGCACGCGGTGGACGCCGGATTCGTATTTCAGCCGGGCGAAGACCCCCTCGCCCTCGATCAGCGCCACGACCTCCTTGATGCCGCCAAGCTCGGTGGCCTGCTCTTCCAGGATCTGGAAGCGCCAGCCCTGGCCTTCGGCATAGCGCTGGTACATCCGCAGCAGGTTGCCCGCGAAGAGCGCCGCCTCTTCGCCCCCCGTGCCGGGGCGGATCTCGAGGATGGCGGGGCGGGCGTCGGCCGCGTCCTTCGGCAGAAGGGCGAGGCGAAGGGCCTGTTCCATCTCGGGGATGCGGGCCTTGAGGCGGGGCAGTTCATCCTCGGCCAGGGCGCGCATCTCGGGGTCCGACAACATCGCCTCGGCCTCGCCCAGGTCGGCGAGCGCGCGGCGGTAGGCGGCGATCTCGGCCACCACCGGCTTCAGGTCGGAGTATTCGCGGCTGAGCGACGCGATCTCGGCCGGGGCGGCACCGGTGGCGAGCCTGGCCTCGAGAAACTCGAAGCGGCGGCAGATCTGGTCGAGCTTGTCCAAGGGAACCATGCCGGGGCTGTGGCATGCCGGGCCGGGCCGGTCAAGGGCGCGGCGCGCGGGCCAGGGCGGCGGCGGTGGGGGGCTGTCTGCCCCCCAAGATCGGA
>JAJZVD010000093.1 GCA_021845805.1 Pseudomonadota bacterium | reverse complement strand
GACCACCATGATCTGCACGCCGGTCAGCAACAACTTCCCGCGCTCGAAATGGTCCAGCAGCCGGCCCGGCGTCGCGATCAGCACATCGACCCCGCGGTCGATCAGCTTGTCCTGTTCGCCGAAGGCCACGCCGCCGATCAGAAGCGCCTTGGTCAGGTTCAGGTGCTTGGTATAGGTGTCGAAATTCTCGGCCACCTGCGCCGCAAGCTCGCGCGTGGGGCACAGGACCAGGCTGCGCGGCATCCGCGCGCGGGCGCGCCCGTTGGCCAGCATGGTGATCATCGGCAGCGTGAAGCTGGCGGTCTTGCCGGTCCCTGTCTGGGCGATCCCCAGAACGTCCTTGCCCTGCAGGGCATGCGGAATGGCCTGAGCCTGGATGGGGGTCGGGGTTTCGTAGCCGGCATCTGCAACGGCTTGCAGGACCCTCGGGTCCAGCGCGAGGTCGGAAAACTTCGTCATCTGCGTCCTGGTAGGCGCGGCATCGGGCCACGCGATGTGATGGGACGCATTGTCCGGGCGCCCCGGCGTCTGGTGAGTCTCCCCGAAGGGATGGCAAGGGGTTAGCGCAAAAGGCCGCAAAGGTCAAGGACAACCGCCGCCCGCCGCAGGGGGCTGGCCGGATCGCGCGGGCGGGCTATGCTGTGCCCCGGGGGCCGCCCGGCCCCGTCCCGAAACGCGCGAAGGAGACCCAGATGATCCAGAAATCCGCATCCGCAACCTGGTCCGGCAGCCTGAAGGACGGCGGCGGCACCATCTCGACCGGCAGCGGCGTGATGACCGCCGCGCCCTTCACCTTCGCCACCCGGTTCGAACAGGCGCGCGGCACCAACCCCGAGGAACTGATCGGCGCGGCCCATGCGGCCTGCTATTCCATGTTCCTCTCGGCCCTGATGGGCGGCGCCGGGATCACGCCCGAGCAGATCTTGACCACCTCGACCATCACGCTCGACCCCACGACGCCGGGCAGCCCGACGGTGACGAAGGCGCATCTGGTCACCACGATCAAGGCCCCCGCCGACGCCGCGAAGGTGCACGACCTCGCCGCGCAGGCGAAAGAGGGCTGCCCGATCTCGAAACTGCTGAAGGCCGAGATCACGCTCGAGGTGAAGCTGGGCTGACCGGCGGGGCGGCGCCTCTCCATTTTCTGTCCGCAAATATCCCACGGGGGTGCGGGGGTGTGAAACCCCCGCTCTTCCCCTTCAGGTATCGCAATCGCGTCAAGCCCTTGCGCGCCGAAGCTCAGGTCAGACCATCATGTCCTTGGTCGCGGTCAGCCGCACGTCGGGATAGTCGCGCGCGACGCGGTCGATGTCCCATTGCAGCCGCGTCAGATAGACCAGGTCGCCGTCGTTGTCGGTGGCGATATGGCCCTTGTTCACGTTCACGAACCGCTCCACCGCCGCCTTGTCGCCCGACACCCAGCGCGCCGAGGTGAACTGCGTGGTCTCGTAGCGCACGGGCAGCGCGTATTCTTCCTGGATGCGGCTTGCCAGCACGTCGAACTGCAGCGCGCCCACCACGCCCACGATGAAGCCCGATCCGATCATCGGCTTGAACACCTTCGCGGCGCCTTCCTCGGCAAACTGCATCAGCGCCTTTTCCAGATGCTTTGCCTTCAGCGGATCGGTCGCCCGGATCGCCTGCAGAAGCTCGGGCGCGAAGCTCGGGATGCCGGTGAAACGCAGCGCCTCGCCTTCGGTCAGCGCGTCGCCGATGCGCAACTGCCCGTGGTTCGGGATGCCGATGATGTCGCCCGCCCAGGCCTCTTCCGCCAGCTCGCGGTCGGCGGCCAGGAACAGCACCGGGTTCGACACCGCCATCGGCTTCTTCGAGCGGACATGGAACAGCTTCATCCCCCGCTCGAAATGCCCCGAGGCCAGGCGGACAAAGGCCACCCGGTCGCGGTGCTTGGGGTCCATGTTGGCCTGCACCTTGAAGACGAAGCCCGCGACCTTGCCTTCCTCGGGCGCGATCTCGCGTTCGGCGGCGCGCTGCACCTGCGGCTCGGGGCCGTATTCGCCCATGCCCGCCATCAGCTCCTTCACCCCGAACGAGTTGATCGCCGAGCCGAACCAGATCGGCGTCAGGTGCCCTTCAAGGAACGACTGGCGGTTGAACGCAGGCAGCAATTCGCGTGCCATCTCAAGCTCTTCGCGTAGCTTCTTCAGAAGCTCGGCGGGAATGTGCTCGGCCAGTTTCGGGTCATCCAGCCCGGTGATCTGCACCGATTCCGCCACCCGGTTGCGGTCGGCGCGGTCCATGATCTCCAGCCGGTCATGCAGCAGGTCATAGGCGCCCACGAAATCGCGCCCCATCCCGATCGGCCAGCTTGCGGGCGTCACGTCGATGGCCAGGTTCTGCTGGATCTCGTCGATGATCTCGAACGTGTCGCGCGCCTCGCGGTCCATCTTGTTGCAGAACGTCAGGATCGGCAGGTCGCGCAGGCGGCACACCTCGAAAAGCTTGCGCGTCTGGCTTTCCACCCCCTTGGCGCCGTCGATCACCATGATCGCCGCGTCCACCGCGGTCAGCGTGCGGTAGGTGTCTTCGGAAAAGTCGCTGTGGCCGGGCGTGTCCACCAGGTTGAAGCGGAAGGGCCCGAAATCGAAGGACATCGCCGAGGCCGAGACCGAGATGCCGCGTTCCTGCTCCAGCTTCATGAAGTCCGACCGGGTGCGCCGCGCCTCGCCCTTGGCGCGTACCTGCCCTGCCATCTGGATCGCGCCGCCGAACAGCAGGAACTTTTCGGTCAGCGTGGTTTTCCCGGCGTCGGGGTGCGAGATGATCGCGAAGGTCCGGCGGCGGGCGATTTCGGGCGGAAGGGTGGGGCGATTGTCCAGCATGGCGCGCTTCTAGCCAATGCCCCCCTGCACGGCAAGCGGCAGCAGGGGCGGCAGGCCCGGACGGCGGGGGATGCCGCTGTTCTGCCGCATTGTCGCCACGCCAGTGACAGACTGATGATCACGCCGCCGTGACAGGGCGCGATTGTTAACTGTATGTTAACCTCCGCCGCGTGAGCGCGGCAGGTGCGTTTCGTGTAACGAGGGAAATCTGACATGACGATGGCCTTGGGTCTTCCGCTGTCGGCAATCGGTTTGGTCGCGCTGCTGGCGGGCTGTGGCGGGGGCGGGGCGCCGCTGCCAACGCCGCAGACCGACCCCGACGCCTACTTCAATCAGGTGATCGAGCCCGGCTATGACGCCGACCGGCTGCGGCTGGTGGGGGATGGCACCACGGCGAACCCCGGCCTCGGCAATACGGCCTTCACGCGGATGCCGACCACGGGCAGTGCAACCTACACCGGCTATGCGCTGTTGGGGGTGAACCTTGATGGCGCCGATGCGACCGGACCGCGCCTTGGGCTGGAAGGAACGGCATCGATGACCGCCGATTTCGCGCAGGGTGCGATCACCGGGCAGGCCACCAATTTTGTCGGCGGCAACACCGGACCGTTCGACAGCACGACGAACAAGTACCCGCTGGCCGCGCCTGCGCAATATTATCCCGGCACCATCGACATCACGAACGGCTGCATCGGCAAGACCACCTGCGCCAATGTGACCCGGCCCAATCAGATGGCCGCCGATTTCTCGGGCACGCTGACGGGTGGGGGCAACACGGTCACCACCAGCGGCGTCCTGCAAGGCGACTTCAAGGGCAACCCGATCAAGGGCATCGCGGCGCAGGCGATCTCGGGCACGCTGGCGGTGAATGGCACGGCCGTGCCGGGCGGGTTCTTCGTCTATGTCAGGCCGTAACCGTCACCCCGCCCGCGGCCGCTGGTACAGCGCCGCGGCCCCGATCCCGTCCAGCGCAAGCCGCCCGGCCTCGGTGCCGAAATGCTGGTTCTGGCTGAGGCCGGGAAAGCGCGCCTTGACCTCGGCGGCCAGATCCTCGGGCAGGCGTTGCAGGGTGGCCTCGTTCACCATCAGGCTTTCGGCCGGGATGCCCTCGGCATAGATGATCTCGTGCCGGTCGAAGATCAGGCTGACGTAATCGACAAAGCCGCCCTCGCGCAGGAAGACACGCTCGTCATCCACCAGATGCTTGGCCTGCACCAGCAGTTCGGCGGTGCGCACCACCCGGGTGTGATGCCGCTGGTACAGGAACATCCGGTGATGCTGGCCCACGATCAGGTCGCCCGAATTGCCCAGCGTTCCCGCCGTGATGACCACCGGGGCAAAGCTGCCCACCGCGCGCAGCGTGGCGCGCCCGATCCAGCGCACCGGCTGGGGCCCGTGATCGCGCGTCAGCACCCGGTCGCCGGGGTTCAGCGTCTCGATCCGCACCTGCCGCCCGTCGGCCAGCGCGATCATCGTGCCCCGCGCGAACGAGATGCAGACCAGATCGGCCAGCCGCACCGCGCCGGGGTCATCCGAGGCGCGCAGCAGCGTGTAATCGGTCTTGGGCGCCATCGGCGACAGGGGCAGGGCATAGGTCACCGCCCCGTGCCGCAGGACCAGCAGTTCCACCGAATCGCCTGACGGCGCCATCAGCGTCAGCTGCGCGCACAGCTCGACCCGGTCGCCCGGCTGCCCGATGTCCGACCCGTCTGCCACCGCCTGCACCCGCCCGCCCGTGCCGCCATCGCCCGCCGAGGGCGCGATCGCCAGCCGCAGGGGGCGCGCGTCGGCGGCAAGCTGGTAGACATCCCCCGGGCAGGACTGTTCGGCATCGCCCACCGCATCGCCCAGATTTGCACCCGAGGTCACGAACAGGTCTTCGGCGGCGAAGACCTGGCAACGGTAGCCGGGCGCCTGCGTGGCCTCTGTGCTGTCCTGTGGCATGGGTGCGATCCTTCGTCCTCTGACGGAACCCGCCATCACGGTCCGGCTAGCCCGAAATCGCGGCATTCCTTTGGCACCATTGAAGCCGATCTGCGAAGGAATGGTTTCCCGTTTCGCGCCAATCCGTTCGCCGTCGGCCGATTGCCACCTTTCCGCGCCGGGGCCGGGGTGCTAGCCAAGGGGCAGGCAACAGGAGGCGGCGATGGATCTGGGGATCGCAGGGAAACGGGCGCTGGTCACGGCGTCGTCCAAGGGGCTGGGGCGGGGCTGCGCGATGGCGCTGGCCGAGGCGGGGGTGGATCTGACGCTGAACGCCCGCGGCGCCGCGGCGCTCGAGGCGACGGCGGCCGAGATCCGCGACCGCTTCGGGGTGAAGGTCACCGCTGTCGCCGCCGACATCACCAGTGACGGCGGCCGGGCCGAGGTGCTGGCCGCGGCGGGCCCGCTGGACATTCTGGTGACCAACGCGGGCGGCCCGCCGCCCGGCATGTGGAACGACTGGAGCCGCGACGATTTCATCCGCGCGCTGGATGGCAGCATGCTGACCCCCATCGCGCTGATGCAGGCGGCCCTTCCGGGGATGATGGCGCAGGGCTGGGGCCGGGTGGTGAACATCACCAGCCAGTCGGTGCGCGCGCCGCTGGCGCAGCTGGGCCTGTCGAACGCGGCGCGCACGGGGCTTACGGGCTTTGTCGCGGGCACTGCGCGGCAGGTGGCGCCGCAGGGCGTCTGCATCAACAACCTCTTGCCCGGCACGCACGAGACCGACCGCGGCCTGTCCTTCGACCGCGCCGTGGCCGAGGCCGAAGGCATCCCGCTGGCCGAGGCGATGGCCCGCAGCACCGCGCGCATTCCCGCCCGCCGCTATGGCACGGCGGCCGAATTCGGCGCGATGTGCGCCTTTCTCTGCTCGGTTCATGCAGGCTTCATCGTGGGGCAGAACATCCTGATGGATGGCGGCGCGGTGAACCTGACGATGTGACGGCGCGCCCGCGCCCGCACCTGCGTCAGCCTGACCGGCAAAAAAACCCGCCTCTGCTGTGATTGGGGCTTTGATCTGACCGGCCAAGACAATATGTCATGAAGGTCAGGGGATGCGCATCTGTGCGCAATGAAGGAGAATGTGATGCAAGGCTTGAGCATCTGGCATCTGCTGGTCATCGCCGTGGTCTTTCTGGTGCTGTTCGGCAAGGGCAAGGTCAGCAATCTGATGGGCGAGGTCGGCAAGGGCGTGACCGCGTTCAAGAAGGGCGTTCAGGACGGCACCCAGACGGCCGACGAAGCCAAGACCGAAGAGAAGGACAAGGTCTGACCTTCGGGCGGGCCGGTCGGGAAGATCGGGGCAGGCTGAACGCGCATGTTTGATATCGGCTGGTCGGAGCTGACCCTGATCGGGGTCGTGGCGCTCATTGTCGTCGGGCCGAAGGATCTGCCCAAGTTGTTCCATGCGCTGGGGCAGTTCACCGCCAAGGCGCGGTCCATGGCGCGCGACTTCCAGCGCGCGATGGAACAGGCCGCGCGCGAGGCCGGGGCCGAGGACATCGCCAAGGACCTGAAAAGCCTGACCTCGGTGCGGAACATGGGGCTGGATGCGCTGGACAGCGCGTCGAAGAAGATCGGCGACTGGGAGGCGACGAAACGCGCCGCCACCAGCAGCACGACACCCGAGGACGAGGCGGCGGCCGATCTGGCCGACCTGCCGCCCCCCGCCGCCGACATGGGACCGGCCACCGCCGAACTGGCCGCGCAGGTCCGCGCGAACACCGCCGCGGCCGAAGCCCGCGCGGCCGAGCTTGCCGCCGCCCGGGCGGTCACCGCCGGGGCGGCGGTGCCGGCGAAGAAACCGCGCGCGCCCCGCAAACCCAAGGCCGAGACCGCGCCAGAGGTCGTGCCCGAGGCGGCGCCCGAGGCGCCCAAGCGGGCCCGTGCGCCGAAGGTCGCGGCGCCTGCCGCCGAGGCCGCCCCCGCCGCACCGAAGCGCACGCGCAAGGCCGCCGCCCCCGAGGCCGCAGCCGCCCCGGCCCCCAAAAAGCGCACCCGCGCCTCCACCAAGAAGAGTGACGCATGAGCGCCGACGAGATCGACGATTCCAGCGCCCCGCTGATGGAGCATCTGGCCGAACTGCGCCAGCGCCTCATCTGGTCGGTCGGCGCCTTCACCGTGGCGCTGTTCCTGTGCTACTTCGTGTCGGACCCGATCTTCAACTTCCTGACCCGGCCGATCTGCCGGGCGATGGAGGCCCGCCATCAGGCCTGCGGCCTGACCATGATCAAGCTGCAGGAAGGCTTCTTCGTCGCCGTCCGCATCGCGGCGATCGGCGGTCTGGCGCTGTCGTTCCCGGTCATCAGCTACCAGCTGTGGCGGTTCGTGGCGCCGGGGCTTTACAAGAAGGAACGCGCGGCGTTCCTGCCCTTCCTGATCGCCTCGCCGGCGATGTTCATCGCGGGCGGCGCCTTCGCCTATTACGTCATCCTGCCGATGGCGTTCAGCTTCTTCCTCAGCTTCCAGCAGCCGGGTGCGGCGCCGGGCACGCTGACCACGGCGGCCGATGCCAACAGCACCGCGCTGGCCCATGCCGGGATCACCTTCCAGGGCTCGATCGAGGCCTATCTGTCGCTGACCACCACCTTCATCGTGGCCTTCGGGATCTGTTTCCAGTTGCCCGTGCTGCTGACGCTGATGGGCAAGGCGGGCATCATCGGCTCGCAGGCGCTGACCTCGGTGCGGCGCTACGCGATCCTGGTGATCCTGATCATCGCCGCGCTGGTGACGCCGCCGGATGTGATCTCGCAGCTTGTGCTCTTCGCGGTGATCTACGCGCTTTACGAGATTTCGATCATCCTGATCCGCCGCATCGAGAAGAACCGCGAGGCCGAAGAGCGCGCCGCTGGCAACCTGGACGACGATCAGGAATGACCGATCCACTGATCCGCATCGCCGAGGCGCTGGAGCGCCTGAGCCCGCCTGCCGGGGCCCGGCCGGATTTCGCGGCGGCCGATGCCTTTGTCTGGCACGTCCGCCCCGACCGGCTGGAGCCGGTGCCCGAGGTGAACCGGGTGGATCTGTCGCTGCTGCTGGGCATCGACCGCTCGCGCGACACGCTGCTGGAGAACACGCTTCAGTTCGCCCGCGGGCTGCCCGCCAACAACGCCCTGCTGTGGGGCGCCCGGGGGATGGGAAAATCAAGCCTTGTCAAGGCGATCCACGCCGAAGTTCTGGCGCGTGGCCTGGCGTTGAAACTGGTCGAGGTGCAGCGCGAGGATCTGCCCAGCATCGGGCGTCTTCTGAACCTGCTGCGGGGATCGGCGGCGCGGTTCCTTCTGTTCTGCGATGACCTGTCGTTCAGCCATGACGACGAACATTACAAGAGCCTGAAGGCCGTGCTGGATGGCGGGATCGAGGGGCGGCCGCGCAACGTGGTGTTCTACGCCACCTCGAACCGGCGCCACCTGATGCCGCGCGACATGATCGACAACGAACGCGCCAGCGCGATCAACCCCGGCGAGGCGGTCGAAGAGAAGGTCTCGCTCAGCGACCGGTTCGGGCTGTGGCTGGGGTTCCACCCCTGCACGCAGGACGAATACCTGGCGATGATCCGCGGCTACTGCGACGCGCATGGGGTCGCGATCGACGATGCCACCCTGCGGTCCGAGGCGATCGAGTGGCAGGCAACCCGTGGCAGCCGTTCGGGCCGCGTGGCCTGGCAGTATTTCACCGACCTCGCGGGCCGCAGGGGCGTGACGCTCTAGGCGCCGGGCGGATTTTGCCGACGGCCCGGGCGGCCGGGCACGAGGGGTGCCGAGCCCCGGTGAACAGCGCGAAGCGTGTCGGGGACGGGTGTGCGATTGCCATGACGGGCGGGGCACGGCCTCTGGGTCGCGAGAGACGGCGTGGACGGGCGCCGCGCCTCCACCCGGCCATGGGGAGCAGCACCGAAGGTGCCCCCCCGCGCCAGCGCCCGACGGTCTCGAAGGGCGGGCGATGGCCCTCTGTGGTGAGAGGCGGGGTGGGCAGGCGCCACAGCCCCAACCCCCAGCCGAGCCGCCCGGCCACGCGTTACTTCAGCACCGTTGCCGGG
>JAJZVD010000028.1 GCA_021845805.1 Pseudomonadota bacterium | reverse complement strand
GGGGGGGCGGCCGGGGGCTCTGCCCCCGGACCCCCGGGATATTTGGGGACAGAAAATGAGGGCCGAATGCCGCGTGTGATGTCATGGGTCGAGAGTGCGAACCGCCCCGAGGCGGAGTTTCCGCTGAACAACCTGCCCTGCGGGGTCTTCTCGGAGGGCGAGGAGGAGCCGCGCTGCGGGATGGCGATCGGCGATTTCGTGCTGGACCTGGCAGCGCTGGAGGCCGAGGGGCTGATCGCGCTGGAGGGCGGGCCCTACCTTGACGTGCCGTTCTGGAACGAGGTGATGGAGGCAGGCCCCGCCGTCTGGGCCGCGCTGCGCGCGCAGGTGACGGCGCTGCTGGCGGCCGGGGCGACCAAGCGCTACCTGGTCGAGGATCTCCTGCATCCGCGGGCGGGCCTGCGGCTGCACCTGCCCTTCCTGGTGGCGGAATACACCGATTTCTACGCGGGCCGGAACCACGCGGCCAATGTGGGCACGATGTTCCGCGGGGCGGACAATGCCCTGCCGCCGAACTGGCTGCACATGCCGATCGGCTACAATGGTCGCGCCTCGTCGGTGGTGGTCTCGGGCACCGAGATCCGGCGGCCCTGGGGCCAGGTGAAGGGACCGGGGTTCGACGCGCCGGCCTTCCAGCCCTCGCGCCGGTTCGACATCGAGCTGGAACTGGGCTGCGTGATCGGCCAGGGGTCTGCGCTGGGTCGGCCGGTGACGGTGGCCGAGGCCGAGGCGATGATCTTCGGCTATGTCCTGCTGAACGACTGGTCGGCGCGCGACATCCAGGCCTGGGAATATCAGCCGCTGGGCCCGTTCCAGGCCAAGGCGACGGCGACCACCATCGGCCCCTGGATCGTGATGGCGGCGGCGCTGGCGCCCTTCCGCATCCCCACGCCACCGCGCGAGGTGCCCCTGCTGCCCTATCTGGCAGAGCCGGGGCCCGGCAATCTGGACATCGCGCTGGAGGTGGCGCTGACGCCCGCGGGGGGGGCCGAGGCCGTGATCAGCCGGACCAACGCGGGCGAACTTTACTACAGCTTCGCCCAGCAGATCGCGCATCACACCAGTTCGGGTTGCGCGATGACGGTGGGCGACCTGATCGGGTCTGGCACCATCTCGGGCGCCGCGGAGGACAGCCGTGGCAGCCTGCTGGAGCTGAGCTGGGGCGGGGCCGCGCCGATCGCCTTGCCCGGCGGGGGCAGCCGCAGCTTTCTGGAGGACGATGACACGGTGACGCTGCGTGGCCATGCGCAGGGCGACGGCTACCGGATCGGCTTTGGCGATTGCAGCGGCACGCTGCGGCCCGCGCTGGCCGATCCCTACGCGCGCTGAGGGCCGGGGGCCGTCAGCCGGGGGCGGCGGAGGGGTGGGGCTCCTTGAGTTCGACCTCGACGAAGCTCATGGGCGCCGCGCCGCCGTTGACCACGTTGTGTTCCACCCCTTCGGCCCGGCGATAGGCGGTGCCCGCGGGGATGAACACGCTGCGGCTGCCGCCACCCGGTTCTTCCAGCAGCATCTGGCAATCGGTCAGGGTGGTGATGACGTAATCATGGCCGTGGCGGTGCCAGCCGGTTTCCGCCCCCGGGGCGAAATCGAACCGGGTCACCCGCACGCGGGCGTCGTCGATCATCTGGGTCGCGGTGCAGGCGGGGCGGGTCATCGGGGCGTCTCCTTCTGCGGGCGTTCGGCCACCGGCCGGCCTGCGCGTTTCCAGTCGCCGAAGCCGCCGCGCAGGCTCAGGCAGGCCAGCCCCATCTGTTGCGCGACCTCGGCCGCCAGCAGCGACCGCCAGCCCGAGGCGCAGTAGAAGACGAAGGTGCGCGGCTCGCTGAACCAGGGCTTGTGATAAGGGCTTTCGGGGTCGATCCAGAATTCCAGCATCCCGCGGGGGGCGTGGCGCGCATCGGGGATCATCCCGTCGCGATCCAGTTCCCGCGGGTCGCGGATGTCGACGAAGACCACGCCGGGGTCGTCGCGCAGGGCGGCGGCCTCGTCGACCGTGACCGAGCGCACCGCGGCATCGGCGCGCGCCAGCAGATCCTTGTAGCCCAGTGCCATCCGCCCCCCCGGTGGAAGACGGGCCGGGGGCGATCCCCCCGGCCCTGCGCCTCAGTCCAGCGATTTCAGCACATCGGCCAGGGTGCCGATCAGCGTGTCGATCTGCGCCTTGGTGATGATCAGCGGCGGGCTCATCGCGATGATGTCGCCCGTGGTGCGGATCAGGATGCCCTTGTCATAGGCCTTGAGGAAAGCGGAGAAGGCGCGCTTGGTGGGCTCGCCCGCGATCCCTTCCAGCTCGACCGCGCCGATCAGGCCCATGTTGCGGATGTCGATCACATGCGGCAGGCCCTTCAGGCTGTGCAGGGCGTTTTCCCAATAGGGCGCAAGTTCGGCCGCGCGCTCGAAGAGCCCTTCTTCCTTGTAGGTCTCGAGCGTGGCGATCCCGGCGGCCGAGGCGATCGGGTTGCCGGAATAGGTGTAGCCGTGGAACAGCTCGATCATGTGTTCGGGGCCGTTCATGAAGGCATCGTGCACCTCGGCCGTGGTCAGCACCGCGCCCATCGGGATCACCCCGTTGGTCAGGCCCTTGGCGGTCGTCATCATGTCGGGCAGCACGTCGAAATGCTGGGCGGCGAAGGCCGAGCCGAGGCGGCCGAAGCCGGTGATGACCTCGTCGAAAATCAGCAGGATGCCGTGCTTCCGGGTGATCGCGCGCAGCTTTTCCAGATAGCCCTTGGGCGGCAGCAGGACACCGGTCGAGCCCGCCATCGGCTCGACGATCACCGCGGCGATGGTTTCCGCACCATGCAGGGCCACGATGCGCTCCAGCTCGTCGGCCAGGTTCGCGCCATGTTCCGGCTGGCCGCGGGTGAAGGCGTTCAGATGCGGCAGGTGGGTGTGCGGCAGGTGGTCCACCCCGGCCAGCAGGCTGCCGAAGACCTTGCGGTTGTTCACGATGCCGCCGACCGAGATGCCGCCGAAGTTCACGCCGTGATAGCCCCGCTCGCGCCCGATCAGCCGGGTGCGGGCGCCTTCGCCGCGGGCGCGGTGATAGGCGATGGCAAGCTTCAGCGCGGTTTCCACAGACTCGGACCCCGAGTTGGTGTAGAACACATGCTCGATCCCCTTCGGCGCAACCTCGATCACGCGGTTGGCCAGTTCGAAGGCGATCGGGTGGCCCATCTGGAAGGCCGGCGCGTAATCAAGTTCCGCCGCCTGCTTCTGGATCGCCTCGGTGATCTTCGGGCGGCAGTGCCCGGCGTTGCAGCACCACAGGCCCGCGGTCCCGTCCAGCACCTGACGGCCATCGGCGGTGGTGTAGTGCATGTCCTTGGCCGCCACGAACATCCGCGGCGCCTTCTTGAACTGGCGGTTGGCGGTGAAGGGCATCCAGAACGCGTTCAGGTCGTTGGGTACTTTACGGTCGAGCGCCATCGCTCTGTCTCCCCGGGTCGGCCCGCAGCTGGCGGGGCGATGATTGATTGTTTGACCAAATGGTCAGCGGCACGCTAGCAAAGGCTGTTCGCCAGTCAAGGCGAAGCCCGCGCCCGATGCAAGGGGCAAGCGGAACGGAGACGGCAATGACAGGCCCGCGCGCGCGCACCCGCATCCAGGCACGGAACTCTGGCACCATCCTGGATGCCGCGCTGGACGTGTTTTCGCAGTTCGGCTTCCGCGGCGCGACGCTGGACCAGATCGCCGAACGGGCTGGCCTGTCAAAGCCGAACCTGCTCTACTATTTCCCCTCGAAAGAGGCGATCTATGTGGCGCTGCTGGACGCGCTGATGCACGCGTGGCTTGATCCGCTCCGCGCGCTGACCCATGACGGCGAGCCGGTCGAGGAGGTTCTCGACTATGTCCGCCGCAAGCTGGAGATGAGCCGCCTTTACCCGCGCGAAAGCCGGCTGTTCGCCAACGAGATCCTGCAGGGCGCGCCGCGCATCCTTGACCGGATCGAGGGCGAACTGAAGACGCTGGTGGACGAGAAGGCCGCGCTGATCCGCACCTGGGTGGCCGAGGGGCGGCTGGCGCCAGTGGACCCCTATCACCTGGTCTTCTCGATCTGGGCCACGACGCAGCACTATGCCGATTTCGACGTGCAGGTACATCGCGTGCTGGGGCAGGATGGCGATGCCCCCTACCCCGAGGCGGAACGCTTCCTGACCCATCTTTACCGCGCCGCGCTGACGCCCGCGCGTTAACCGCGCGGTAACGGCTGGCCCGTAACATATGACTGATTTGCGCCACAGGACCTTTCGGGGAACATGATGGATATCGGAGCTATCTTGCCCGGCGGGCTGAACCGGCCCGTCAGCGGCACGCCTCCGCCGGCCTCGTCCGGCGGGACCACGCAGACGCAGACGGTCGCCCCAGCCCGGCGGCCTGACCCGGATGCGCCCACGGGCCCGCCGCCCGCCTTCGCCACCACGCCCCTTGAACTGGACAGCAACCTGGACATGCGGCTGGCCCGGCTGAAGGTCGCCGGATACGCAACCGTGCGGGCGCTGGAGCCAAGGGAGACGGCGTCGAGCTAACCGCCGCCCCCTGGGGTGGGCCCCGCCCCGGTCGATGGCCCGGGCCGACAGGCTGCCCCGGCTCGATCGCCCACGCCAGTCGCCCCCGGCCAATGGCTCACCCTGGCCCGCCCGCACCGGACCCCGCACGGCGCGACGGCCCTTGCGGGTTGCCCGATCCACTCGATGACCCCGCGCACGGCGGCTGCCCCTCTGGACGACCCGCGCCAGTCGGCCCGGAGGATGGCCCGCCCCGGTCAGCCCGCCCGCACCGGACCCCGCACCGGGCCATTGTGCGCACAGCACCGTCGGCCCGCCCCGGTCAGCCCGCCCGCACCGGACCCCGCACGGGGCCGTTGTGCGCACAGCACCGTCACCCGGGTCGATGGCCCGCGCGCCTCTTTTGTCCCACTAAATCGCCCGCCACGGTCGCCCCCGGCCAATGGCTCACCCTGGCCCGCCCGCCCGCAGCGGACCCCGCACGGGGCGATGCGCCGCGCGGGTTGTCAGGCCCTTTCGATGACCCCCACCGGCGGGCCGGACCGCGCGATGGTCCCCCCCCCGCGCCCCCCGCGGCCCGGCGGCCGCGGGGGCGTGGTGCCGTCGCTATTCGGCCGCCCGGGCCGCGGGGTTGTTCGGATGCGTGGTCCAGTTGGCGTAATCGCCCACCACGCGGCCGGTGCGCGGGTCCACCGCGCCCTTGGGCAGTTGTTCCATCGTGATGCAGCCGTCCACCGGGCAGGTATCCACGCACAGGTTGCAGGCCACACATTCGGCGTCGTTCACCTCGAACACCCGGCCTTCCTTCATCAGGATCGCCTGGTGGCTGGTGTCCTCGCAGGCGGCATAGCAGCGGCCGCACTTGATGCAGAGGTCGGGGTCGATCTTCGCCTTGGTCACATAGTTCAGGTTCAGATACTGCCAGTCGGTGACGTTCGGCACCGCCCGCCCGATCAGATCGCCAAGGCTCATGCCCTTGTCGTCAAGATACTGCGACAGCCCCGAGATCATCTCCTGCACGACCTTGAAGCCATAGGTCATCGCGGCGGTGCAGACCTGAACGTTGCCTGCCCCCAGCGCCAGGAACTCGGCCGCGTCGCGCCAGGTGGTGACACCGCCGATGCCGGAAATCGGCAGGCCGCGAGTTTCCGGGCTGCGGGCGATCTCGGCCACCATGTTCAGCGCGATCGGCTTCACCGCCGGGCCGCAATAGCCGCCATGGGTGCCCTTGCCGTCGATCATCGGTTCGGGGCTGAAGGCGTCGAGGTTGACCGAGGTGATCGAGTTGATCGTGTTGATGAGGCTGACCGCATCGGCGCCGCCGCGCTTCGCGGCCTCGGCCGGGCGGCGGATGTCGGTGATGTTGGGCGTCAGCTTCACGATGCAGGGCATGCGGGAATACTGCTTCACCCAGCGGGTGACCATCTCGATGTATTCCGGTACCTGCCCCACGGCAGAGCCCATGCCGCGTTCCGCCATCCCGTGCGGGCAGCCGAAGTTCAGCTCGACCCCGTCGGCGCCGGTATCCTCGATCCGCTTCAGGATGTCCTTCCACGACTCCTCGTCGCAAGGCACCATCAGGCTGATGACCAGCGCGCGGTCGGGGTAGTCGCGTTTGACCGACTTGATCTCGCGCAGGTTCACCTCAAGCGGGCGGTCAGTGATCAGTTCGATGTTGTTCAGCCCCAGCAGGCGGCGGTCGGCGCCCCAGACGGCGCCATAGCGCGGGCCGTTCACGTTCACCACCGGCGGCCCCTCGGACCCCAGCGTCTTCCATACCACGCCGCCCCAACCCGCCTCGTAGGCGCGGCGCACGTTGTATTCCTTGTCGGTCGGCGGGGCCGAGGCCAGCCAGAACGGGTTCGGGGATTTGATCCCCACGAAGTCGGAAGCAAGGTTTGCCATCTGCGTTCTCCCTCGGGGATGCGTTACCGCGCCCCGGCCCCCATCAGGCTTGCGTGAATGTCCATCGCCGCGTCGCGGCCCTGCGCCACGGCGGTCACCGTCAGGTCATCGCCGCCCGAGGCACAGTCCCCCCCGGCCCAGACCCCCGGCGCCGTGGTGCGCCCCGGCCCCGTCACGGCGATCTTGCCGCCCTCGGTCGAAAGACCGCCGGGCACGCCCTGCAACGACTGGCCGATGGCCTTGAACACCTGGTCTGCGCGCAACAGGAAGGTTTCCGCGGTCAGCGACAGCCCCTTCGGCCCCTCGGCGGTATAGGCGAATTCGACCGCCTCGACCGTGTCGCCGCCCAGAACCCGCACCGGCGCCGCGCCGGTGATGATGCGGACACCCTTCGAGGCCGCCAGATCCTGTTCGTATTCCGAGGCGCTCATCTTCTCGCGCCCGCGGCGGTAGACGATGGTCACATGCTCGGCGCCCAGCAGCTTCGACTGCACCGCGGCATCCACCGCCGTCATGCCGCCGCCGATCACCACCACCTCGCGCCCCACGGGCAGCGCGGCCAGGTCGCGCGCCTGGCGCAGTTCGGCGATGAAATCCACCGCGTCGCGGACATGGGCGCGTTCCTCGCCCTCGGCCCTGAGCGCGTTCACCCCCGCGAGGCCAATGCCCAGGAACACCGCGTCATGGTCCTTGCGCAGCGCCTCGAGCGTCAGCTCGCGCCCCAGCCGCTGGCCGGTGACGACCGTGATCCCGCCGATCGACAGCAGCCATTCCACCTCGGCCTGGGCGAACCCGCCCACGGCCTTGTAAGCCGCGATGCCGTATTCGTTCAGCCCGCCCGCCTTGGCACGGCCTTCGTAAAGCGTCACCGCATGGCCCAGCATGGCCAGCCGATGCGCGCAAGCCAGGCCCGCAGGCCCCGCCCCCACCACCGCCACGCGCTTGCCCGTGGGCGCCGCGCGGGTGAAGGGGTGGACGCCCGCCGCCATCAGCGTATCGGTCGCGAAGCGTTGCAGCCGACCGATCTCCACCGGCTTGCCCTCGGCCGCCTCGCGCACGCAGACTTCCTCGCACAGCGTCTCGGTCGGGCAGACCCGGGCGCACATGCCGCCCAGGATGTTCTGCGCGAGAATCGTCCGGGCGGCCGCCTCGGGCGTGCCGGTCGCGATCTGGCGGATGAACAGCGGGATGTCGATCGTGGTCGGGCAGGCCGCCATGCAGGGCGCGTCATGGCAGAAGTAGCAGCGATCGGCCGCCACCCGCGCCTCATGCCGGTCAAGCGGCGGAGCCAGGTCGGTGAAGTTGTCGGCCAGGGTCTGCGGCGGCAGTCGCCCGGGCGCAACGCCGGGCGTCAACATGCTGTTGGACAAGGGGCACCTCTCCCGTTGGGTGTCTATTTTCAGGAAAGGCTGCCACAGGCTAATTTTTTTATCAAACGGTAAATTTTGTGCTCCCCCCGCCGGGTTGCGATCTGCCGGGAAAACAGGCAGAAGCCGCGCCATCGCCTGCCAGCCAGCATGCGGCGTTAGCGGCAACAGGGCGCTTTTCACCCCCGGTCCGCTGGCGTATAAGCGGCAAGGCTCAGGCCAAGGCCTGCACTAGACGGGCAGCAAAGACCGACCGAGGACGGCATGACCAAAGACACTCACGACAGCGACGTCGCTTTCATCCAGGCGCTCGCCGAGCTTCTCAACAAGAACGACCTGACCGAACTGGCTGTGAAGCGCGAATACGGCGAGAACGACCGGCTTGACGTGCGCGTCTCGCGCCAGACCCAGATCGTCACCATGGCCGCGCCGGCGGCTGCTCCGGCCGCTGCGGCCCCTGCCGCCAGCGCCGCGGCCCCCGCCGTCGTCGCGGCGGCGGCGGAAGACCCCGCCCAGCACCCCGGCGCCGTCACCTCGCCCATGGTGGGCACCGCCTATCGTTCGGCCGAGCCCGGCGCGCAGCCCTTCGTGCAGGTCGGCACCGCCGTGAAAGAAGGCCAGACCGTCCTCATCATCGAGGCGATGAAGACCATGAACCACATCCCCGCCCCCCGCGCGGGCACGGTGAAGCGCATTCTGGTGGAGGACGGCAGCCCCGTCGAATACGGCGCGCCGCTGATGATCATCGAATAAGGGGCGCCCCGCCATGTTCGAGAAGATCCTGATCGCCAACCGCGGCGAAATCGCGCTCCGCGTCATACGGGCCTGCCGCGAGATGGGCATCAAGTCGGTCGCGGTGCATTCCACCGCCGATGCCGATGCGATGCATGTCCGGCTGGCCGACGAATCCGTCTGCATCGGGCCGAACGCCTCGGCGCAAAGCTACCTGTCGATCCCGGCCATCGTCTCGGCCTGCGAGATCACCGGGGCCGAGGCGATCCACCCCGGCTACGGCTTCCTGAGCGAGAACGCGAACTTCGTGCAGGTGCTGGAGGATCACGGGATCACCTTCATCGGGCCCACGGCGGAGCATATCCGCATCATGGGCGACAAGATCACCGCCAAGGAAACCGCCAAGGCCCTTGGCATCCCGGTGGTGCCGGGGTCGGATGGCGGTGTGCCCGACGTGGCCACCGCGCTGAAGACCGCCGAGGCGATCGGCTATCCCGTCATCATCAAGGCGACGGCGGGCGGCGGCGGCCGCGGCATGAAGGTCGCCAAATCGCCCGACGAACTGGAAGTGGCCTTCCGCACCGCCCGCAGCGAGGCCAAGGCCGCCTTCGGCAATGACGAAGTCTACATGGAGAAATACCTCCAGAAGCCGCGCCACATCGAAATCCAGGTCTTCGGCGACGGCAAGGGTCGCGCGGTGCATCTGGGCGAGCGCGACTGTTCGCTTCAGCGCCGCCACCAGAAGGTGTTCGAAGAGGCCCCCGGCCCTGTCATCACCCCCGAACAGCGCGCCCGCATCGGCAAGATCTGCGCCGACGCGGTGGCCAGGATCGGCTACATCGGCGCGGGCACGATCGAGTTCCTGTTCGAGGATGGCGAGTTCTACTTCATCGAGATGAACACCCGCCTGCAGGTGGAACATCCGGTGACCGAGGGCATCTTCGGCGTCGATCTGGTGCGCGAGCAGATCCGCGTCGCCGCCGGGCTGCCGATGTCCTTCAGCCAGGACGACCTGCAGATCAACGGCCACGCCATCGAGGTGCGGATCAACGCGGAAAAGATCCCCGAATTCGCCCCCCGCCCCGGCAAGGTGAAGGTGTTCCACGCCCCCGGCGGGCTGGGCGTGCGGATGGATTCGGCGCTTTATGCCGGCTATTCGATCCCGCCCTATTACGACAGCCTGATCGGCAAGCTGATCGTGCATGGCCGCGACCGGCCCGAGGCGCTGGCGCGGCTGAAGCGGGCGCTGGCCGAGCTGATCATCGACGGGGTGGAAACCACCATCCCGCTGTTCCACGCCCTGCTGGAGGACCCCGACATCCAGAACGGCGCCTACAACATCCACTGGCTGGAAAAGTGGTTGGCGGCGACCTACGGCTAGGCCAGACTTGCGCGGGGCCCGGACCGGGGCCCCGCCTGCCGGATGCGCCGCGATGGACCTGACGCCAGAGCTGCTGCTGCACGCCTATGCCGCGGGGATCTTCCCGATGGCCGAAGGGCGCGACGATCCGACGGTGCACTGGATCGACCCGCGGCGGCGCGGGGTCTTTCCGCTCGACAGCTTCCACATCTCGCGATCGCTGGCCCGCCGCATCCGGTCGGGGGCCTTCCGCGTGACCACCAACCGCGATTTCGCAGGCGTGCTCGACGGCTGCGCGGACCGGTCGGAAACCTGGATCAACGCGCCGATCCGGCAGCTTTACCTTGACCTGCACGCGATGGGCCATGCCGTTTCGCTGGAGGTCTGGCGCGGCGATCTGCTGGCGGGCGGGGTCTATGGCGTGACGCTGGGAGCGGCCTTCTTCGGGGAAAGCATGTTCTCGCGGGTGACGGATGCGTCAAAGGTCGCGCTGGCCCATCTGGTCTGCCGCCTGCGCGCGGGGAGGTTCACGCTTTTCGACACGCAGTTCCTGACCCCGCATCTCGCCTCGCTCGGCGCGGTCGAGATCAGCCGGGCCGAGTATCGCCGCCGCCTCGCCGCCGCGCTTCAGACGCCCGCCGATTTCGACCGGCAGGGGCCGATCCCGCCGCCTCAGGACGTGGTGCAGTGCAGCACCCAGACATCGTAGCGGGCGGAATCGAGCGGGTTCAGCGCCGGGCTCGACGCGATCATCCAGCCCTGAAAGATCGGATCGGCCACCAGGCTGTCGCGGATGACAAGGTAGGCATAGGCGTTCGAGGCCGGGTCATCCACCGGATAGCGGCAGGATTTCAGCGTGACCGTCAGGCGCCCTTCGGTCCCGCTCTGCCCGCGCTTCAGCGACAGGTCCTTGGTATCGCCGGAAATCTTGTCCAGCCAGCGGACCACGCCGCCGGGCGCCTCGGCCACCTGCACGGTGGTGGTGGTCGTGGTTGTCTGGCCGGGCACGACCGGCGCGGGCAGCGGCGCCTGCGTCGTGGCATCGGGCGCTGCGGGGGCGGCGCCGATCCCCGTGCCCGTGCCGTCCGTCATCACGCCCGGCGTGGCGCCGGGGGCCGGTTGGGTGCCGGTGTTGTCCTGCGGCTTCAGCGCGCTCAGGGGCTGCATCAGGATCGGGCTGCCATCGGCGGGCTGGCCGCCTGTCTGGTCGCCCGCCGTCTGCGCCCGGGCGGCCCCGGCCAGCGCCAGCGCCGCCGCCAGAACCAGCGCGCGGCTCATGGCGTGCCCGCACCCGGGGTGGCGGCGCCCGCGGGCTTGCTGCCGCCCGAGCCCGAGACGAACTTCATCAGAAGCGAGATCAGGCTGACCGAGCCCTGCGTATCCTCGATCCGGTCGCCGGGCTTCAGGTTGTCGGGCGAGCCGCCGGGCACCACCTCGACGTAGTTGCCGCCAAGAAGCCCTTCCTGCGAGATCAGGATCGCACTGTCGTCGGGCAGGGCCACGTCCTTTTTCACCGCGATGGTGGCATCGGCGAAATAGGTCTTGGGGTTCAGGTTCAGCCCCGTGATGGTGCCGATCTTCACGCCTGCCAGCTTCACGTCGGTGCCGACGCTGATCCCCTCGACCGACCGGAACGAGGCGACAAGAGGATAGGTCGCGCCGGTCTGGCGCGCGAATCCCGTGGCCTGCGCCGCGAACAGCACGAAGCCTGCTGCCGCTGCAAGCACAAGGCCGCCAACGACCACTTCCGCCGTGTTTTCCGCCATCGGCTTACTCCGGCTGCCAGGCCTCGTAATCCTGCCGGGCCGCCGGCGCCTCGCGCCGGATCGAGCCGGGCGGGGCATAGGCCAGCATCGTGCCGGTCAGGTTCTCGATATGGGGCTTTTCCCAGGGCTTGCGCTTCAGCGGCGTCTTGGTCGGCGGGTCATTCCAGGTGAAATGCAGCCAGCCATGCCAGTCGGGCGACACCCGCGAGGCTTCGGATTCGCCGTTGTAGATCACCCAGCGCCGCTTGCCGTCACGGGTCTGGTAGAACACGTTGCCCTGCTGGTCTTCGCCCACCTTCACGCCGTTGCGCCAGGTGAAAAGCTGGGTGCCGAGCGTCTGGCTGTTCCACCAGGTCAGAAGCCGCTTCAGGAATTCCATCAAAACCCTCCGGGGTGGTTTGCCCCCATATGGACCAAGCGGGGGCAGAGGTCCAGTCCCCAAGGCGGAAGGTCGCCCAGGCGTGAGGGGCCGAACAGGGGCAAGCTGCGCCGGGCTCAGAGCGCGGGCGGCCTGCGCGCGGGCCAGTCGGTCGCGCGATGGTAGGCCTGCCCCAGCCGCAGGATCGCCCGGTCGGCGCCGCGCGGGCCGAACAGTTGCATCCCCATCGGCAGCCCCTGCGGCCCGAAGCCCGCAGGCAGCGCCAGCGCGGGCAGCCCGACAAGGCTGACCGGGATCACCACCTCCATCCAGCGGTGATAGGTGTCCATCGGGTGCCCGTCGATCGTCTCGGGATAACGCCATTCGACCGGGAAGGGCCAGACCTGCGCCGAGGGCAGCACCAGCGCGTCATAGGTCTGGAACAGCGCCGCCAGTGTCGCGAACCACTGCGAGCGCAGGGTGGAGGCGCGATGCACCTCCATCGCCGACAGGGCAAGGCCGCGCTCGATTTCCCACAGCATCTCGGGCTTCAGCAGGGCGCGGGTCTTGGGGTTGGCGTGCAGCGGCGCCACGCCCCCGGCGATGGCAAAGCTGCGCAGCGTGATCCAGGCATCCCAGAGCTTCTCGGCCGGAAACGGCGGGGCCACAGGCTCCACATGTGCGCCCAGCGCCGTGAAGGTTTCCAGCGCGGTCTCGCACAGGCCAAGGATCCCCGGCTCCATCGGATAGGCCCCGCCCCAATCGCCCAGCCAGCCGATGCGCGCGCCCTTCGGGTCGCTGTCGAGCCCGTCGGAATAGGCTTCGGGCGGGCGGCTGTGCGGCAGGCGCGGGTCGGGCCGGGCAAGCGATTCCAGCAGGCGGGCCACATCCTCGACCGTGCGGCCCATCGGCCCGTTGGTGGACAACTGGTGCAGGAACGTGTCGCCCACCGGGTCCGATGGCACGAGCCCGTAGGACGGGCGGAAGCCGTAGACGTTGCAGAAGGCGGCCGGGTTGCGCAGCGATCCCATCATGTCCGAGCCGTCGGCAATCGGCACCAGCCGCGCCGCCAGCGCCGCCGCCGCCCCCCCCGAAGAGCCGCCCGCGGTCCGCGAACCGTCATAGGGGTTCCGGGTGACGCCGAAGATCGGGTTGAAACTGTGCGAGCCCAGGCCGAATTCCGGCGTGTTGGTCTTGCCGATCAGGATCGCCCCGGTAGCGCGCAGCGCACGCGCCAGCGCGTCATCCTCGGCGGGCACGAGGTCGGCGAAGATGGGCGAGCCCGAGGTGGAGCGGATGCCCTTGACCAGCGCCAGATCCTTCACCGCCAGCGGCAGGCCGTGCAGCCAGCCGCGGCGGGGCGCGGCATCGGCGGCGCGCGCCTCGGCCAGAAGGTCATCCGCGGGGCGCAGCGAAATCACCGCGTTCAGGCCTGGGTTCACCCGCGCGATGCGGTCCAGATGGGCCTGCATCACCTCGACCGCGGAGACGCGGCGGCCGGCGATCATGGCGGACAGGGCAGAGGCGGAAAGGCTGGTCAGGTCGGTCATCGATCACACATGCAGGGGGGCGCGGCGGTGGGCCCAGGGGGCGGCGGCTTCGAGTTCGGCGCAAAGGGCGATCAGTTCCTCGTCGGCGCCGAAAGGGGCGGCCAGGTGGATGCCCACAGGCAGCCCCCCGGCGGTCAGGTGCAGCGGCAGCGAGGCCGCGGGCTGGCCCGAGGCGTTGAAGGCCGCGCAGAAGGGCGAATAGGCAAAGACGCCCTGCGGCCCGATGCGGAAGCCTACATAATCCTCGGTGTCATGGGCAAAGCGGCCGATGGCCGCGGGCGGCTCGGCCAGCGTGGCGGTCAGCAGGATGTCCCAGGGCTCGAAGAAGGCGGCCATCTGGCGGCCATAGGCATGCACCTGCCCCACCGCCTCGAGGTAGCGGGCGCCGGAAATGGTGGCGGCATGGGCCACCGCGCCACGGGTCACGCCTTCCACATCGTCGGCCGTCAGCGGGCGGCCCGCCAGCGATTTCTGCACCGACAGGGCCGCGCCGCAGGCAACGATGTCGGTCCAGGCGCGCATCATCGTCTCGGTGTCGGCCTGCGGGCGCGCGGGCCCGACGTGATGGCCAAGATCCTCGAGCAGGCGCCCCGCGGCATGGACGGCGGCGCGGCAGTCCGGGTCGATCGGCGTTCCCGTCAGCGTGGTGTCGCAGAGCGCGACGCGCAGCCGCCGTGGCGGGCGGCTGATCGCATCGGCATGGCTGCGCAACAGCGGCGGCGCCCAGTAGGGCGCGCCAGGGTCGGCGCCCGCGCAGGCGTCAAGAAAGGTGGCGGTATCGCGCACCGAGCGGGTCAGGAACCCGTCGATCGCCATGCCGGCCCAGCCTTCGCCCGCATAGGGCCCGTCGGGCAGGCGCGCCCGCGTCGGCTTGAACCCGAAAAGCCCGCAGGACGAGGCCGGGATGCGCACCGAGCCGCCGCCGTCCGAGCCATGTGCCGCAGGCACGATCCCCGCCGCCACCGCCGCCCCCGCCCCGCCCGACGACCCGCCCGGGGTGCGCGCAAGATCCCAGGGGTTGCGCGTGGGGCCGCCGTAGACCGCGGCCTCGGTCGCCGGGCCGATCCCGCCCTCGGGCGCGGTGGTGCGCCCGAAGGGCACCACGCCGGTCGCCCGGATGCGCGCGTAGATCGCCGAATCGCGCGGATAGCGGGTGTTCGCCCACAGGCGCGAGCCGTTGTGCGAGGGGAAATCGACCGCCTCGCAGCCCAGATCCTTCAGCAGGAAGGGCACACCGCGGAAGGGCCCGCGCGGCAGGCCGTCGGCGATCATCCGGCGGGCCACCGCCTCCTGCACCAGCACCACGGCGTTCAGCGCCGGGTTCAGCCGCCCGACCGCCTCCAGCGCGCTGTCCAGCAGCTCGCCCGGGCTCACCTCGCCCCGCGCCACCAGCGCGGCCATGGCGGTGGCGTCCATCGCGCCGAAGCCTTCGATCATCCGACCCTCCCCGGTTTTGGCCGAGCCTAAGGCGCCGGGCGGCGCTGTCCATGCCAAAGACGGCGCCGCGGCTGTCGCTTTTGCCCGGCGCCCCCTGCGCGTCCCGCGCCGATGTCGCTTTTGCCGCCCGGTGCGACGCGCGCGGGCGCTTGACAGACCCGTGAATTGGACTACGCAGGGGGCACTTCGGTTCCGGGCACGACCGCCCGGGCAAAAGGGAATGCGGTGCGGGGCCATCCCCAAATCCGCGGCTGCCCCCGCAACTGTAAGCGGCGAGCGACGGTCGACAATGCCACTGGGGCCCCACGCCCCGGGAAGGCCGACCAGAGCGACGACCCGCGAGCCAGGAGACCTGCCGAGGTGATCACCCTCTCCGGGCGCGGGGCGTGCCTTGGAAGCGGTCAGTCCGCAGTGGTGACAGTCACCGTCTGCGGCGGGCCCCTGCCCTCCAAGGACCAACCCTGTTCCGCGCGGGCCCGCCCGCGCTTGCGAAGGCATGGACCATGAAGCTGCTTCTTCCTCTTGCACTGGCTGCCGCCCCGCTGGCCGCCGGGGCCCAGAGCTTCGATCTGGGCGAGATCGTCGTTTCCCCCAATCTTGAACCCACCGCAGTGAACAAGGTCGGCGCCACCGTCGATGTGGTGACCGCGCAGGATCTGCAGGATGCAACGCAGGGCAGCGTGGTGAACGCGCTGGCCTACCAGCCGGGCATCACCATCACGCCGAAGGGCGGCGTGGGCCAGCAGGCCTATGTCTCGGTCCGCGGCGCGCCAAGCTATGACGTGGCGGTGCTGGTCGACGGGATCGACGTGACCGACCCTTCGGGCACGCAAGTCGCCTTCGACTTCGGCCACCTGTCGACCGCGGGCATCCAGAGCATCGAGATCCTGAAGGGCTCGCAATCGGCGCTTTACGGGTCTTCGGCGGTGGGGGGCGTGATCGACATCACCAGCCGCCATGCCACCGAAGCGGGCGTGCATTATTATACCGCGGCCGAGGTCGGCACCTATGGCACCGCAAACCTCAGCTTCGCCACCACGGTCAAGACGAAGGACAGCGATCTGGCCGTGACGCTCAGCCATGCCGGAACCGACGGCACCGTGGGCCTGACGGGCAGCAGCGCGAACGGGCAGAAGGACGGCTACTGGTCGAACCGCATGTCGGCGAACGGCAGCCACACCTTCGCCAACGGGGTGAAGCTGGGCTTTGCGGGCTTTGCCGAGGCGAACCACGGCGAATATGACCCCGCGGCACCCCCCGCCACCGCCACCCAGAAGGGCGATACCGGGGGGCTGCGGGTCTATGCCGAATTCACCACCGGAGCGGTCAAGAACACCATTTCCGCGACCACCTACCGCATCAACCGTGTCTACGACACATCGAACTTCGGCGCCTACGGTTTTACCGGCACCCGGCAGAAACTGTCCTATCAGGGGGCGGTCAGCCTTGGCGCCAAGTCGAGGCTGGTCTTCGGCGCCGACACCGCGCGCGAGACCTATGTCGACACCTTTGGCACCGCGATCACCCGCCACATCGCAGGCGTGTTCAGCGAACTCAGCTACAGCCCGACGGACAAGGTGGACCTGACCGCCTCGCTGCGCGACGACCACCAGAGCGCCTTCGGAAACGCGGTCACGGGGCGGCTCTCGGCCGCGTGGCGCCCGCAGTCCGACCTGACGCTGCGCGCCTCGGCGGGCACCGGCATCCGCGCGCCCTCGCCGTTTGAACTCTATTACCCCTACGGCGGCAACGCCAACCTGACCCCGGAGAAAAGCAAGAGTTTCGACTTCGGGGTCGAAAAGCGCTTCGGGCCGGACAGCTACATCCGGGCGACCGCCTTCTGGCTGCAAGCGCACAACCTGATCGACTATGTCGGCAGCAACTACATCCAGGTTCCCGGCACCTCGCGTCGGCAGGGGCTGGAACTGGAAGGCGCGACCACGTTCGGGACGGTGTCGGTGAAGGCCGCCTACACCTACACCGACAGCGCCGCCAGCGCGACCACAAGCTGGGCCGCGGTGCCGCGCCACACCATCGCGCTGACCGCCTCGACCCCGCTGACGGCCAAGCTGACGGGCTCGGTCTCGGCGCTGGCGGGGCTGTCGCGGCCGAACGGGATGGCGAACTATGCGGTGGCGGGCGCGGGGCTGGACTACAAGGTCGCGAACCGGGTCACGGCCTATGTCCGGCTGGAGAACCTGTTCAACGCCAGGTATCAACTGGTCCAGAACTACGACATGCCCGGCCGGGCGATCTATGTGGGGCTGCGTGCGGATTTCTAGACACCTTGCCGCACTGATGCTGGCGCTGGGGCTTGCCCCCGGCGCCACGGCCATGCCCGCGCGCGTGGTCTCGATGAACCTCTGCACCGATCAGCTGGCCATGCTGCTGGCCGCGCCGGGTCAGCTTGTGTCGGTCTCGTTCCTGGCGGCCGACCCGATGAGTTCCGCGATGGCGGCCGAGGCGCGGGCCTACCGGCTGAATCACGGGCAGGCCGAAGAGGTGTTCCTGATGCGCCCCGACCTGGTGCTGGCCGGGCGCTATACCGCCCGCGCCGCGGTGGACCTGCTGCGGCGGCTGGGGGTGAAGGTGGTCACGGTCGACGCCCCCGCCACACTGGACGCGGTGCCCGACACCGTGCGCGCCGTGGGCGCTGCGCTGGGGCGCAGCCCGCAGGCCGAGGCGATGGCCACCGATTTCACCGCCCGCCTTGCCGCGCTGCGCGCCCATCCCGCACCGCCGCGGCGGGCGGCATTGTACGGCCCCGGCGGCTTCACCTCGGGCAGCGGCACGATGGCCGACGACATCCTGCGCGCCGCCGGTCTGACCAATGTGGCGGCCGCGGCCGGGCTGTCGGGCTACGCCGTCCTGCCGCTGGAAAAGCTGGTGATGGCCGCCCCGCAAGAGGTGATCGTTTCCGCCACCTATCCCGGCACCTCGCGCCCCGAAGAGGTGTTGCAGCATCCCGCGCTGAAGGCGCTGGCCGCGCGCATCGGCCCGCCGCGGCAGACCGGGCCGGGCTGGGACTGCGGCACGCCCAGGGTGCTGGATGCCATCGCCGGACTGGAGGCACGGCCATGAAGGTGCTGGCGCCGCTCGCGGTCCTTGTGGCTCTTCTCTTCGCGGCTTCGCTGTTGATCGGGCCCGCCGACCTGACGCCGGGGCAAAGCCTTGCCGCGCTGTTCGGCGGCGGCGGCGCGTCCGAGGCGATGGTGCTGGTGATGCGCGAGATCCGCCTGCCCCGCGCGCTGCTGGGGCTGCTGGTGGGCGGCGCGCTGGGCCTGTCGGGCGCGGCGATGCAGGGCTTCCTGCGCAACCCGCTGGCCGAGCCGGGGCTGATCGGCGTCACGGGCGCCGCGGCGCTGGGGGCGGTGCTGGCCTTGCAGACCGGCGCGGCCCTGGCCTTCGCGCTGGCGCTGCCGCTGGCGGCGCTGGCCGGGGCGGCCTGCGCGGTGGGGCTGATCCTGCTGCTGGCGGGCCCCCGCGGCTCGACGCTGACGCTGATCCTCGCCGGGATCGCCGTCTCGGCGCTGGCAGGCGCGCTGACGGCGCTGGTGCTGAACCTGTCGCCCAATCCCTACGCCGCGACCGAAATGATGTTCTGGCTGATGGGGTCGCTGGCCGACCGCTCGATGCAGCATGTCTGGCTGGCCGCGCCGCCGATCCTGCTGGGCTGCGCCGCGCTCTTGCGCCTTGGCCGCGGGCTCGATGCGCTGACGCTGGGCGAGGATGCGGCGGCCGCGATGGGCATCCGCCCCACCCGGCTGCGGATCACGCTGATCCTTGGCACCGCCGCGGCGGTGGGGGCTGCGACGGCGGTGGCCGGGGCCATCGGCTTTGTCGGGCTGGTGGTGCCGCATCTGCTGCGCCGGGCGGTGGGGGCGCGGCCTTCGGCGCTCTTGCCCGCCTCGGCGCTTGGCGGGGCGGCGATGGTGCTGGCGGCCGACATCGCGGTGCGGCTGATCGCACCCGCGCGCGACCTGCAACTGGGGGTGCTGACCTCGCTGGTGGGGGCGCCGCTGTTCCTGCACCTGATCTGGCGCAGCCGGAGGGACGAGGCATGACCCTGCTGACGCTTGACGCCCTGACGGTGCGCCGGGGCCAGTGCCCGGTGGTCGATGGCGTCAGCCTGACCGTGGCCGCGGGGGAATTCGTGGGGCTTCTGGGGCCGAACGGCGCGGGCAAGACCTCGCTGATGCGGGGCGCGCTGGGGCTTCTGCCGCACGAGGGCGGCTCGTCGCTGGCGGCGCTGCCGCCGAACGCGCGGGCCCGGGCGGCGGCCTGGCTGCCGCAGGCGCGCACGGTCGCCTGGCCGGTCAGCGTGGAAACGCTGGTGGCGCTGGGGCGCACGCCGCATCTTGACGGCCGCCCCGGCCCCGCCGATCGCGCCGCGGTGGATCGCGCGCTGGCCCGGATGGGGCTGGACGCCTACCGCAACCGCGACGCCACCGCGCTGTCGGGCGGCGAACAGGCGCGGGTGCTGATCGCCCGGGCGCTGGCGCAGGAAACCCCGCTGCTGATGGCCGATGAGCCCATCGCCGGGCTCGACCCCGCCGCGCAGATCCGCACGATGGAGGTGTTCGCCCGGCTCGCCCGCGAAGGCCACGGCGTGGTGGCCGCGCTGCACGACCTGGGCCTGGCCGCCCGGTTCTGCACCCGGCTGGTGATGCTGGCGGGCGGGCGGAAGGTGGCGGACGGCGCGCCGGAAGACGTGCTGACCGAAGCCAACCTGCGCACAGTCTTCGGCCTTTACGCCCATGTCGAACGCACCGCGGACGGGCTGGTGGTGCAGGCGCTGGGGGTGACAGGCTAACCGCCCTGCCCTTGCCCCTGCCCCACCGACGCCGCCGCCGCAGCAGATACCGCCTTGCGGAACGCCTCTTCGCCCGCCACCACGAAGCGCAGCATCCGGTCCGCAGCCGCCACCGCATCGCGGGCGCGATGGGCCGCCAGAAGGTCGCGCTGGCCCGCCACGATCACCTCGAGCGTGGCGGGATCGCGCATCGTGGTCAGCCGCACGTTCTGCACCTGAACGAAGCAGCGCCGGATGGTCTGCGCCAGCGCCCGGTGCGGCACCACCGAAAGCCAGGCGTTGCGGAAGGTTTCCGAGGCATGGAACAGCACCGGCACGTCGCCCCTGAGCATCGCCGCAGTCCCTTCGGCCACCGAGCGTTCCATCAGGTCCACCATCTCGTCGGTCATCGCCTGCGCGGCCAGGGCTGCGGCGCGCGGCTCCAGCAGGCGGCGCAGGTCGAACACCTCCAGCACCTCGTCCACCGTCAGGCGCGGCAGCATGAAGCCGCGGGTGGTGGGCACCAGGAACCCCTCGGCCGCCAGCCGCATCAGCGCATCGCGCACCGGCATCCGCGACATGCCAAGCTCGGCCGCCAGCGTCACGTCCACTAGCCGGTCGTCCCAGCCCACGTCACCCGACTGGATGCGCAGGGTCAGCAGGTCATAGGCGCGTTCGCGCAGGCTTTGGCGGGACATAAAAGAATACTGTTCCTGGACCGTAGACAGAAGGTTTCAGGCAATTCTGCACCATTTGCGACCTCAGTCCAGCAGAATACCTGAAATTTTGAACTCAAAATGATCTTGAAAAGTATTCTTTTTCTGGCAGGCTTGAGTCGCAGAAACGGCTGGCCGACTCTGGACGCGGCACATCCGTCAATCACCGCAGGAGGGTGCCCATGAAACTGACCAGACGCCTGACGCTCGGCCTTGCCGCCGCGCTGACGCTTTCGATGACCGTTCCCGCCTTCGCCGAGGGCGTGCTGCATGTCGGCGCCTATCCGGCCAACCCGCCGTGGGAAAACAAGACCGCCGCGGGCGGGTTCGAAGGCTTCGAGGTCGACATCGTCAACGAGATCGCCAAGCGCATGGGCATGACCGCCGACATCCAGGGGATGGATTTCAAGGCGCTCTTCGTCGCCTCGGCCTCGCGCCGGGTCGACATGGTGATCTCGTCGCTGACCATCACCAACGACCGGCTGCAAAGCCAGGCCTTCACCCAGCCCTATGCGCAGGGCGCGCTGGGGGTGGGCGTGCGCACGGGGTCCGGCATCACCTCGCTGGACGGGCTGAAGGGCAAGATCGTGGGTTCCGTCGCCACCTCCTTCCCGGAAAAGTGGCTGAAGGACAACAAGGACAAGCTCGGCTACGCCGAGTACAAGAGCTATGACACCACCGCCAACATGCTGACCGACCTTCAGAACGGCCGGATCGACGCGGTGGTCAACGACATCGTGGGCCTGCGCTATGCCTTCACCCAGATGAAGGGGCTGACCGTGGGCGCCGAGGTGATCACGGGCGAGAAGTTCGCGATGATGATGCCGAAGGGGTCGGACAAGCTGGAGAAGGTGAACCAGATCATCTCGGACATGAAGACCGACGGCACGATGGCAAAGCTTTACAAGAAATGGATGGGGGTCGAGCCCGATGCGGGCAGCTACACCGTGACCCCGATGCCGGTGCCGACCTCGGCCGACTGATTGCGCCAGACTGTCCGGGGGCGGGCTGCCCGCCCCCCTTCGCCGGAGCCCGCGATGACGAATGCCCACCTTGCCTCGGTCCGGCTGGATGTGCCGGCCGAGCATGCCTTTGCCGCCCTGTCCGACGGCCGCCGCCTTGGCCGCTGGGCGCTGGGGTCGATGGATCTGGAACCCGCGGACGAACCGGGCGTCTGGCGCGGCGCCTCGCTGTTCGACGGCTCTGACGCGGTGGTGGAGATCCGCCCCCATCCCGCGCTGGGGTTGATCGACTTCCACCTTGGGCCCGCGGGCGCGCGCGTGCCGCGCGTCTCGATCCGCGTCACGCCCGGGCCCGACTGGGGCCTGCCGCCGGACTGCTGCCTGGTGGCGATGACCACCTGGCGCGCGGGCTGGATGGACGACGACCGCTGGGCGCGCACCCGCACCACGCACGAACTGGAAGTGCTGCTGTTCAAGGCCCAGATCGAAACCGCCTGGAAGGCCGCCCGATGAGCGCGGCCACCGACAGCCCGGCCGCCTGGCGCGCGCGCTTCCGGGCGGGCGAGGTGCGCCAGACCGCGGCGCTGTGCCCCGGCTTCGCGCAGGCCAACATGGCCTTCATCCCCGCCGCGCAGGCCGACGATTTCGAGGCGTTCCTGCGCGCCAATCCCGCCGCCTGCCCGCTGCTGGCCCGCGGCGCGGCGGGCAGCCCCGCCCTGCCCGGCCTTGGCGACATCGACCTGCGGCACGACCTGCCGCTGTACCGTCTGTTCCGGGACGGCGCGGCCGCGGGGCGGGTGGCCGACATCGCCGGTCACTGGCGAGACGACCTGGTGCCCTTCGCCATCGGCTGTTCGCTGAGCTTCGAGGCCGATCTGGTCGCGGCAGGCGTCAGCCTGCGCTGCCATGCGCCGGGGCTCAGCTGCGCGGCCTTCGACACCGGCATCGCCAACCGCCCCGCCGGGCCGTTCGGCGGCACCCTGGTGGTGACGATGCGCGCCATCCCCGAAGATCAGGTGCCGCTGGCGATCCGGGTGACCAAGGGACATCCCGCCGCGCATGGCGCCCCTGTCCATGTGGGCGACCCCGCGGCCATCGGCGTCGACCTTGGCCGCCCGATCGACGGGCTGGGCCTGACCGATCTTCATCCGGGCGAAGTGCCGGTGTTCTGGGCCTGCGGCGTCACGATGGAACGCGCCATCGCCAGCGCCCGGCTGCCCTTTGCCATCACCCATGCCCCCGGCCACATGCTGATCACCGACCGCCGCGCAGAAGGATCCGTGCCATGAGCGCGATCGACATCTTCTTCAACCTGCACGTCCTGGCGCAGGCCTTCCCGATCCTGCTGCGGGGGCTGGGCAACACGCTCTTGCTGGGGGCCACGGCCATCGTCCTTGGCAGCCTCTGGGGCGTCGCCATCGCTCTTGCGCGGCTTTACGCGCCGCGCCCGCTGCGCCTGATGGCCATCGCCTATACCGACCTGATGCGCGCCATGCCGGTGCTGGTCGTGCTGATCCTGATCTACTACGCCCTGCCCTTTGCCGGGATCGTGCTGTCATCCTTCACCGCCGCCGCCATCGCGCTGTCGCTGGTGCTGGGCGCCTATACCGCCGAGGTGGTGCGCGCGGGCATCCAGGCCGTGCCCAAGGGGCAGTTCGAGGCCTCGGCCGCGCTGGGGCTGGGGTTCTGGCGGATGATGCAGAAGGTGGTGCTGCCGCAGGCGATCCGGCTTGTGATCCCGCCGCATGCCTCGAACTGCGTGTCGGTCATCAAGGACACCTCGCTGGCCTCGGTCGTCGCGATGACCGACCTGCTGAAACAGGCGACCGACACCCAGGCCCTGTTTGCCAATCCCTCGCCCCTGATCGGCGCCGCGCTGATCTATGTGGCGATCCTCTGGCCGCTGGTGCGGCTGACCGGCTGGCTGGAACACCGTTTCCAGCGGGCCTACCAACGGTAAGGGTTCATGGACGACGCCTATTTCCTGTATCACTCCATCGGCCAGTATCCCGGCAAGGCAGCCGCGCTGGCCCGCATCATGGCCGATTTCGCCGCCGTCTGGGGGGCGGCCGACGATGCGCAATGGGGCTGGATCCTGTCGCGCCGCGCCGCATTCGTGGACCGCTGGCGCGCCATCCTGAACGCGCCCGAGGCCAGCGTGACCACCTGCGAGAACGTGACCCAGGGGCTTTCCATGCTGATGACGGCCCTGCCCCCCGCCGCGCTGAAGGGCAAGCGGGTGCTGGTGGCGGCCGATTGCTTTCCCTCGAACCACTTCCTGCTGACCCGGTTGCAGGACCGGCTGGGCTTCACGCTTGACACCGTGCCGCTGCGGCAGGGCGCGGCCTGGGTCGAGGACGAGGACATCCGCGCCCGCTGGGGCGCCGATGTGGGGCTTGCGTTGCTGACCTGGGTGTCGTCCACCACCTCGCACCGGATCGACCTGCCCGCGCTGATGGCGCACGGGCGGCAGATGGGGTCGATCATCGGGGTGGACGTGACGCAGGGCGCGGGGCTTCTGCCCTTCGACGTGACCGAACCGGCGGTGGATTTCACCCTGTCGACCAGCCTGAAATGGATGTGCGGGACGCCCGGCGCGGGCATCCTGCATGTGGCGCCGCCCCTGATCGCCCGCTCGGCACCCGAACTGTGCGGCTGGTTCAGCCAGCCCGATCCGTTCAACTGGGCGCTTGACCGGTTCAGCTATGCCCCCGACATCCGCCGCTTCGACAACGGCACCCCCGGCTGCGTGGCCGCGATCGCCTCGCTGCCGGCGCTCGACTGGCACGCGGGGCAGGACGGTGCCGCGATCCTGGCGCAGAACCGCCGCCAGACCGCGGCGATCATCGAGGCCGCCGACGCGCTGGGGCTTGACCTTGTCACCCCGCGCAGCGAGGCGGCGCGCGGCGGCTCGGTCATGCTGCGGCTGAACCGACCGGCGGCCGAGGTGGTGGCCGCCCTGCGCGCAGACGGCATCGCCACCGACGGGCGCGGCCCCATCCTGCGCGCGTCGCCCGGGATCATCACCTCGGATGCGGGGGTGCAGGCGCTGGTCGAGGGGCTGGCCCGCCACGCGCGGGGCTGAGCGCCGCCACCACAGGCCGCGGCCCGCCCCCGCGGGAAGGGGGCAGGCCGCAGCGATCCCTGCTCAGCGCAGGTGGTGCACCGGCTGCAACCCGTAGACCGGCGTCGGGATGCCCGCCTGCCGGGCCTTGAGTTGCAGCGCCAGGTACTGCGAGTAATGGCGCGACTGGTGCAGGTTGCCGCCGTGGAACCACAGCGCCTCCTGCTGCGTGGGCTTCCACATGTTGCGCTGCTCGCCTTCCCAGGGGCCGGGGTCCTTGGTGGTGGCCGAGCCCAGCCCCCAGCACTTGCCCACCTTGTCGGCCACGTCCTGCCCGATCAGGTCGGCCGCCCATCCGTTCATCGACCCGTAGCCCGTGGCATAGACGATCAGATCGGCGGGCAGCACCGTGCCGGTGTCGAGCTTCACGCCGTCTTCCAGGATCTCGGCCACCTGCCCGTGCGCCAGCTTGATCTTGCCGTCGATGATCAGCTGCGAGGCCCCCACGTCGATATAGTAGCCAGACCCGCGGCGCAGGTACTTCATGAACAGGCCCGAGCCGTCGTCGCCCCAGTCAAGCCGGAAGCCCGCCCGTTCCAGCCCCGCGTAGAAATCCTTGTCGCGTTCCCGCATCTGCTCGTAAAGCGGGATCTGGAATTCGTGCAGGATGCGGTAGGGCAGCGAGGCGAAGATCAGGTCGGCCTTTTCGGTCGTCATGCCGCCCTGCACCGCCTGTTCGGAGTAAAGCGCGCCAAGCCCGATCTCCATCAGCGTGTCGGATTTCACGATATGGGTGGAGGTGCGCTGCACCATCGTCACATCCACGTCGTTTTCCCACAGCGCGGCGCAGATGTCGTGCGCCGAGTTGTTCGACCCGATCACCACGGCCCGCTTGCCCGCATAGGCATCCGGCCCCGGGTGCTGCGAGGAATGGTGCTGATCGCCCCGGAACCGATCCATGCCGGGGAAGGTCGGGATATTGGGCTTGCCCGACATGCCGGTTGCCAGCACCAGCTGGCGTGGCCGGAGCACAACTTCCTGCCCCTCGCGGTCCACCACCACGGTCCATTCCTTCGTGGCCGCGTCGAACCGGGCGGATTTGCAGGTGCTGCGGGTCCAGTAGTTCAGCTCCATCACCCGGGTGTAGAATTCCAGCCAGTCGCCGATCTTGTCCTTGGGCGCAAAGACCGGCCAGGTGTCGGGGAACTTCAGGTAGGGCAGATGGTCGTACCACACCGGGTCATGCAGGCAGAGCGACTTGTACCGCCGCCGCCAGCTGTCACCGGGCCGGTCGTTGCGTTCCAGAACGATGGTGGGCACGTCAAGCTGGCGCAGCCGCGCGGCCAGCGCGATGCCCCCCTGCCCGCCGCCCACGATCACGACATAGGGCTGCCGCGTATAGCCAAGCTCGCGCGCCTCGGCCTCGCGCTCTTCCTTCCAGGACGGCCGGTGCTTGCCCGCGCCGTGTTTCGCCCCCATCGGTCGGCTGAAGCCCTTGTGTTCCTCGTGGCCCTTCAGCTCGGCGATGGTGGTCAGCAGCGTCCAGATCCGGTCGCCTCGGAACCGGATCAGCCCATAACCGCGCGCCACCGCCGTCTCGAACTGGATCCAGGCGGTCGTGATGCCGCCCTCGTCGGCGGGCACCTCGCCATCGGCGATGCGCCAGCCTGCGGGCCGGGTGGCGGCAAGCTGGTGGGTCAGCATGTCGGCGACCTGTGCGGGCCCCTCCATCGTCCTGATGTTCCAGGTGAAGGCCGCCAGGTCACGCCAGTAGCAATCGGCCACGAACATGGCGCTGGCCGCGGCCACATCGCCCGCCTCAAGCGCCGCGCCGAAGCGGTCCAGCAGCGTCTGTACCCGATCGGGCACCGTTGCATCGAGCATGATCTCCTCCCTTGATCGCTCATCCTCGGGGGAAGGCTGCGGGCGAAAGGCGGCCGCTGGCTATGGCTTTCCCGGGGCCCAGGCATCGGCGGGGCGTTTTTTGCCCTCGCGCGTTGCGCCCGCAACGGCGCGCAACGCCGATGCGGCAAGGATCAGCCGGGCCGCGCCAGCCCCAGCCGCGCCACCCGCCGCAGGATGGTGGAGCGGTTGACACCAAGCCTCCGCGCCGCCTGCGCCATGTTGCCCCCGCAGGCGCGCAAGACCGCCTCAAGCTCGGCCTCGGGCGCCGGGGCCGCAGGGCTCAGCGCGGGGGGCGGCAGGTCGGGCAGGTCGATCACCCGGCCCTCGGCCAAAGCCGACGCCACCTCGAGCACCGCCGACAGTTCGCGCAGGTTGCCCGGCCAGGGCCGCGCCTTCAGCTCGGCCCGCGCGGCGGGCGACAGCGCGCGATCCTCGGCCGAGTGGCGCCGCAAGAGCCTGTCCAGAAGCCAGTCGATGTCCTGCCGCTGGCGCAGGGGCGGCAGCGCCAGCGTGGCCCCCGCCAGCCGGAAGAACAGATCGGTGCGGAACCGCCCCGCCCGGCCAAGCCCCGCCAGATCGGCCCGGGTGCCCGCGATCGGGCGCAGGTCGTCGCGCGCCGACAGCACGGCCAGCAGCCGTGCCTGGGCCGCGGGGTCCAGATCTTCCACCCCCGCAAGGTAGAGCGTCCCGGCCCCCGCCACGCCCGCATCCGCCAGCGCCCCCACCTGCCCGGGCAGAAGACCCGCACAGGGCACGGCGGTGAAGCTGCGCCCCGGCGGCCCCGCCACATGGATCGCCCGTGCCAGCCGTTCCTTGCCCGTCCCCGTTTCGCCGGTCAGCAGCAGCGGCACCCGCGTCGCGGCCAGCCGCCCGGCATCCGCCAGCATCCGCCGCAGCGCCGGGTCGGGCCCGGCAAGGCTCGACAGCGCGCCGGGCAGGCTCGGCTCGGCCACCGGCCGGCGCGGGGTGCCCTGCGGGGCGATGGCATGGCCGAAAAGCCCGCGCCCGTCCTTCAGCCGGATCACCCGCTCTTCGGTCGGGCGACCGCGCATCAGGTCGGGCAGGTCATCCACCGCCAGATCCATCAGCGCATCCAGCCGGGTGCCGATCAGCCCCGCGCCGGGATCGCCAGGGCGCAGGATCTCCTGCGCGCCGCGGGTCAGCCCGACGATGCGGCCGCCATCGTCCAGCGCCACCGCGGCTTCGGGGTCCACGTCGAGAAACTCGGGCCGGGCGGAAAACCGCAGCACCCATTCCCGCCGGGTTCCCGCCATCAGGTTCGCCATCTCGATCCGCCGGGCCGAGGCGCGCACCAGGTTCATCGCCAGGTTCTGGGTCACCTTCGGCCCCGGCGAGCGCAGCAGCGAGATGTCGAGCACCGCCGCCAGCCGCCCCGCGGTGTCGTAGATCGGCGCCGCCGTGCAAGAGAGCGGCGTATGCGCCAGCCCGAAATGGTCGGTCTGGTGGATCGTCACAGCCTCGCCGGTGAACAGACACGACCCCACGCCGCAGGTGCCCGCGCGTTCTTCGGACCAGTCGGAGCCCAGATAGAGCCCGGCATGGCGCAAGTCATCCTCGAACCGGGGATCGCCGAAGAAATCCACGGTGACGCCCTTGGCGTCGGCCAGCAGCAGCACGTAGTTCTGCCCGGCAACCTGCCGGAACAGCGCCTGCAAGCCGGACCGGGCGATGCCGATCAACCGCTCGGCCTGTTCGCGGTGCTCGCGCAGTTCGGACTGGGTGACGATATGGGCGGGCTCGGCCCGGGCCGGGTCCATCCCGTAGGTCTCGATGCAGCGGCGCCAGGATTGCAGCACGATGCCGTCGCGGCCGGACGCCTGCCCGGCCATGACGCGGTCGATCTCGCGCACATGTTCCAGATCCCGCACGACATCCTCCCACATGGCGCTTGGGCCAGCATAGCCCGCCCCCGCGCCTTCTGGCAAAGCCGACATTGGTCGGACGCCCGCAGGATCCGGCGGCGCTAATCGGCGGGGGTCGAGGCGATCAGCGTCGCGCGGGCCGAGCGCAGGTGTCGGCGGCAGGTCAGTTCCGTCTCGATCGGGTCGCCCGCCTGAAGCGCGGCAATGTAGGCCAGGTGTTCCTGCACGGCGACCGTGTTGCGGCGTTGCTCGTCCTTCTTGTTCCACTGGAAGTGGTAGTGGAACACCATGGCGATCACGTCGTAAAATTCGGTGATGAAACGGTTTTCCGCAGCCGAGTGGATCAGGCGGTGCAGTCGCTCGTCCAGTTCCGAAAAGCGGCGGTATTCGGTGTCGATGTTTTCCAGCATCCGGCGGTGCTCGGCCTCGAGCGCGGCGAGCTTCTTCCACAACTCGCTCGACTTCGGAAGGCGCGCGAAGGCCAGCGCCGAGCGCAGTTCGAACATCTCGCGCACGTCGGCCAGTTCCAGCGCGAAGGCGCGGGTAAAGCCCACCATCACCCAGCCGCTGTTGCGCCGTTTCTCGATCAGCCCGTAGCGCGAGAAATGGATCAGGAACTCGCGCACCGTGGTCGTTCCCACCCCGATCTCGCGCGCAAGCTCCGCCTCGTTGATCGGACTGCTGAGCCCGATCCGGCCATCCATCACCCGCGCCATGAAGCCGCGTTCGACCAGTTCGGCGGCCGAGCGGGTCTCGGCCTCGGGGAAATAGTCGGCGGCCACCGGCAGGCGCAGCACCCGCTTGCTGCGCTGGTTCCAGTCGATCAGCCCCGCCTCGGCCATCCGGTGCAGCACGGCGCGCACGGTGGTGCGGCTGACCTTCAGCGATTCGGCCAGTTCGGGTTCGGATGGCAGCCGGTCGGTGGCGCCAAAGGCATCCAGCGCCCGGTTATACGCCTCCTTGAACAGGGTATTCTGCTTCATGGCTGCCGTCCGGTTGCGACACTCATCTGTCTTTTGCCGTTATTATACAATTTTTTTCGCAGCGCAGCACATGCTCCAGTTGCAAGGTCCATGGCGAAAAATCCAGTGAATACGAACGGATGCAATCGCAGACGGCAGAGTTTTCCCTTGGATTATTGCTGCCACGCAGCATGGCGGCGGGGGCGTGATCGAAGGTCATCTGGGGGCTTGCCCGACTGTCTTTTAACGATAATAATCATAACCTGCGCGCCCCCACAAGCGACCGGAAAAGAGGCGGCGGGCGCCTTCAGGGAGGAAGACGATGCAATCGCTTACAAGACTGAGCCGCCGGGCGGCTCTGGGTGTCGTCGGCGCAGCGTTCGCAGCCGGCATGATGGGGGCGGTCCCCGCCCAGGCGCAGGAAGTGACCATCCCGATCATCGTGAAGGACACCACCTCGTTCTACTGGCAGATCGTGCTGGCGGGCGCGCGGCAGGCCGGCAAGGACCTGGGCGTGAAGGTGCCCGAGCTTGGCGCGCAGTCGGAAGCCGACATCAACGGCCAGATCTCGATCCTGGAAAACGCCGTGGCGGGCAAGCCCGCCGCCGTGGTCATCGCGCCGACCGAGTTCAAGTCGCTGGGCAAGCCGATCGACGAGGCGGCGAAGTCGGTGCCGGTGATCGGGATCGACTCGGCCGCGGATTCCAAGGCCTTCACCTCGTTCCTGACCACCGACAACGTGCAGGGCGGCCGGGTTGCGGCCGATGGGCTTGCCGCGGCGGTGAAGGAAAAGACCGGCAAGATCGCGGGCGACGTGGCGCTGATCACCTCGCTTCCGGGCGTAGGCTCGCTCGACCAGCGTGCCAAGGGCTTCAAGGAGGAACTGGCGGCGAAATATCCCGACCTGCATCTGGTCGCCGACAAGGTCGCCGACGGTCAGGCCACGACCGGGCTGAACATCACCACCGACCTTCTGACCGCGAACCCCAAGCTGGTGGGCATCTTCGCCTCGAACCTCATCATGGCGCAGGGCGCGGGCCAGGCGCTGGCCGAAAGCGGGATGGCCAAGAAGGTCGCGCTGATCGGCTTTGACAGCGACGACAAGACGCTGGGCTTCCTCGACAAGGGCGTGATCGCGGGCCTTGTGGTGCAGGACCCCTACCGGATGGGCTACGACGGCATCAAGACCGCGCTGGCCGCCTCGAAGGGGGAAAAGGTGGCGGCCAATGTCGACACCGGCGCCAACCTGGTGACCAAGGCGAACTCCACCGATCCCAAGATTGCCGCCCTGATCCATCCGAAGCTGAACTGAGCCCCGGCGGGCCAAGCGCCCCTTCCCGCACCAGCCCGATCCGGGCCCGGGAAGGGGCGAACCTGACCATGACACGCCAGGGGGCAGCATGATGACGGCGCCAACCGCCACCGCCACCGCGCAGGCAACCGCGCCGGCGGATCAACCGATCCTGGAGTTGCGCGGGCTCCAGAAGAACTACGGGCCGGTGCAGGCGCTGAAGCCTGCCAGCCTGGCATTCCGCCGCGGCGAGATCCACGCGATCGTCGGCGAAAACGGCGCGGGAAAGTCCACGCTGATCAAGCTCTTGACCGGGGTGATCCGGCGCAGCGGCGGCGAGGTGCTGCTGGACGGCGCGCCCGTGGCGCTGGCCAACCCCGAAGAGGCCATCGCCCATGGCATCAACGCCGTGCATCAGGAAGTGGTGCTCTGCCGCCATCTGACGGTCGCCGCCAACGTCTTTCTGGGCGACGAGCAGACGCGCTACGGGCTGTTGCGCAAGCGCCAGATGACCCGCGACGCCCAGCGCATTCTGGATGACATGGGCTTCAACATCCCCGCAGGCGCGATGCTGGGCGGCCTGACCATCGGCCAGCAGCAGCTTGTGGCGACCGCCCGTGCCACCGTGCGCGGCACCCGTTTCATGATCTTCGACGAACCCACGGCCTACCTGACCCGGCAGGAGGCGGCCGAGCTTTTCACCTTGATCCGCCGCTTCAAGGACGAGGGGATGACCATCGTCTACATCTCGCACCGGATGGAAGAGGTGTTCGAACTGGCCGACCGGGTGTCGGTGCTGCGCGACGGAACGCTGGTGGGCACCCGCGACATCGCCGACACGACCGAGACGGAGCTCGTGTCGCTGATGATCAACCGCACGCTGGACCAGATCTATCACAAGGAGCAGATCCCGCGCGGGGCGGTGTTGCTGGAAACACGCGGGCTGACCGGCAAGGGGTTCCGCGACATCTCGCTCAGCGTCCACGCGGGCGAGATCGTGGGGCTTTACGGCCTGATCGGCGCCGGGCGGTCGGAATTCGCGCTGAGCCTCTTCGGCCGCCATCCCGCGGCCGCGGGCGAGATCCGCTGGAAGGGCCAGCCCGTCCGCATCCGCGACGTGAACGCCGCGATCGGCCTTGGCATCGCGCTTGCGCCCGAAAGCCGCCGCGACCAGGGGCTGAACCTGAACCTGCCGATCGGGCTGAACCTGAACCTGCCGGTCTATGACAGGATCACCTTCGGGCCGCTGGTGGCCGCGCGCGAAGAGGCCAGCCGCGCCGACCGCCAGATCGCCGACCTTGCGATCAAGACGCCGGGCCGCCGCACGCTGGCCAGTTCCATGTCGGGCGGCAACCAGCAGAAGATCGTGATCGGCAAATGGCTGAACCACGGGGCCGAACTTTTCATCTTCGACGAACCGACCGTGGGGGTCGACGTGGGCACGAAGGCGGAAATCTACCGCCTGTTCGCGGCGCTCCTGAAACGCGGGGCGGGGATCATCCTGATCTCGTCCTACCTGCCCGAGGTCTACGAACTGGCCGATACGCTGCACGTCTTTCGCGGCGGACGGATGGCGGGGACGCACCGCTACCGGGATGCCGCCGACGAGGTGGTTCTGGCCGAAGCCATTGGCGTTGAATAGGGAAACCGCATGACCACGACCACCGAGACCGGCACAGACGCGCCCGTGGCCCCCAAGCGCAACTACAGCGTGCTGTTCGCCCTGACGCTTGTGGGGCTTCTGCTGCTGCTCTGCACCGGGCTGGCCATCGCCAACCCGATCTTCCTGAGCGAGCTGAACATCACCAACCTGCTGCGGCAGGGCTCGATGATCGCGATCCTGGCCATCGGGCAGACCTTCGTCATCATCACCGCGGGGATCGACCTGTCGGTGGGCGCCATCGCGGGCTTCTCGACCGTCATCATCGCCATGCTGCTGCAGGCGGGCGTGGCGCCCTGGCTGGCCATCGTCATCACCCTGCTGGTGGGGCTTGGCATCGGCATCTTCCACGGCTTCGGCATCACCCGGATGGGCCTGCCGCCCTTCATCATCACCCTGGCCACCATGACCTCGCTGCGCGGCATCGGGCTTCTGATGACGAAAGGGTCGACCATCTCGATCAACAACACCACCTTCACCGATTTTTCCACCCAGTCGTTCCTGCGCATTCCCAGCCTGTTCTGGATGGTGATCCTGGTCGCGGTGCCCGCGTACATCTTCCTCGATCACACCCGCTGGGGGCGCTACCTCTTCGCCGTGGGTTCCAACCCGGAATCGGCGCGGCTGTCGGGGGTGCGGGTCGGGCGGATCGTGTTCATGGCCTATGCGCTCTCGGCCTTCTTCGCGGCCTTCGTGGGGGTGTTGCTCGCCACCCGGATCGGGATCGGCAACGCCACCCAGGCCGATGGCTGGGAACTTCAGGCCATCGCCTCGACCGTGATCGGCGGCACCAGCCTGTTCGGCGCCATCGGCTCGATCCACGGGCCGCTGATCGGGGCCTTCATTCTTGCGGTCATCAACAACGGGGCCAACCTGCTGAACGTGAACTCGTTCTGGCAGCGCATCATCACCGGCTTCCTGATCATCGTCATCGTGTTCTTCGACCAGATGCGCCGACGCGGGCGCTAGGCCCGGCGGGAAAGGAGCCCCCCATGCGCGGCCTGATCTGCCCGGCCCCCGGCGCGCTGGAACTGACCGACACCCTGCCCGAGCCGGGCGCCCCGCCGCCGGGCTGGGCGCTTCTGCAGGTGGAACAGGTCGGCATCTGCGGCACCGACTACCACATCTACGAGGGCAAGCACCCGTTCCTGACATATCCGCGCGTCATGGGCCACGAGATCGCCGCGACCGTGCTCGTGCCGGGCGACGGCGTGACGCTGGCCGCCGGGACGGCGGTGATCGTGAACCCCTATCTCAGTTGCGGCACCTGCCTCGCCTGCCGCAACGGCAAGCCCAACTGCTGCGCGCGGATCGAGGTGCTGGGCGTGCACCGCGACGGGGCGATGTGCGAACGCATCCTGGTGCCCGCGGGCAACCTCTACCCCGCGGGCGATCTGGGCCTGACCGGCGCCGCGGCGGTGGAATTCCTGGCGATCGGCGCCCATGCGGTGCGCCGGTCGCTGGCCCCGGCGGGGGCGCGGGCGCTGGTGATCGGGGCGGGCCCCATCGGACTGGGCGCCGCGATCTTCGCGCGCATCGCGGGACATCGGGTGACGCTGCTGGACACCGAGCCCGAACGGCTGGCCTTCGCCCGCGACCGGCTGGGGCTTGCGCAGGGCATTGTGGGCGGGCCCGACCTGGCCGAACAGGTGGCCGCCCGCACCGGTGGCGAAGGCTTCGACGTGGTCTTCGACGCGACCGGCAACGCCGCCTCGATGCGCGGGGCCATCGCCCATGTCGCGCAGGGCGGCGCGCTGGTTTATGTGGGCGTGGTGCGCGACGAGATCGCCTTTCCCCACCCCGAATTCCACCGGCGCGAGATGATGCTGATCGCCTCGCGCAATGCGGTCAGGGCCGATTTCGACCATGTGGCGGAAAGCCTGCGGGCTGGCCGCGTGCCGCTTGACGCCCTTGTCACCCACCGCCTGACGCTGGACGAGGCCGTGACCGCCCTGCCCCGGCTGGCCCGGACAAAGGCCGGCTTGATCAAGGCGGTCATCCGCATCGGCCGGGCCTAGGCGCCCCGCGCGCGCCCACTGCGCCCCCTCCACCCCCTGCCCCCCCTGCGCCCCACGCCTTGCCATCACCGGCAAGCGGGGCTATGACAGCGCATGTGACAGGGGCGTCCGGGCATCCGGGCTGAGAAGTACCCTTTGAACCTGAACCGGATCATGCCGGCGGAGGAAGTCGCGACGGGATGGGGCACAGCCTCTTCCTTTCGGCATCCGACCGGGAGGAGAGAGACATGCAGACCCCTGGAACCCACCTTTCCCAGATGCGCGCCGCGGCCCCGCTGGTGCAGAACATCACCAACTACGTCGCCATGAACGTGATGGCCAACGTGATGCTGGCGGCGGGCGCGTCGCCCGCGATGGTCCATGCCGCCGAAGAGGTGGGCGAATTCGCGGCCTTCACCCCGGCGCTGACGATCAACATCGGCACGCTGAGCGCACCTTGGGTCGGCTCCATGCTGACTGCGGCGCAGGTCATGCACGACCGCGGCGCGCCCTGGGTGCTGGACCCGGTGGCGGCCGGGGCCACCGCCTTCCGCCGCGAGACCGCCGCGGCGCTGGTCGCGCTGCGCCCCACGGTGGTGCGCGGCAATGCCTCGGAAATCATGGCGCTTGCCGGGCTGGGCGGGCGCGGCAAGGGGGCGGATGCCGCCGACGGGGTGGAGGCCGCCGAAGCGGCCGCCCGAAGCCTGGCCGCCCAGACCGGCGGCGTGGTCGCCGTCACCGGCCCGGTGGATTTCGTGACCGATGGCACCCGCGCCTTCCGCATCGCCAATGGCGATCCGATGATGCCGCGCATAACCGCGCTTGGCTGCTCGCTGACGGGGGTGGTCGGCGCCTTCCTCGTGGGCCAGCCCGCGCTTGAGGCGACGGTGGCGGCGCTTGCCTATTACGGCCTTGCGGGCGAGGTCGCGGCCGAAACGGCGCAGGGGCCGGGCAGCTTTTCCGTGGCCTTCCTTGACGCGCTGCACAACATCACGCCCGAGCGCCTGACCGCAGGCGCGCGGATCGCGGCGGCATGAACCTGTCGATCTACTTCGTGACGCCCGATGGCGCCGACGAGGCGCTAGTGGCCGCTGCCGTGCGCGGCGGGGCCACGGTGGTGCAGTTGCGCGACAAGACCGCAAGCGATGGCGCAATGATCGCCACCGCCCGGCGGCTGAAGGCACGGCTGGCGCCGCTGGGCGTGCCGCTGATCGTGAACGACCGGGTCGAGGTGATGCTGGCCGCCGAGGCGGACGGCCTGCATGTGGGCCAGGGCGATGCGCCTGTGGCCCAGATGCGGGCGCGGATCGGGGCCGGGCGCATCCTGGGCCTGTCGATCGAAACGGCCGCGCAACTGGCCGCCGTGCCCCCGGGCGTCGTCGATTACATCGGCGTGGGCCCGGTGCGCGCCACCGCCAGCAAGACCGATGCCGCGACCCCGCTGGGCCTGGAGGGCCTGGGCGGGATCGTCGCCGCCGCGCCGGTGCCCGCCGTGGCCATCGGCGGCGTGGGTCTGGCCGATGTCGCCGCGCTGAAGCGCATGGGCGCGGCCGGGCTTGCCGTGATCTCGGCCATCGCCGCGGCGCCCGACCCCGAGGCCGCCGCCCGCGCGCTGGCCAATGCCTGGAGGGCGGCATGATCCCGAACGTGCTCTCCATCGCGGGCTCTGACCCGTCGGGCGGGGCGGGCATCCAGGCCGACCTGAAGGCGATCAGCGCCAATGGCGGCTATGCGATGGCCGCGCTGACCGCGCTGACGGTGCAGAACACGCAAGGGGTGCGCGCGGCCCAGATGCTCGATCCCGCCTTCGTCGCCGCCCAGATCGCCGCGATCTTCGATGACATCCGGGTGGACGCGGTGAAGATCGGGATGCTTGGCACCGCCGGGATCGTGTCGGCGGTGGCGGGCACGCTGCGCGGGCGCGCCCTGCCGGTGGTGCTGGACCCGGTGATGGTGGCCAAGGGCGGCGACCGCCTTCTGGCCGAGGCCGCGGTGGCGGCGCTGCGCGCCGAGCTTCTGCCGCTGGCCAGCATCGTGACCCCCAACCTGCCCGAGGCGGCCGACCTTCTGGCCGCGCCAGAGGCGACCGACCGCCCGGGGATGGAGGCGCAGGCGCGTGCGCTGCTGGCGCTCGGGCCGCAGGCGGTGCTGCTGAAGGGCGGCCACCTGACGGGCGCGGGCAGCCCCGACCTGTTCGCCACGCCCGCGGGGCTCATCTGGTTCGAGGGCGCGCGGGTTGCCACCCGCAACACCCACGGCACCGGCTGCACCCTGTCCTCGGCACTGGCCACCCAGCTTGCGCTGGGGCTCCCGCCCGAGGCGGCCTGCCGCGCCGCCAAGGCCTATGTCGCCCGCGCCATCGCCGCCGCGGATCACCTGACCGTCGGCCATGGCCACGGCCCCACCGACCATTTCTTTGCCCTGAGGACCGACGCATGAAACGCCTTGCCCTTCTCGCCTTCCTCGCCGCCGCCTCGCAGGCGCAGGCCGCCGACAAGCTGACCGTCATGCTGGACTGGTATGTGAACCCCGACCACGGGCCCATCATCGTGGCCCAGCAACTGGGCTATTTCGCCGACGCCGGGCTGGATGTGACCATCATCGCCCCGTCGGACCCGAACGACCCGCCGAAGATGGTGGCGGCAGGCAAGGCCGATCTGGCGGTGGCCTACCAGCCGCAGCTTTACCTGCAACACGAGGCGGGGCTGCCGCTGGTGCGGGTGGGCACGCTGGTCGACACCCCGCTTTACTGCGTGCTGGCCAAGACCGACGGTCCGGTCAAGACGCTGGCCGACCTGAAGGGCCGCAGCGTCGGCTATTCGGTGCCGGGGGTGGAACAGGCACTGCTGGGCGGGATGCTGAAGCACAATGGCGTCAAGCCCGACGAGGTGACCTGGGTCAACGTGAACTTCTCGCTGGTGCCGGCACTTGCCTCGGGGCAGGTCGATGCGGTCAGCGGGGCCTTCCGCAACTTCGAGCCGCACCAGCTGGCCGCGCTGGGCCAGCAGGGCACCTGCTTCAAGCCCGAGGACAACGGCATCCCGCCCTATGACGAGCTGATCTACGAGGCCAACCCCAAGACGATGGACAAGGGCAAGATCGAACGGTTCCTTGCCGCGACCGAGCGCGCGGCGGCGCTGATCGCCGCCGACCCGGACAAGGGCTGGGCGGCCTACACGTCCTACGCGAAAGATCTGGACGACGCGCTGAACAAGGCGGCCTGGGCGGATTCGGTGCACTACTTCGACCAGCATCCGATGGCCCTGGACAGCGCGCGCTATGCCGATTTCGGCGCCTTCCTGCAGGCGGCCGGGCTGATCAAGGCGGCGCCGCCCGTGGCCGACATCGCCATCGACCCGTCGCAGAAATGACCCCGCCCCCCGCCCGGATCGAAGGGGCCGCCTGGCTGGGCGACAGGGTGCTGTTCGCGCCGCTGAGCCTCGATCTGCCGGTCGGCTGGACCTGCCTGATCGGCCCCTCGGGGGCGGGGAAATCCACGGTGCTGCGGCTGCTGGCGGGGCTGCCCACCGGCGCGCGGTTCGAGGGGCAGGTGACCGCCCCCGACCGCATCGCCTACATGGCGCAATCCGACCTGCTTCTGCCGCGGCTGAGCGCGGTCGAGAACGCCACCCTTGGCCAGCGGCTGCGCGGCGAGCCCGGCGACCGCGCCCGGGCCGCGGCGCTGCTGGCCGAGATGGGGCTGGCCGGGCTGGAACGGCGGCGGCCCGCGGCGCTGTCGGGAGGGCAGCGCCAGCGCGTGTCGCTGGCCCGTGCGCTGATCGAGGACGCGCCGCTTGCCCTTCTCGACGAGCCTTTCTCGGCGCTTGACGCCGCGAACCGGCAGCGGATGCAGGATCTGGCGCTGGCCCACCTTGCCGGGCGGCGGGTGCTGCTGGTCACCCACGACCCGCTCGAGGCGCTGCGGCTGGGCCAGCGGATCTGCCTGATGGCCGGGGGGCGGATGGAAGACCTGCCCACCCTGCCCGGCCCCGCCCCCCACAGCCCGCAGGAGCCCGGCTTCGGTCGCGTCTATGACGGGCTGATGGCCCGGCTGATGGAGGCGGCATGAAGGCGCTGGGGCCGGTCATCTTTCTGGTGGCGCTCTGGCAGGCGGTGGTCAGCCTGACCGGCGTGCCGCCCTTCATCCTGCCGCCGCCGCTGATGGTGCTGGCCGCCGCCCGCGCGAACCTGGACGTTCTGGCCCTGAACGCCGCAGTGACCGCGGGCGAGGTGCTGGCCGGGCTGGTCCTTGGCACGCTGACGGGCTGCGCGGTGGCGGTGGCGATGGCGCTGTCGGACCGGCTGCGGCGGTTCCTGAAGCCCGTGCTGGTGCTGAGCCAGGCGATCCCGATCTTCGCGCTGGCCCCGGTGCTGACGCTGTGGCTGGGCTATGGCCTGGCGCCCAAGATCCTGATCACCGTGCTGATCGTGTTCTTCCCGCTGGCCTCGGTCTTTCTGGACGGGCTGCTGGCCACGCCCGAGGGGCTGCTGGACCTGGGCCGGATCGCCCGTGCCGGGCCCTGGCGCAGACTGTGGCTTCTGCGCATTCCGCACGCGCTGCCCGCGCTTGGCGCAGGCCTCGGGGTGGCCGCCGTCTATGCCCCGATCGGCGCGGTCATCGGCGAATGGGTGGGGGCGGCGCAGGGGCTGGGCTATGTCATGCTGATGGCCAACGCGCGCAGCCACGCCGACCTGATGTTCGCCGCACTGTTCGTGCTGGTCGGGCTGACGCTGGCGCTTTATGCCGCCGCGGGCTGGATCGCGCGCCGCCTGCGCACCCCCTGACCGACGTGCGGGCGCACGTCGGGCGCATCGGCCTCTGGCGATGCTACTGCGTCATGGACTCCAGCGCGGGGCCTGCCATGGCAACCGGCCCGGGCTTGGCCGGCCGCGTTTCGGCCGCGCGGCGGCGGGTGTCATAGGCGGCCAGCAGCGCCCGTTCCACCCCTCTGTAATCGCCGCCGAAATGGTGCCCGCCCCGCGTCTCCAACGCCTCGGCCCCATCCGCCACCAGTTGCGGACAGGCGCTGTCGCCCTCGTTCTTGCCATGGACGCAGAACACCTTCCACATCGGCAGCGCCCCGGCGGCTGGCAGCGTCGGCGTGGCATCCCCGCGATGCGAGCCCAGCCAGCCCGCGACCGTGATCTGCCAGTCGGCCTGCGGCGAAAATCCCAGCAGCCCCACCGCCAGGATCGACCGGCGCACCGGCCGCGGCAGGGCGAGGTAAGTGGCAGGCAGCACATCGGCCCCGAAGGAATAGCCGACCAGCATCACGTTCTTCACCCGCCAGGCGGTGCGATAGCGGTCGATCAGCGCGGCGAGATCCTGGGCCGTGCCTTCGGGCGTGCGGGTGCGCCAGAAGTACCGCAGCGAATCCACCCCCACCACCGGCACGCCATCGGCCTGAAGCGCCGTGCCGATCGACGAATCGATGTCGCGCCAGCCGCCGTCTCCCGACAGGATCACCGCCATCACGTCATGCCGGGGCTGGGCGCTCAGTACCTTGACCGGCAGGGCGTTGCGCGCCTGGGTGGCCGAGGCCACGCGCTGCGCGATCGCCGCCACCTCGGGCGCGGGGTCTGCCGCGGCGGCGATCAAGGTCACGTCGGCCGACCCCGCCGCGAATGCCGCCGCCCGGGCCCGCACGTCCGCCGTCGCCCCCGGTGTCAGCAGGATGGAAACCGGGTCCGGCTGCGCGCCCTTGCCCAGCGCATAGACCTGCCCCGCGGGCAGGGTCAGGTACCCCGCGGGGGTGCACAGTTCGACCGGGAAGGGCACCGCGGCCTGCGGGTCCACCGCCACCGTGCCGCCGATCGTGACGGCGGGCGTCTGGTCCACCATGTCAAGCGCAAGCCCCCCGCCCAGCCCCCGTCCCGCAACGACCGGCGCCACATAGCTCTGCGAGCCGGTGTCGCGCTGGAACCGCTGGGCCAGCGCCTCGATGTCGGACACCATGTAGGCGCAGCCACCGGCGCGGTCGGCGATGCGCCGCAGATAGCGCGGCGTGTCGACCCCCACGACGACCAGCCCCTGCGCCCTGAGCCGGGTCTGCACGGCCGCATCGGCGGGCTGCCAGCCATCGGCGCCGGAAAAGAGGAAGACCACGCCCCTGGCCACGCCCGCGGGCAGCGCCACCCGGTCCAGCAGCATGAAGCTCGGCGGCGGCGGCCGCAAAAGCCACCAGGCCGTGCCGCCCAGGCCCCCCAGCACCAGCACCGAAACGACCGCGAGCACCCGCCGCCACAGATGGCGCCGACCGGCTTGCCGCATGACCCGCATCTCCTCGCCCCGGCAGCCCCAGCGGCCGCATCTCCCCGGACGGCCGGTCGATACGCCAAAGCGCGCCGCGCGTCCACGGGCGCGTGGGTTACATCTTTGTAAGCAACGCGCCGGTCACGCTGGAACGGGCGGCCCGCGCGGCGCATGCGGAAGAGCCGCGCCTGCGCCGACAGCGAGTGCGTAAATTCTGCGCCCGGAACAACGTGGTTCCCGGCCTTGCCTCCACAGGAAAACGTCCGCCTTGCCGAGGCGCCGGAACCGGGGCCGTTACGGGAATCTTTCCCGCCTGCCGCCCCGATCGGGCACCGCGTTCCGGCCCGGGCCCCCGCGGCGGAAGACCCTCCCGCCCGGCCTTGCCGCCCGGGAATCCCGGTCTTATTTTCTGCCAATGATTGGAATGAATTAGCCAGTTGGACTACATACCCATCATGGCATATGGCCCCGGGGGCCCGCAGGAAAGGACCGCACCCATGCTTCTGACCCAGATCCCGCCTGCCTGGCTTTTCGGGCTTGCTGGCGGGCTGATGATCGGCGGCGCGGCGGCGCTGCTTCTGCTCGTCAACGGGCGGATCATGGGCGCCAGCGGCATCCTGGGCGGCCTCGTCGACGGCTCGGGCGCGGGCAACCCGGGCGAACGGCTGGCCTTTCTGGCCGCGCTGATCGGTGTGCCTGCGCTGATGGTGGCCGTGCGCGGCGCGCCTGCGACGCATCTCAGCGGCAACCTTGCCCTGATGGTGGTGGCGGGGTTGCTGGTGGGCCTTGGCACCCGGATCGCCAACGGCTGCACCTCGGGGCACGGGGTCTGCGGGATGTCGCGCCTGTCGCTCCGCAGCATCGTGGCGACGCTGGTCTACCTGGCCGCGGGCTTCGCCGCCCTCTACGTCGGCCGTCACCTGCTGGGAGCGTTCTGATGCGGCTTTTGACCTCGTTCCTGTCGGGCGGGCTCTTCGGGCTGGGCCTTCTGATCTCTGGCATGACCGACACCGCAAAGGTGCAGGGCTGGCTTGACCTTGGGGGCGCCTGGGACCCCACGCTGGCCTTCGTGCTGGGCGGGGCGATCCTGCCCATGGTGCTGGCCTGGCGGATCGCGGCGCGGCGGGGGCGTGCGCTGTTCAGCGATCCGATCCCCGCGTTGCCCGAACAGCGGATCGACGCGCGGTTGATCGGCGGCTCGGTCCTCTTCGGGCTGGGCTGGGCGATGGCGGGCTTCTGCCCCGGCCCCGCGCTCGCTGTCGTGGGCTGGGCGGGCCTGCCCGCGGTGGTCTTCACGCTTGCCATGGTGGGCGGGATGATCGCCTGGCCGCTGCTGCAACGGATGGCGCCCGCCGCGGCGCGCGCGTAAGGGCGCCGCCCGGAAAGCCCCGCGCGGCGGTTGATCTTTCCCCGCCGCCGCGCCACCCTCCGCCCCGCCCGGCGCTCCTGTCCGGCGGAGCTTTCGATGACGGCCTTTCCCCACCTGTTCCAGCCGCTGACCCTCCGCGGCACGACGCTGCGCAACCGGATCATGTCCACCGGCCATGACACGACGCTGCCCACCGACGGCACGGTGAACGCGGCACTGATCGCCTATCACCGGGCCCGCGCCCGGGGGGGCGCCGGGCTGATCGTGACGCAGGTGGCGGGCGTGCATGACACCGCGCGCTACACGTCGCATCTGCTGATGGCGACGACAGACGATTGCATCCCCGGCTACCGCGCTCTGGCCGAGGCCATCCACGCCGAGGGCTGCGCCATCTTCTCGCAACTCTTCCACCCCGGGCGCGAGATCATGGAAAGCGCCGACGGCCTGCTTGCCGTCGCCTATGCCCCCTCGGTCAGCCCCAACGAACGCTTCCACGTCATGCCCCGCGCGCTGGACCTGCCGCTGATCGCCGAGATCATCGCCGGTTACGCGGCGGCGGCGCGGCGGATGTGGGCCGCGGGGCTGGACGGGGTCGAGGTGGTGGCCAGCCACGGCTACCTGCCCGCCCAGTTCCTGAACCCGCGGGTGAACCTGCGCCAGGATGCCTATGGTGGCGACGCGGCCGGGCGGCTGCGCTTTCTGGCCGAGGTGCTGGCCGCCATCCGCGCGGCGACAGACGCGCGGTTCGTCATCGGCCTTCGGATCAGCGCGGGCGAGCGCGACGACGAGGGGCTGACCCCGGCCGAGGCGCTGGAGGCCTGCGTCGCGCTACAGGACGGCCTGGATTATGTGAACGTGACCACCGGCACCTCGGCCTCGCTGGGCGGCGCGGTGCATATCGCGCCGCCGATGGCCTTCGCGCCGGGCTATGTGGCGCCCGACGCGGGCCGGTTCCGCAAGGCGCTGCGGGTTCCGGTGTTCGTGGCGGGCCGGATCAACCAGCCGCAGGAGGCCGAGGCGATCCTGGCCGCCGGGCAGGCCGATGTCTGCGGGATGACCCGGGCGATGATCGCCGACCCCGAGATGCCAGCAAAGGCGCGGGCCGGGGCGGTGGACGACATCCGCGCCTGCATCGGCTGCAACCAGGCCTGCATCGGCCATTTCCACCGCGGCCTGCCGATCAGTTGCATCCAGCGGCCGGAAACCGGGCGCGAGCTTGTCTATGGCGCCCCCTCCCCCGCCGCCCGCCGCAAGCGCGTGATGGTGGTGGGCGGCGGCCCGGCCGGGATGAAGGCGGCGGTGACGGCGGCGGCGCGCGGGCATGAGGTGACGCTTTACGATGCGGCGCCGCAGCTTGGCGGGCAGGTGCTGCTGGCGCAACTGCTGCCGAAGCGGGCCGAGTTCGGCGGCATCGTCACCAATTTCGCGCGCGAGCTGGAACGCGCGCAGGTCCGCATCCACCGCGGCGCGCCGGTCGATGCCGCGCTGATCCGGGCCGAGGCCCCCGACGCGGTGATCCTGGCCACCGGCGCCACGCCAAGGGTCCCGGACCTGCCGACCGACGGCGAGGTGCAGATCGTCACCGCCTGGCAGATCCTGCGGGGCGAGGCGCACGCGGGCGGGCGTGTGGTGGTGGCCGACTGGCGTGGCGACTGGATCGGGCCGGGCATCGCCGAACGTCTGGCACGGGCGGGCAGCCGGGTGACGCTGGCGGTCGCGGGCACCCATGCGGGCGAAGTGCTGCCGCTTTACGTCCGCGACACGCTGGCCGCCGACCTGCACCGCGCAGGCGTCGAGGTGCGGCCCTATCTGCGGCTTTACGGAACGGCAGGCGATACGGTCTTCCTGCAGCACACCGCCGCGGGCGACGCGGTCGAGGTCGAGGGGGTCGCAACCCTCGTCCTGTCGCTGGGCCACATCCCGCGCGACGAACTGTCGGACACGATCCGCGCACTGGGGATCGAGCTGCACATGGCGGGCGACTGCCTGGCCCCCCGCACGGCGGAAGAGGCGGTCTATGAGGGGTTGAAGGCGGGCTGGGCGGTGTAGGACCGCGCCCTACCGCCCGTCGGGGTCCATCGTCACGCGATAGGCCAGCCACACCGGCACCGCCGTCAGCGCCAGAACCGCCAGCACGATCACGTTCACCTCGGGCAGTTCCTGCCCCAGCCGGATCGCGCCGAAGATCCACAGCGGCAACGTGTTCTGCGCCCCGGCGGTGAAGGTGGTCACGATCACCTCGTCAAAGCTCAGCGCAAAGGCCAACAGCGCCCCGGCGATCAGCGCGGTGGAAATCGCCGGAAAGGTGACCCGGCGGAACGTCATCCAGGGGCCCGCGCCCAGATCCATCGACGCTTCCGTCAGCGACCGCGGCACCCGGCGCAGGCGGGCCAGCACGTTGTTGTAGACGATCACGATGCAAAAGGTCGCGTGGCCGATCACGATGGTCCAGAACGACAGTTGCATGCCCCAGAAGACGAAGAACGAGTTCAGCGCCATGCCGGTGATGATGCCTGGCAGCGCGATGGGCAGCACCACGGCAAAGCTCAGCGCGTCGCGTCCGGGAAAGCGGTAGCGGTGCACCGCAAAGGCCGCCGCGGTCCCCAGGATCACCGCCAGCGCGGTCGCGATCAGCCCGGCCCGGATCGAGAGCCACAGCGCCGCGCGCACCTCGCCATTGGCCCAGGTCGCGGGGAACCATTGCAGCGACAGGCCGCGGATCGGCCAGCTTTGCACGTTGGAGGCGTTGAAGGCGTAAAGCGCGATCAGCAGGATCGGCACGAACAGGAAGGCCAGCACCAGCGCCACCCAGACCCCGAGAAGGATGCGCGTCGCCCGGCTTTCCATCACAGCACCTCGAAGGCGCCAAGCCGGCGCGCCAGCCACAGGTACAGCCCCATCAGCACCAGCGGCACGGTGGCATAGGCCGCGGCAAAGGGAATGTTGTTGGCCACACCCACATTGGAATAGACCACGTTGCCGATGAAATCGGATCCCGGCCCGCCCACCAGCACCGGCGTGATGTAATCGCCCAGCGTCAGCGAGAAGGTGAAGATCGACCCCGCGATCAGCCCCGGCATCGCCAGCGGCAAGACCACCCGGCGCAGCGTCCGCCACCCCCGCGCGCCCAGATCCTGCGAGGCCTCGAAGAACGAGGGCGGTATGCGCTCCAGTGCGGCATAGACCGGCATGATCATGAAGGGCAGCCAGATGTAGCTGAAGACGATCCACATCGCCCAGTTGGTATAGCCGATCTCGGCCGCAGGCAGGCCCAGCGCGCGCAGCCCCCAGTTCAGCGCGCCGTCATGCGCCAGAATCAGCCGCCAAGCATAGACGCGCGCCAGGTAACTGGACCAGAGCGGCAGCACGACCAGGGTGACGAGCACCAGCCGCAGCCGCCGCCCGGCCACGCGGGCCATGAAGTAGGCCACCGGAAAGGCCAGCACCGCATCGGTCAGCGTCACCAGCGCGGCCATGCCGATGGTGCGCAGGGCAATCGTGCGGTAGGTGGGCGATGCGGCCAGTTCGGTGAAGTTCCTGACCGTCCAGGTGCGGACGATCTCGCCGGTGAAATCGTCGACCGACCAGAAGGCCGCGACGAAAAGCACCGCCAGCGCCGCGATGTAGATCAGCACCAGCCAGAGAACCGGCGGCAGCGCGAGGCCCGCAAGCGCAAGCATCGGCTGCCGCCAGAACAGGGCGGAAAGACGGTTCGACCTGCCCCCCGCCCCGATCATGTCAGCCCTTCACCTTCTGCCAGGCCTTCTGCCAGTCGCCATAGCTGGTGCAGTCCTTCCGGCCGTCCCCGCAGTCCGGCAGCGGGGTCTTCCAGAAGTGGATCTGCTGGAAGTAGCTGGCGGGCGCATCGAGGTGATACTTGCTGCAGCTTCCCGCCTCCAGCGCGTTCATCGCATCGCAGGCCTTGGCATTCGCGGGCGTCTCGCCGAAGTAGATCGCCTGCTGGGCCTGCACCTCGGGGGTCGAGACATATTTCATGAACTGATAGGCACACATGACGTGCTTGGACTTGCTGGCCAGCATCCAGCTGTCGGCCCAGCCGGTGGCACCCTCTTTCGGCACCGTGTCCATGACGTTCACATTGTCGGCCCGAAGCGCGTTGGTCTGGTAGGGCCAGGCCGCGCCGATGATGGCATCGCCGTTCTTGAACAGCTCGATCTCGTCGCTGGCCAGCGCCCAGTATTTCTTGATGAGCGGCCTCTGATCGCTCAGCAGCTTGGTTGCGGCATCCAGCTGCGCCCGGGTCAGCTCGTAGGGGTCCTTGATCCCCAGCTCGGGCTTGGTCGCCATCAGGTAAAGGGCCGCGTCGGCGATCTGGATCGCGTTGTCGGGCACGGTGATCTGGCCCTTGTGGGTGTCGTTGTAGATCGCCGCCCAACTGTCGGGGGGCGTCGTGATCTTGTCGGCGTTCCACATCAGCACGTTGGGGCCCCATTCATAGGAAAGCCCGTAATGCAGCCCATTCACCGTGTTGTGCGGCGGCGATTTCAGGTTGTCGAGGAAGTTGGCGTAATCCGGGATCAGGTTCACGTCGATCGGCTGCACGTCGCCGCCGTAGATCAGCCGCAACGTGGCATCGCCCGAAGCCGACACCAGGTCATACTGCCCGCCCCCGCCCGAGCGCATCAGCGCCACCATCTCGTCGGACGAGCCCGCGTATTTGCGGT
>JAJZVD010000092.1 GCA_021845805.1 Pseudomonadota bacterium | reverse complement strand
CGCTCTACCTGCTTGCGCTCTGAACCGATGACGCCCGCCAAGCTCCGCCAGTTCGCGCTTGCGTCCGGGGCCACCTCGGTCGGGGCGGCGGCGCTTTTCGTGGGGCTGGTGGCGCTGCCGGGCGCGGGTCTGGGCAAGCTTGGCGGGGTCGTCGGGCTGCTGGCGGCGCTGTCGCTGGGGGCCAGCATCCTGGCCTCGGACAGGCTGGCCCGCATGCTCAAATCCTCGCTGTCCGAGCCGACCCGCGCGGTGCTGGAGACGGTGGCGGGCGGCATCGCCTTTCTCTACCTGCTCTACCACCTGTCGCATGTGGTGAAGTTTGCGGGCCCGGTGGCCCTGTCCATCGACGCGCTGATCCCGGCGGGCGTGCAGCACCTGCTGTCGCTTCTGCCGGGGCTGGGCGCGATGGCGCTGGCCGAATTCGTCTGGCGCCGCACCCCCCATCAAGACCGGACCGCCCCGCCCAAGCGGCGCGCGGCGGCCGAACGCATGAAAGGAAAGCCGAATGGCCAGCTATGATGTCATCGTGATCGGTGCCGGACCGGGGGGCTATGTCTGCGCCATCCGCGCCGCCCAACTGGGGCTCAAGACCGCCTGCGTGGAAGGTCGCGCAACGCTGGGCGGCACCTGCCTGAACATCGGCTGCATCCCCTCGAAGGCGCTTCTGCACGCCAGCCACATGGCCCACGAGGCCCATGAGAACTTTGCCACCATGGGCCTGAACATCCCCGCCCCGGTCGTCGACTGGGCGAAGATGCAGGCCTACAAGGATGACGTGGTGTCCCAGAATACCAAGGGGATCGAGTTCCTGTTCAAGAAGAACAAGGTCGACCGCCTGACCGGCTGGGCCACGATCCCGGCGCCCGGCGAGGTGAAGGTGGGCGATGAGGTGCATACCGCCAGGCACATCGTGATCGCGACCGGGTCCGAGGCGTCCAGCCTGCCGGGCATCACGATCGACGAAAAGACCGTGGTCACCTCGACCGGCGCGCTGGCGCTGGATCGGATCCCCGCCTCGATGGTGGTGATCGGCGGCGGCGTCATCGGGCTGGAACTGGGCTCGGTCTACACGCGGCTGGGAACGGCGGTGACGGTGGTGGAATACCTCGACACGCTGATCCCCGGCGCGGATGGCGAGGTGCAGCGCACCTTCCAGCGGATGCTGAAGAAGCAGGGGCTGGAGATCATCACCGGCGCCGCCGTGCAGGGCGTGGACGTGGCCCAGGGCAAGGCGACCGTGCGCTATCAGGTGCGCAAGTCCGGCGCCGACAAGACAACCGAGGCCGAGGTGGTGCTGGTTGCCACCGGCCGCCGCCCCTACACGCAGGGCCTCGGGCTCGAGGCGCTGGGCGTCAGGCTGACCCAGCGCGGCCAGATCGAGACCGACGCGCAATGGCGCACCAATGTGCCCGGCCTCTACGCGATCGGCGACGTGGTGCAGGGCCCCATGCTGGCCCACAAGGCCGAAGACGAAGGCATGGCGGTGGCCGAGGTGATCGCGGGCCAGCACGGCCATGTGAATTACGGCGTGATCCCCGGCGTGATCTACACCCACCCCGAGGTGGCCAGCGTGGGCGAGACCGAGGAAAGCCTGAAGGCCGCGGGCCGGGCCTTCAAGGTGGGCAAGTTCAGCTTCATGGGCAATGCCCGGGCCAAGGCCACCTTCGCCGGTGACGGCTTCGTCAAGATCCTTGCCGACAAGGACACCGACCGGATCCTTGGCGCCCATATCATCGGGCCTGCGGCGGGCGATCTGATCCACGAGGTCTGCGTGGCGATGGAATTCGGCGCCGCGGCGGAAGATCTGGCCCGCACCTGCCACGCGCACCCGACCTATTCCGAAGCGGTGCGCGAGGCGGCGCTGGCCTGCGGCGACGGCGCGATCCACGCCTGAGGATAAGCGACGCGGTGGGGGAAGGGGGCCACGCGGCCCCCTTCGCCTCAGCGCCCGACGCCGGTATAGGCGGTGAACCCGGCCTTCTTCGCGTCCTTCGCACCATAGATGTTGCGCAGGTCGGCCATCGCAGGCACCGCCATCTTCTTGGCCAGCTTGCCCAGATCCAGCGCGCGAAACTCGTTCCACTCGGTCAGGATCACCAGCACATGCGCCCCCTGCGCCGCCTGATAGGCGTCGTCCACCCACTTCACCCCGGGCAGCAGCGCCTCGCCTTCCTTCCTGCCCTGCGGGTCCACCACCCGCACCTTCGCCCCGGCCCCCACCAGCGCCGGCACGATCGTCAGGCTCGGCGCCTCGCGCATGTCATCGGTGTTGGGCTTGAAGGTCACGCCCAGAACCGCGACCGTCTTGCCGTTCACCGATCCCTCGCAAAGGTCCACGATCCGGTCGATCATCCGCCGCTTGATCTCTTCGTTCACCTTGATCACCGCCTCGGTGATCTGCATCGGTACCGCGTGGTCCTGCCCGATCCGCGCCAGCGCCCGGGTGTCCTTGGGGAAGCAGCTTCCGCCATAGCCCGGCCCTGCGTGCAGGAACTTGTTCCCGATCCGCCCGTCCAGCCCCATCCCCTTGGCCACGTCCTTCACGTCGGCCCCGACCTTCTCGCACAGCGCCGCGATCTCGTTGATGAAGGTGATCTTGGCCGCCAGAAAGGCGTTGGCCGCATACTTGATCATCTCGGCCGATTCGAGGTCGGTGTACACCACCGGAAACTCGCGCAGGAACAGCGGGCGGTAGATGTCGGCCATCACCGCCTTGGCGCGCTCGCCCTGCACGCCCACCACCACCCGGTCGGGCCGCATGAAATCGTCGATCGCCGCCCCCTCGCGCAGGAACTCGGGGTTCGAGGCCACGTCGAACTCGGCCTCGGGCCGCACCCGGCGGATCACCCCTGCCACCTGCTTGTTGGTGCCGACCGGCACCGTCGACTTGGTCACGATGACCGCATAGCCCGTCAGCGCCGCCGCGATCTCTTCGGCCGCCGCCATCACATAGGTCAGGTCGGCATGCCCGTCGCCCCGCCGCGTGGGCGTGCCCACGGCAATGAACACCGCATCGGCCCCGTCCACCGCCGCCTTCAGATCGCCCGTGAAGCGCAGACGCCCCGCTGCCACGTTCTTGGCCATCAGCGCATCAAGGCCGGGCTCGTAGATCGGAACCTCGCCCCGCTCCAGCATCTCGATCTTCCGGGGGTCCTTGTCGACGCAGACAACCTCATGCCCGAAGTCCGAAAAGCAGACCCCCGACACCAGGCCGACATAGCCCGTCCCGATCATCGCGATTTTCATGAAGCTGCCTCGTCTCTTGTGTGCGATCTTGCCATCGGGATGCGCGATGACGGAAATGCTGTCAACGTGGCGGTGGGTGCCGCCGCCGAACTGTTGCCGTGAAACGCCGGGAGTTTCCGATGTTCCGCCTGATTGTCGCGCTCTTGCTGCTGCTTGCGCCCCTTGCCGCGCAGGCGGATGGCTGCGGGCCACCCGCGGGCGGCCCGGCGCTGGCGCCTCTGTCCGTTCAGATCGACGATGTGACCATCGACGCCGCGCTCCGGCTCGAGGTGAACCGCGCCCGCTGTGCCGCAGGGCTGGCGCCGCTGGCGCCGATGCCGCCGCTGGCCGTGGTGGCGCGCGACTATGCCCGCTGGATGGCCACGACGGGCCGCCTGACCCATGCCGGCGGCCCCCCCGGGCGCGACAGCCTCGTTGCCCGGCTGGCCGCCGCGGGGGCCGGGTTCAGCGCCGCGGGCGAGACGATCGCCACCGCCTCGTTCTATGCGCTCGACGGGGTGACGGTGCGGCAGGGCAGGGGGCTTTGCGTCTTCATCGGCCCCGACGGCGCGGTGATCCCCGTGCAAAGCGCGGCCTCGCTCGCGGCCGAGGTTGTGGCAGGCTGGATGGCCTCGCCCCCGCACCGGGCCAACCTGCTCGACCCGCGCGTCCGGGCGATGGGGGCCGGGGCCGGGCTTGACCCGAAGGGCGATCTCTGCGGCACGCTCTACATCGCGGCCGATCTCTTCGGCTGATCAGCCGCCGTAGAAGGCGCGGTACCAGTCCACGAACCGCCGCACCCCCTCGCGGATGTCGGTGCGCGGCAGCGGCCCCACCAGCGCCTCGATCAGCCCGGTCGCGGCCCAGGTCGCGGGCACGTCGCCCGGCTGCATCGGCAGATAGGCCCGGATCGCCGGGTGCCCCACCGCCGCTTCCACCGCCTCGACAAAGTCCATCAGCTTCACCGGCGCCCCGTTGCCGATGTTCACCACCCGCCACGGCGCCACCGGCGACAGGCTGTCGCCCGCCACTGGCGCGCCCTGTACCGGGGCCGCGTCGATCAGCCGCCGGATGCCCTCCACCAGGTCATCGACATAGGTGAAGTCGCGCATCATCTCGCCGTGGTTGTAGATCTCGATCGGCGCGCCGGTCAGGATCGCCCGGGTGAACTTGAACAGCGCCATGTCGGGCCGCCCCCAGGGCCCGTAAACCGTGAAGAAGCGGAACATCGTCGTGGGCAGCCCGTAAAGATGCGCATAGGAATGCGCCATCGCCTCGCCCGCCTTCTTGGTGGCGGCATAGAAGGACATCTGGCTGTCGGCCTTGTCGGTTTCGGCATAGGGCATCCGGTCGTTCGCGCCATAGACTGACGAGGTCGAGGCGATCAGCAGATGCGCGGGCGGCGCGGCGCGGGCGGCCTCCAGCACCTCGAAGGTGCCGATCAGGTTCGCCTCCACATAGGACCGGGGCGCCTCGATCGAATGGCGCACCCCCGCCTGGGCGGCCAGATGCACGATGACCTCTGGCCGATACGCGGCCACCAGCCCCGCCATGCGCCCGGGGTCCTCCAGCAGCCCTTCCACCGCGGTGAAGCCCGGGGTCTGCGACAACATCGCATGTCGCCGCTGCTTCAGCGCCACGTCGTAATAGGCCGTCATCCCGTCCAGCCCCACCACCCGGAACCCGTCTGCCAGCAGCCGCCGACACAGATGGTATCCGATGAATCCGGCCGATCCGGTGACAAGGGCGGTGCGCATGAACATCCTCTCGCAGACGATGCGGCGACCTTAGGCCCCGCAGGCGGCGGGGAAAACCCCGCGCCTCCCCATTTTCTGTCCTCAAATATCCCGGGGTGCGGGGCAGAGCCCCGCTCCTGCCGCTTGGCTCAGAACCGCCCCGGCAGAACGGCGTCGAACCTCTCCGTCGGCCGCCCGGCGATCCAGCCTTCGACCAGCGCCGCCGTCACCGGGGCCAGCGTCAGGCCGATGTGGCCGTGGCCATAGGCATGGATGACCTCGGCCCCCGCGACCGAAGGCCCGATGACGGGCAGCGAGTCGGGGATCGAGGGGCGGAACCCCATCCAGCTGCGGTCCGGCGCGGGCAGGTCGGGGAAGATCGCGCGCGCCCCGGCCTCGAGCCGGGCCAGCCGGTGGGGCGAGGGCGGCGCGTGAAGCCCGCCAAGCTCGACCGTGCCCGCGACGCGCAGCCGCCCCTCCATCGGGCAGAGGTAGAACCCCCGCGCGGTCGGGCACGACGGCCGGCTCAGCCGCGGTGCGGGCATGTCCCATTCCAGGTGGTAGCCGCGTTCGGTATCCAGCGGAACGCGGTCGCCCGCCGCCCGGGCCAGCGCGCGTGAATGCGCCCCGGCGGCGATGACCACGCGCCGCGCGTGCAGATGAAACGGCCCCGCAGCGCCATCCCCGTCCAGCGTCACCCCGTCCAGCGTCACCCCGTCGACCTGGCGCGCCAGCCGCCCGGCCCGCGCGCGCAGGACACCGGCGCCCGCGGCGACGGCGGCCTCGGCCAGAAGACGCACCATCCGTCCCGGGTCGTTCAGGAAGACCGCCCGGGGAAAGTAGGCCGCGCCCCCCGCCACCGGCGGCAGCCCCGGTTCCATCCCGGCCAGGTCCGCAGGCCCGATCAGTTCGACGGGGATCCCCAGCCCGCGGCGCACCGCCATGTCGGCCGCGGCCCGGCGATAGGCGGCCTCTGTTTCATAAAGGTAAAGGCAGCCGCGGTGCTGCAGGATATCGCTGCCGCCGATCGCGTCGGCCAGCGCGATCCAGCGCGGGCAGGCATCGGCCAGCAGCCGGGCCAGCACCGCCGCATTGCGCATCGCGGCCCCGGGCAGCGACTGCCGCAGGAACCGCAGAAGCCAGGGCGCCAGCGCCGGTATGGCCGAGCGGCGCAGCGCCAGCGGCGAGTTCCGGTCGAACAGAAGGGTGGGCAGGGCGCGCAGCACCTCCGGCGTGCCGACCGGCATCACCGCATAATCGGCGATCGTGCCGGCATTGCCGTAAGAGGCGCCCGACCCCGGCGGTTCGGGGTCGATCAGCAGAACCTCATGCCCGGCGCGTGCCAGACGATGCGCGATGGCAAGCCCGACCACGCCCGCACCCACGACGGCGATCTCGGTTTCCAGACGGGTCAGGGTCATGGTGGCCTCCGAAGATCGGTCCGGACGGGCGGCCCGGATGGCCCGCCGTCGGCTGAAAGGGTGGCGGGCCGCAACCCGGCCGCATCGGCAGGGCACGGCCCGCACCCGGTCTGTCCTGCGGGCCGCAGCATGGCCCCGGCGGATATCCCGGCCGGTGCCGGAAGGGCCGCCGGGTGACCGGCCGTCACATGCAGGCGTCGAACAGCGCCCGGGTGTTCTCCCGCGTCATCTTCACCGGATTGCCGCCGCAGGACGGGTCTTCCAGCGCCATCTCGGTCAGTTCGTCCAGCCGGGCGTATTCCACCCCCATGGCCGACAGGTTGGCCGGGATGTTCAGCCGGGCGCGCAGTTCCATGACCGCTTCGTGGAAGCCGGCAAAGCCGCCGACGATGCCCAGATAGGCGGCCGCGCGGGCGATGCGGTCCTCGATGGCGTGGCGGTTGAACTCCAGCACCATCGGCATCACCACCGCGTTCGTGGTGCCGTGGTGGGTGCCATAGACCGCGCCGACCGGGTGGCTCAGCGAATGGATCGCGCCCAGCCCCTTCTGGAAGGCGACCGCGCCCATGGCCGCCGCGCTCATCATGTGGGCGCGGGCCTCGAGATCGTCCGGATCGGCATAGACCTTGGGCAGGTTCTCGAACACCAGCCGCATCCCTTCCAGCGCGATGCCCTGGCTCATCGGGTGGTAGAAGGGGCTGCTGTAGGCCTCGAGGCAATGCGCCAGCGCATCCATGCCGGTGCCCGCGGTGATGAACTTCGGCATGCCCACGGTCAGTTCCGGGTCGCAGATGGTGATCGCGGGCAGCAGCTTGGGATGGAAGATGATCTTCTTCTTGTGGGTGACCGAGTTGGTCAGCACCCCCGCGCGCCCGACTTCCGAGCCGGTGCCCGCGGTGGTGGGCACCGCGACGATCGGGGCGATCCGGCTTGCATCGGCGCGCGTCCACCAGTCGCCGATGTCTTCCAGATCCCAGACGCTGACGGTCTGGTCATGCATCAGCGCGATCATCTTGCCCAGATCCAGCGCCGAGCCGCCGCCGAAGCAGATCACCCCGTCATGCCCGCCCGCCTTGTAGGCGGCGATGCCCGCGGCCATGTTGCCTTCGTTCGGGTTCGGGTCCACATCCGAGAAGACGGCGCGGCCCAGCCCGCCCGCCTCCATCAGATCCAGCGCGCGGGCGGTGATCGGCAGGCTGGCCAGTGCCTTGTCGGTCACCAGAAGCGGCTTCTTCAGCCCGGCCTGCTTGCAGAAATGCGCCAGTTCCTGAATCCGGCCGGGGCCGAATTTCACGGCGGTCGGGTAGGACCAGTTCGCGGTGGGCACGTTGCTCATTTCGTCACCTTCTTGAGATGGTAGGATTTCGGCCGGGTGACCGAATGATACCCCAGCACCGACAACGAGCCACCCCGGCCCGTGTCCTTGCAGCCGGTCCAGCAGAGCGCCGGGTCCAGATAGTCGCAGCGGTTCATGAAGACGGTGCCGGTTTCCAGACGCGCGCCGATGGCCGCCGCGCGGTCCGCGTCCTTCGTCCAGAGCGAGCAGGTCAGGCCATAGGGGCTGTCGTTCATCACCGCGACGGCCTCGTCATCGTCCTTCACCGACATGATGCCGACGACGGGGCCGAAGCTTTCCTCGCGCATGACCCGCATCTCGTGGTTCACGTTCACCATGATCTGCGGGGCCAGGTACGCGCCGCCGTCATCGGCCGGGAACAGCGCCGGATCGATCAGGGGCTTGGCGCCCTCGGCGATCGCGTCGGCAATCTGGCTGCGCACCACATGGGCAAAGCGCACGTTCGCCATCGGCCCCAGGGTGGTGTCGGCGTCGAACGGGTTGCCGAGCTTCAGCGCCTTCACCCAGGCCACCGCCTTTTCAACGAAGGCGTGGTACAGCGAGTGGTGAACGTAGATCCGCTCGATCCCGCAGCAGCACTGGCCTGCGTTGAACATCGCGCCGTCCATCAGGCTGTCGACCGCGGCGTCAAGGTCGGCGTCGTCCATGACGTAGCCCGGGTCCTTGCCGCCCAGTTCCAGCCCCAGCCCGGTGAAGGTGCCCGCGGCCGCGCGTTCGATGTTGGCGCCCCCCGCGACCGAACCGGTGAAGTTGATGAAGTTGAACGCCCGCTGGCCGATCAGCGCCTCGGTCGTGGCGTGATCCATCACGATGTTCTGGAACACCTCGGCGGGCACGCCGCCCGCGTGCAGCGCCTCGGCCAGCCGTTCGCCGACAAGCAGGGTCTGGCTCGCGTGTTTCAGGATCACGCTGTTTCCGGCAATCAGCGCGGGCACGATGGTGTTGATCGCGGTCAGGTAGGGGTAGTTCCACGGCGCCATCACGAAGACCACGCCGACCGGCTCGCGCAGAATGCGCCGCTCGAACCGGTCCGAGGCTTCGGCGACCATCGGAGCCAGCGCGGTTTCGGCAATCTCGGCCATGTAGTTGGTGCGCTCGTTCACGCCGCCGAATTCGCCGCCGAAGCGGGTCGGCCGACCCATCTGCCAGGCCAGTTCCTCGACCACCCGGTCCTTCATGCCGTTCAGCGCGGCGATGCCCGCCTTCACCTTCGCGACGCGTTCGGCCAGCGGCAAGGCGGCCCAGTGCGGTTGCGCCGCCCGCGCACGCGCGACGCAGACTTCGGCCGCCTCCAGCGTCATGGCCGGACGCTCGGCATAGACCCGCCCGTCCACGGGCGAGATGCATTGGATCATCTTGGTCATTACATCCTCGTCTCTGTCCGATGGGCGGTCAGTCGTAGCGACTGACCTCGATCAGATTGCCATCGGGGTCATTGAAATAGATCGACGTGATCGGGCCCAGGGCGCCCGTTTTCGTTACCGGGCCTTCGACCACCCTTATACCCTCGCGCGCGAGCCGCGACAGCACCTCTGCGCTGCTCCACGATGTCACAAGGCAAAGATCGCCCGAGCCGATGCAGGCGTGGTTGCGCGTCTCCTGGCCCAGGCTTTGCAGATTGATCTTCTGCCGCCCGAAGCGGAGCGCGCGGCGCCCCGCCCCGAAGGTGACCGGCTCCATGTCCAGGACGCGGGCATAGAACTCTCCCGCGCGGTCGGGATCGCGCACGGTCAGCACGACATGGTCGATCGCCTCGATCATCCTAGGCCCGTTCCAGCCCGCGTTGCAGTTCCCAGTCGGTCACGACGCGGTTCTGCTCCTCGATCTCCCAGGTGGCGGCGCGGGTGTAGTGCTCCACCACCGCATCGCCCATCGTGGCGCGCAGCATGGCCGAGCCATGCAGCAGCGCGGCCGCCTCGCCCAG
>JAJZVD010000027.1 GCA_021845805.1 Pseudomonadota bacterium | reverse complement strand
AATTAAACGATTTTTAGAAATTGGTGGAGCCAGGGGGAATCGAACCCCCGACCTCTTGAATGCCATTCAAGCGCTCTCCCATCTGAGCTATGGCCCCACCGGGTCTGCGTTCCCTTCCGGGTGCGCTCGGGCTCTTTAAGGGAGCCGGGTGGCGGGCGCAAGCGAAAAAATCGCGCCCGCCGGGGGAAGTTCATTCCTCGTCGCCGGGCACGTCGGCGAGGTCGTCGAGCGAGACGGTATCGTCCTCGTCGTCTTCCAGCAGGTCGTCGTCAAGATCCGCATCCTCGGCGGCGACCGGGGTCATCAGGTCTTCATCGCCCTCGATGTCGTCGACCAGCAGATCGTCTTCCTTCTCGGCCACGGCGCGCGACATCGCGGTCATCACCTTGCGGCGCGACGTCTCGATGTCGACGACTTCGCCGGTGTAGGGGCTGACGATCGGGCTGCGGTTGAGGTCATAGAAGCGCTTGCCGGTGGTCGGGCAAATGCGCTTGACGCCCCATTCGGGTTTCGGCATGGAAGCTCCCTTGCAATGTTGCGCTGTCCAGAATTGAGGGCCTTTGCCACAACGGCGGCCCCCTGTCAAAGCCTTTTGGCGAACGGAATCCGCCGCTAGGATGGGGCAGGCTCATCGGGCGGCAAAAGGGCGACATGGCGGTTCTCTCCGGCTCTCCGGCAATCCAGATCACCTTGCGCAGGTCCCCGCGGGCGCGGCGGATTTCCCTGCGCGTGTCGCGGCTTGACGGTCGGGTGACGCTGTCGCTGCCGGCCTGGATGCGCGAGGCAGAAGCGATGGCCTTCGCGCGCGAGAAAGAGGCCTGGATCCGCGCGGCGCTGGCGGAACAGCCGCTGGCGCAGCCGGTCGGGTTCGGTGCCGTGGTTCCGGTGGAGGGGCAGCCCCTGCCGATTCGGCCCGGCGCGGGCCGCGCGCCGCGGCTGGTCGACGGCGCACTTGAGGTGCCGGGCGATCCGGAACAGGTGGCGGCGCGGGTAGGGGCCTATCTGAAGGTTCTGGCGCGGGCGCGGCTGACGGCGGCCTGCGATGCCCATGCGGCGGCGCTGGGGCGACCCTATGCAAGGCTGACGCTGCGCGACACGCGGTCACGCTGGGGAAGCTGCGCGCCCGACGGGGCGCTGATGTTTTCGTGGCGGCTGGTCATGGCGCCGCCCGAGGTGCTGGATTATGTGGCCGCGCATGAGGTCGCGCATCTGGCCGAGATGAACCATTCGCCCGCCTTCTGGGCGGTGGTCGCGCGGCTGATGCCGGGCTATGCGGCGCCGCGGGCCTGGCTGAAGCGGCAGGGGCAACAGTTGCACGGCTTCCGCTTCGGGGATTGACGGGGCGGGGGTTTGTGATCACATCGACCCATGCAGGTGCAACCCCGCCCCACCGACACCCAGGCTGCCGCGCATGACCGCGTTTATCGCGCGCTGCGCGTGCAGGTGATGCATGGCGAACTGGCCCCCGGCCAGCCGCTGACGCTGCGGGGGATCGCGCGGGCCTTCAACGTCTCGATGACCCCCGCGCGCGAGGCCGTTTGGCGGCTGGCGGCGGAGGGGGCGCTGACGATGTCGTCTTCGGGGCGGGTGTCCACGCCCGAGCTGTCGAACGAGCGGATCGAGGAGCTGGCCTCGATCCGTGCGCTGATGGAGCCGGAGCTGGCCAGCCGCGCCTTGCCGCGCGCGCACTTTGCCCTGATCGAACGGTTGCAGACGATCAACGCCGCCAATGCCGAGGCGGTGGTGAAGCAGGACGCGGTGGGCTATGTGCGCACAAATCTCGAGTTTCACCGCACCCTTTATCTGCGCGCACAGGCGCCCGCGATGCTGGCGATCATCGAGACGGTGTGGCTGCAACTGGGCCCGACGATGCGGGCGCTTTACGGCCGCCTTCGCCGCAACGAGCCGCCGCAGCACCACCGGATGATCCTGGCCGCGCTGCGGGCGGGCGACGAGCCGGGCCTGCGGCTGGCGGTGCGCACCGACGTGACGCAGGGCTTGCGCCACCTGATGAGTTGAGGGGAGAGCGGGGGCCCGCGCCCTTACACTCCCCGGCCCGCCACATAATCCGTCAGCACGGCCTTTGTCCCCCGCGTCCAGAGCGCGTCGAGGCAGCGGGCAAAGACCTGCTGGACGCGGGGATCGCGGCCGGTTTCGCCGTAGATGTCGGCCATGCCCAGCCAGGCGTTCGGGTCGGCCTTGGCGCGGCGGGCGGTGGCGGTCAGCGTTTCCCAGTTCGGATCGTTCGGGGCGATCGTGGCGCCCGAGTCGGTGGTGCCCGCGCAGTAGCGGCACCAGAGCGCGGATTCGAGGATCAGCCCCAGCGGCACGGTTCCGGCCGCAAGGTTGTCGCGCAGCGAGGGGATGATGAACTTCGGCTGCCGGTTCGACCCGTCCAGGCAGAGGCGGCGGATGGTGTCGGCGATCTCGGGGTTGGAGAAGCGCCGCTCGATCAGTGCGTAATAGTCGGCCAGGCTGGTGCCGGGCACCGGCGGCACATGGGGGATGATCTCGTCCTGTTCCACCTTGCGCAGGAAGGCGCGGACAAGGTCGTTGGCCATGCCTTCATGCACCAGTTCGATGTCCATCAGCCCCGAGGGATAGGCGATGATCGCGTGGCCGCCGTTCAGGATGCGGATCTTCATCGCCTCGTAGAGGTGGACGTGATCGGTGAAGGTCACGCCCACCTTTTCCAGCGCGGGGCGGCCGGTGGGAAAGTGATCCTCGACCACCCATTGCCGGAACGGCTCGCAGGTGACCGGGGCCGCGTCATCCAGCCCGAAGCTTCGCGCCAGCGCGATCTCGCGTGGGCCGGTGGCGGGGGTGATGCGGTCCACCATCGCGTTTGGGAAGGCGACATGGGCGGCCACCCAGTCGGCCAGCGCCGGGTCCGACAGGCGGGCCAGACCCACCACCGCGTCGCGGGTGACATGGCCGTTGCCCGGCAGGTTGTCGCAGGACATGACGGTAAAGGGCGCGGTGCCCGCGGCGCGGCGGGCCTTCAGCGCCGCAAGGATGGCGCCGAAGGCGGTGGCGGGGCGGGCGGGGGTCTTGCCGTCGGCCACGATGTCGGGGTGCGCCGGGTCGAAGACGCCGGTGGCCGGGTCGACGTAATAGCCGCCCTCGGTCACCGTCAGTGACACGATGCGGATCGCGGGGTCGCTCATCCGGGCGATCAGCGCGGCGTTGTCGGGTTCGACGGGCACAAAGCCGATCATCGCGCCCGTGACGCGGGCGCGGTTGCCTGCGGGGTCCAGCTCGATCACGGTGGTCAGGTTGTCCTGCGCCGCCAGCAGGTCGCGCATCCGCGCGTCGGTGGGGCGGACGCCCGCGCCGATCAGCGCCCAGTCGTGCCCTTCACCCAGGTTGAAAAGGTCGTCCAGGTAGACCGCCTGATGCGCGCGGTGGAAGTTGCCAAGCCCGATATGGACGATCCCGGGGGTCAGCGCGCTGCGGTCATAGGCGGGGCGGGCGATGCCCGCGGGCAGGGCGGAAAGGGCCGCGGTGGAGAGTTTCATGGGTCTGGTCCTTGTCTGCGGCGGCTGCCGGTCAGCTCATCCAGTTGCCGCCATCGACGTTGAACGTCTGGGCGACGATGTAGTCGGCCTCGGGGGTGGCGAGGAAAATGGCCATGCCGGTCAGGTCGGCGGCGGTTCCCATGCGCCCGAAGGGGACGGCGGCGCCGACCTCGCGCTTCTTCTGGCCAAGGGGCTTCTTTTCGTAGCGGGCGAAGAAGGCATCGACCCCGTCCCAGTGTTCGCCATCCACCACGCCGGGCGCGATGGCGTTCACGTTGATGCCGTGGGCGATCAGGTTCAGCCCGGCCGACTGGGTCAGCGAGATGACGGCGGCCTTGCTGGCGCAGTAGACCGCCACCAGCGCCTCGCCACGTCGTCCGGCCTGGCTGGCCATGTTGATGATCCTGCCGCCGCCGCCGCGTTCGATCATGTGCCGCGCCACCGCCTGCATCACGAAAAGCGTACCTGCGACATTGATCGAAAAGACGCGCTCGTAATCCTTGCGATCGATCTCGACCAGCGGCGCGGCGGTGAAGATGGCCGCGTTGTTGATCAGGATGTCGATCCGGCCAAGCGCGGCGACGGTCTCGGATATGGCTGCGTCGATGCTGTCCTGCCGCGTCACGTCCAGTTCCACCGCCACCGCGGCGCGCCCGATCTCGGCTGCGGTGGCGCGGGCGCGGGCGATGTCGATGTCGGCGATGGCGACGCGGGCGCCTTCCTTCACATAGGCTTCGGCGAAGGCGCGGCCGATGCCGCGGGCGGCGCCGGTGATCAGGGCGGTCTTTCCGGCGAGCCTCATGCGATGGCCTTTCCGTTTGCGTCGAAGCGGTGGATCTTGCCGGTCTGCGGGGTCAGGAAGATGCTGTCGCCGTGGCGGGCATCGACCTCGCCATCGGCGCGGACGGTCAGGGTGCCCAGATCCCCCGCATTCACATGCAGGAAGGTGTCAGAGCCCAGGTGTTCCGACACGGTGACGCGGCCCGGCCAGAGGCCCTCGGACCGTGACAGGGTCAGGTGTTCGGGGCGCACGCCGATGGTGGTGGCGTCATGCGCGGCCGCCGCGGGGCCGGTCAGGAAGTTCATCCGCGGGCTGCCGATGAAGCCTGCCACGAACAGGTTCCGGGGGCTGCGGTAAAGGTCGAGCGGGCTGCCCACCTGTTCGATCCGGCCCGCGTTCAGCACCACGATCTTGTCGGCCATGGTCATGGCCTCCACCTGGTCGTGGGTGACATAGACCATCGTGGTCTTCAGGCTGTGGTGCAGCTCGGTGATTTCCAGCCGCATGTTGACGCGCAGCGCGGCATCGAGGTTCGACAGCGGCTCGTCGAACAGGAAGGCCGCCGGTTCGCGCACGATGGCGCGGCCGATGGCCACCCGCTGTCGCTGGCCCCCCGAAAGCTGGCCGGGCTTGCGGTCAAGGTAGTTGGTCAGGTTCAGAACCTTGGCCGCGGCCTGCACCTTGCGTTCCTGCTCGTCCGGCGCGATGCCGGCCATCTTGAGCGGGAACGCGATGTTCTTGCGCACCGTCATGTGCGGGTAAAGCGCGTAGCTCTGGAACACCATCGCCAGCCTGCGCTTCGATGGCGGCGCCTCTGTCGCGTTCACGCCGTCGATCTCGATCGCGCCAGAGGACACGTCCTCCAGCCCGGCGATCAGGCGCAGCAGCGTGGACTTGCCGCAGCCCGAGGGGCCGACGAAGACCACGAATTCGCCATCCTCGATGTCCAGGTCCAGCGCGGGGATCACCGTCACATCGCCGAAGCTCTTGGTGACCTGCTTGAGGCTGATCTTGCCCATGGGTGTCTCCTTACTTCACGGCGCCGAAGGTCAGGCCGCGGACAAGTTGCTTCTGGCTGAACCAGCCGAGAATCAGGATCGGGGCGATCGCCATGGTGCTGGCGGCCGAAAGCTTTGCGTAGAACAGGCCTTCGGGGCTGGAATAGCTGGCGATGAAGGCCGTGAGGGGCGCGGCCTTGGCGGCCGTCAGGTTCAGCGTCCAGAACGCCTCGTTCCAGGCCAGGATGACGTTCAGAAGCAGGGTCGAGGCGATGCCCGGCACCGCCATCGGCGTCAGGACGTGGATGATCTCGTCGCGCAGCCCCGCGCCGTCCATCCGCGCGGCTTCCAGGATCTCGCCCGGGATTTCCTTGAAGTAGGTGTAGAGCATCCAGACGATGATCGGCAGGTCGATCAGGGTGAGGATGATGACAAGGCCGATCCGGGTATCCAGAAGCCCGGTGTTGCGGAACAGCAGGTAGATCGGCACCAGCACACCCACCGACGGCATCATCTTGGTCGACAGCATCCACATCAGCACGTCCTTGGTCTTGCGCCCCGGCACGAAGGCCATGGCCCAGGCGGCCGGGATCGCGATCAGGAGGCCCGCGAAGGTAGAGCCGAACGAGATCACGACCGAGTTCCAGAAGTGCAGCAGGTAATCCGACCGCTGGTTGACGACGGCGTAGTTTTCCAGCGTCCAGTGGAAGAACAGGAACTTTGGCGGGATCGCCACCGCGTCGCCTTCCGACTTGAACGACGTGAGGATCGTCCACAGGATCGGGAAGAAGATCAGCAGGCCCAGGGCCCAGGCGGCGGCGGTGACAGTGGCCTTGCGGGCGGGAGTGACGCGGCGGGCCATGGCTCAGTTCTCCAGGTTCTTGCCAATCATCCGCATCAGGAAGATCGCGACGATGTTGGCCAGGATGACGGCCACGATGCCGCCTGCAGAGCCGCCGCCCACGTCGTATTGCAAGAGCGACTGGCCGTAGACGAGGTATGTGAGGTTGGTCGAGGCCGTGCCGGGCCCGCCGTTGGTGGTGACCAGAATTTCCGCGAAGACGCCCAGCAGGAAGATGGTCTGGATCAGGATGACCACGGTGATCGAGCGGGTCAGGTGCGGGATGGTGATGTAGACGAACCGCGCCAGCGCCGAGGCGCCATCCATCTCGGCGGCCTCCATCTGTTCGCTGTCAAGCGATTGCAGCGCGGTCAGCAGGATCAGTGTGGCGAAGGGCAGCCATTGCCAGGCCACGATCAGGATGATCGAGAACAGCGGCGCCTGCGACAGGAAGTCGAACGGTTGCAGCCCCAGCGCCTCTGCGATCCAGGCAAAGATGCCGTTGACGGGGTTCATGAACATGTTCTTCCAGACCAGCGCCGACACGGTGGGCATCACGAAGAAGGGCGCGATCACCAGGATGCGGACGATGCCCTGCCCCCACATCGGCTGATCGAGCAGCAGCGCCAGAAGGACGCCCCCCACGGTCGTGATGGCCAGCACGCCCAGCACCAGCACCAGCGTGTTCCAGATCGCGGTGAAGAAGGCGGGATCGGTCAGGAAGTAGTAATAGTTGCTGAAGCCCGCGAAGGTGCGCGGCCCCGGCTGGAGCAGGTTGTAGTTCAGGAACGAAAACCACACCGTCATCGCCAGCGGCACGATCATCCAGCCCAGCAGCAGAAGCACGGCGGGCGAAATCATCAGGCGCGCGGCGGAACGCGAATGCTGTGTGGCCATGGTGGAATCCTCGGATTGAAAAAGACGGGGCCGGCTCGTGACAACCGGCCCCGGAGGGGAGGATCTACTTGATGTAACCGGCCTTGGTCATGGCGCGGGTGGTCAGTTCCTGCGCCTTGGCAAGAGCCTGATCGACGGTCTCGGTGCCCGCCAGCGCGGCCGAGAACTGCTGGCCCACGTCGTTGCCGATGCCCTGGAATTCCGGGATCGCCACGAACTGCACGCCGACATAGGGAACCGGGTTCACGGTCGGGTGGGTCGGGTCCGCCGAGTTGATGCTGTCCAGCGTCATCTTGGCAAACGGGATCTTGGCGTATTCCGGGTTTTCATAGAGCGACTTGCGGGTGCCCGGGGGAACGTTCGCCCAGCCTTCCTTCGAGGCGACGAGCTTCAGGTAATCCTTCGAGGTCGCCCAGTCGATGAAGGTCTTGGCCGCGTCGGCGTGCTTGGTGCCCGCCGGGATCGCCAGCGACCAGGCCCAGAGCCAGTTGCCGCGCTTGCCCAGCCCGTTGTCGGGTGCCAGCGCAAAGCCCACGTCGCTGGCGACCTTCGAGGCCTTCGGGTCGCTGACGAACGAGGCGGCGACGGTGGCGTCGATCCACATGCCGCACTTGCCCTGCTGGAACAGCGCCAGGTTTTCGTTGAAGCCGTTGTTCGAGGCGCCGGGCGGGCCATCGGCCTTCATCATGTCGACGTAGAAGTTGATCGTCTTCTTCCATGCGTCGCCATTGAACTGCGGCTGCCACTTCATGTCGAACCAGCTTGCGCCGAACGAGTTCGACATGGCGGTCAGGAAGGCCATGTTCTCGCCCCAGCCGGCCTTGCCGCGCAGGCAGATGCCATAGATACCCGCGGCCTTGTCGGTCATCGCGTCGGCGGCCTTGCGGATGAAGTCCCAGGTGGGCTTTTCGGGCATCTCCAGCCCGGCCTTCTTCATCAGGTCGGTCCGGTACATCACCATCGAGCTTTCGCCGTAGAAGGGCGAGGCGTAAAGGTGCCCGTTGACCGTCAGGCCGCCGCGGATCGCGGGCAGCAGGTCGTTCACGTCGTAGTCGGCGGGCAGGTCGTCAAGCGACAGAAGCCAGCCCTGCTTGCCCCAGATCGGAACCTCGTAGGTGCCGATCGTCATCACGTCGTACTGCCCGCCCTTGGTGGCGATGTCGGTGGTGACCTTCTGGCGCAGGACGTTCTCTTCCAGCGTGACCCAGTTCACCTTGATGTCAGGGTGCTTGGCGTAGAAGTCGCTCATCAGCCCCTGCATGCGGATCATGTCGCCGTTGTTGACGGTCGCGACGGTGATCGTGGTTTCGGCGGACGCGACCGTTGCAAGGCCCGCGACCGCACACGCGCCCAGAAGCGCGCGAAGCGTCGAAGTCATCCTTATCCTCCCTAGCAAACGATGATCGGCCCGAATTGGGCATATGATCGTGCTGTGAGCATATGCTCACTCATGGTCACGCGAAAGTCAACGGTTTGAGCGTTTGCTCAGCGGATTTCTAACGCCGCGATGCAGAAAGCAGCGCCTTTGCGCTGTCCTCGTCGGTGATCAAGCCGTTGAGAATTCGGCCGCGCAGTGCAGCATGGATCGCCTCGACCTTGGGCCTGCCGCCTGCGATCCCGATGACCTGTCCGGGGCGCCCGGGCTCAATCCGGACCCCGCCGATGCGCTGGTTGATGCCCGAATCGATATACTGGCCGGACGCATCGAAGATGTTGCCGACCACCTCGCCGATCGCGCCCGTGCGGTGCAGTTCGGCCTGTTCCGCCCGGCTCATGAACCCGTCCACCAGCAGCGGGGCGTCATCACCCATCTGGCCCACGCCGACGAAGCAGACATCCGCGGTCCGCGCGAGTTCGGTGACGCGACGGATGGGGCCGAGGCTCTGGAACAGCGCGGCTTCCTGGGCGGTGACCGAGATCACCGGCACCGGGCGGGGGAAGTGCGGCGCGTGCACCTTGTCGGCGATGCGCATGATCACGTCGAAGAACGAGGCCGATCCGTCGGGGGCGATGTTGCCGATCAGCGAGACAAGGCGGTGCTGTTCGGCCGACAGCGACGGCAGTTCCTCGACCATCGCGCGCAGCGCCCGGCCGGTGCCAAGCGCGATGACCAGCGGCTCTGGCGTGCGCAGCACTCGTTCCATCTCGGTGGCGGCGACCGGGGCGATGGCGCGGACCGGATCGGCGCCGGGCCCGAGCGAGGGCGCCACCCGGCAGCATTGCAGCGAGAACCGGTGGCGCAGGTCCTGCTCGAGTTCCAGACAGGCAGACACGGGATGATCCAGCCGGACGTGAATCAGCCGCTCGGCCACGGCGCGGCTGACCAGCCGCTGGGCGCGCTGGCGCGATATCCCCATCTCGCGCGCGATCTGGTCCTGCGTCTTGCCCGCGACATAGTACAGCCACCCGGCACGGGCGGCCTCGTCCAGCGGGGTCGATTCGGGATCGGGAAGGTTGCTCATCGGGTCACCGGTGCGGCGGCGCGGGCCAGATCGGGGCGCAGCGCGTAGAAGTCGTCGAACCGCGCCAACTGGGCGTGGGGGCGGGCGTCAGGGGGCGGCGTCAGGTCAAGCCCGGTCAGATGGCTTCCGCCGGTGAAGCGCCAGACCTGCATCCCGGCCGCAAGTCCCGCGCGCACCCCGTTGAGGCTGTCTTCCAGCACAAGGCAGCGCGCGGGATCGGCGCCGAGCGTTGCGGCCACATGCAGGAAGAGGTCGGGGGCAGGCTTGCCGCGCGGCACCATCGAGGCCGTGAAGACATGCGGGCCGAACAGCACATCAAGCCCGGTCAGCCGCAGCGACTGGGCGACGCGCTCGGGGCTGGAACTGGTCGCAAGCGCGAAGGGCCGGGCGAGGCGTCCGATGACCTCGCTCACCCCCGGCATCACCTTGAGATCGCGCGCGAAGGCTTCCAGCAGGCGGCGGCGGTAGTCGGTCTCGAACTGGGCCGGAAGCTGCACGCCGAACTGCTCGCGCACCTCCTTCAGCACCACCGGATAGCTGCGGCCAAGGAAGTGGCGGCTGACGAAGGTCATGTCCATCTCGACCCCATAGCCCTTCAGTTCGGCGATGAGCATGTTTGCGCTGATGACCTCGGAGTCGATCAGCACACCGTCGCAATCGAAGATGACAAGGTCGATATCGGGCATGGTGGTGCACGTTAGCCCCCGGTGGGGGCGGGCGTAAAGCGGGTGCCGTTCATGACGTTGCGCGGAACTGACGCGGGCGTGACGGGCGGGCCTTGATTTTGGGGCGACCGCGGGGCATCTGTCGCGCGCCGCTTCGCGGGCCCCGGGACCGCGACGGCCCGAACCGCGCCGCAGGGCCATGACCGGGCGATATGGATGACGCAGGACGTACACACTGACCACGCCATGCCCCGCCCGACGGTCGTGGAACGCCTGCGCAAGGCGGCGCCGTTCCTCGTGGGGATCGGGCTCTTTGCCGCGGGGATCGGCGCGCTGTATCACCTGCTGGCGCCGATCAACCTGCGCCATGTGATCGCCGACGCTAAGCAGGTGCCGCTGGGCGTGCTGCTGGCGGCGCTTGCGGCCACCGCGGCAAGCTATTCGGCGCTGATCGGCTATGACTGGTCGGCCCTGCGGCACATGGGCAAGAAGCTGCCGTTTCCCGTCGTGGCGCTGGGCGCCTGCCTTGGCTATTCGCTGGGCAACACCATCGGCATTTCGGTGCTGTCGGGCGGCGCGGTGCGTTACCGGATCTATTCCGCCTTCGGGCTGAACGCGCTGGAGGTGGCGGCCATCTCCACCTTCGTGTCGCTGGCCTTCGGGGTGGGGATCAGCGTCATCGGATTGGCCTCGCTGGTCTATCATCCGTCGGCGCTGACCGAATTCGTGGGGATCGCGCCCGATCGGATGCGGCTGATCGCGCTGCTGGCGCTACTGGCCACGGTTGCGGTGCTGGGCGCGGCGTCGGTGGCCGGGCGGGCGCTGAGGGTCTGGCGGCTGGAACTGCGCGCCCCCTCGCCGGGGATCCTGCTGGGGCAGTTGGCCTTTACCGCGATCGACACCTGCATGGCGGCGCTTGCGCTGTACGTCCTGCTGCCCGCGGGCGCGCCGGATTTCGTCACCTTCCTCGTGATCTTCGCCACCGCCGCCATGATCGGGGTGCTGAGCCATGTGCCCGGCGGGATCGGGGTGTTCGAAAGCGTTGTCATCACCGCGCTGCCCGCCACCGTCAGCGTCGAACAGGCGGCTACGGCGCTGCTCCTGTTCCGCATGATCTACTATCTTGCGCCCTTCGTGCTGGCGATGGTCGTCATTTCGGTCAACGAGGCGCGGCTGGCGCGCGGACCGCTGGCCCGGATGCTGGGCGAGGTGTCGGACACCATGGCGCCCGTCAGCCGGGTGCTGACCACCATCGCGCCGGGGGCCGCGGGGGCGACCGTGCTGGGGCTGGGGTCCTACCTGCTGCTGCTGGCGATCCTGCCCTCGGTGCGGCCGAGCGAGGTGGACCCCGACGACGTGATCACCGCGATCCTGCTGGAAGGCGGGGCGATGCTGTCGGCCGTGCTGGGGATGACGATGATCCTGCTGGCGCAGGGGTTGATGCGGCGCATCTCGGCGGCGTTCTGGCTGACCGAGGCGGCGCTGGTGGGCGGGGCGATCGCCTCGGTCCTGAACGGCTTCAACCTGGTCAGCGCGGGCATCCTTCTGGCCGGGGCCGTGCTTCTGGCCCCGATCCGGGGCGAGTTCACCCGCGCGGCGCGGCTGACGCAGAACCTGCTGTCGCCCGCCTGGTTCGCCCTGATCGCCGCGATCGGGTTGACGGCGGTTGTCCTGCTGTTCCTGACGCACCAGCATACGCCCTACTACGCCAACCAGCTGCTGACGCATTTCTCGTCGGACGCCAACGCGCCGCGTGCGCTGCGGGCGGCCTTGGTGGCCACCGCGGTGATGATCGCGGCGCTGACCTACATTGCGATGCAACCTGCCCGTGCCCACAGCCAGTTGGCGGACCCCGCCACGCTGGAGAAGGCGCGCGCCATCGTGGCCGCGCAGGACATGCCCCTGGCGAACCTGGCGCTGAGCGGCGACAAGACCTTCTTCTTCTCGGACGACGAAGACGCGTTCATCATGTATGGCGTGCAAGGCAAATCCTGGATCGCCTATTCCGACCCGGTGGGGCCTAAGGACCGGGTGCGCGATCTGGCCTGGGCCTTCTTCGATGCCGCCTATGCGGCGGGCTGTCGGCCGGTGTTCTACGAGGTCACCGACGCCTATCTGCCGATCTGGGTCGAGATGGGGCTGACGGTGAACAAGATCGGCGAAGAGGCCATCGTGTCGCTTGGCGATTTTGGCCTTTCGGGGCGCCGGTTCAAGGCGATGCGGGCGGCCTACAACCAGCTTCAGCGCGAGGGGATGTCCTTTGAACTGGTCGCGCCGCCGCATTCGCCCGAACTGATGGCGCGGCTGGCCGGAATCTCCAACGCATGGCTGGCGGAAAAGCGCGGGCGGGAAAAGCGCTTTTCGGTCGGGCGGTTCGACCCCGACTATCTGCAGCGCTTCCGGCTGGCGCTGGTGAAGCGCGACGGGCAGGTGGTGGCCTTTGCCAACGTGCTGGAGACCGGCACGCGCCGCTGCGCCACCATCGACCTGATGCGCTTTGGCCCGGACGCGCCCGGCAATGTGATGCAGTTCCTGTTCATCGCGCTGATGGAGCGCCTGCGCGACGAGGGAACGCAGCAGTTCAGCCTGGGCATGGCGCCGCTTGCGGGGCTTGAGGTGAAGTACGGCGCCCGGCTCTGGAACCGCTTCGGCTCGGTCCTGTTCAAGTATGGCGGGGCCTTCTACAACTTCGCCGGGCTGCGGGCGTTCAAGCAGAAGTTCGGCCCCGAATGGCGGTCGCGCTATTTCGCGGTCCCCGGCTCGTTGCCGCCCATCGCGGCGCTGCGCGATGTCACGCTTGCCATCTCGGGCGGCCCGCGCGGGGCCGACCCGAGGTAGGCGCGGTCAGCTTTTCAGCGACCACATGACGTTGAGCGGCAGGTTCCGGGTGACATGGTGCAGCAGCGCCAGCGCCGCATGGGCGATCAGGTAGGCCCAGACCACGTTGCCGAACAGCCCGTGCAGTTCCATCAGCAGATGGACCACGGGCGCTCGGCCGAGGCCGAAGAGCGACATGATGTAGTAGACGGTGCCCGACAGCGCCATGTAGCTGATGAGCAGCAGGCCCAGCCCGTGGATCGCCGAGGGGAAGGCCCCGCCTTCGTCATGCGCAGGAAGGCTGAAGCGGCGTGCGGCCTGCAGATAGCTCTGCACATCGGCGATCAGCGCGCGGCGGCGGGCGGCGGAGAACCACGGCACCAGTGCCCCGGGGGCGGTGCCGATGCGGCGGGCGATGACGGTCAGCCAGAAGACGAGCGCCAGCGCGAAGGCGATCATCCCGGCATATTCGTGGATCGGAAAGAAGATGTTGCCGGGCCTATCGCCATATGCGTGGCGCATGACCAGGCTTGAGCCAAGCTGGATCATGACGGCCAGCGCAAGGCTGCCGTGGATGGTGCGGGTTGCCAGCGAGTGGCGGGGAAGCGAGGAAGACATTGGCGTTCTTGCCTTTCGGTCGTGGGGAGGAACACGGGACCGGGGTCCGAGGCTGGATATAGGATCGCATCCTGACGAACGGCTGACATCGGCCGATCCGTCGCTGACGCGGGCGTGAGGCGGCAAGGCCCTGCCTGCGGGGGTGCACGAAAGCGGCGGATTGCCTCTTGACGCGCCGGCGCCGCTCTCTTATCCAGCCCCCGCCTGTGGCGGAGTAGCTCAGTTGGTTAGAGCAGCGGAATCATAATCCGCGTGTCGGGGGTTCGAGTCCCTCCTCCGCTACCACGGCTTCCCCCCCGCGAAGGAGGGGGCCCATCCATCCGAACACCTCGGCATCGACGCCGCCGTCCGCGCGGTCGCGGATCACCACGCGGTCGATCAGGCCGCGAAATGCGTCGATCAGGTCGGCATCGCGCGCCGGGTCGAGGGATCGCAGGATCGGCCCGAGTTCGGCCAAGGCCTGCCGGTAGGACGCCACGGCGGCCGGATGGAGGGCGATCACGTTCGGCGGCGGGGCGGCGGCGAGGCGGGCCTCAAGGTCGGCCAGTTCGGCCCGGGCGGCGGGCATTTCCGCGTCGAAGAAGTCCTCGGGCACACGGCCATCGACCAGCATCCGCGCCATGCGGTTGATCCGGGCGCGGCAATCGGCGAGCGCCCGTTCCAGCTTGGCGCGGGCCTTCGTCTCTGCGCGCCGCTCGTCGTGATAGGCATCGACATAGGCGGCCAGGGCCGCGGGATCGGACAGCCGCTCGGCGATCCCGTCGATGACCACGGCCTCGATCCGGTCGAGGCGGTAGCGGCGGGAATTGGTGCAGGTGCCGCTTTCGCGGTTCGTGGTGCAGCGGATGCGGACGGCATCGCCCCGGCGGTCGTGGGCCGCCATGCCGCCGCCGCAGACGCCGCAGCGCAGGAGCCCGGACAGGATGCCCTTGCGGGCGCGGTGCGGGCGGGCCTGCGTGCCCAGCGCCCGGGCGGCCTTTGCGGCCTGGGCGGCCACCCACGTCGCCCGGTCGATGATCGCCAGTTCGGGCGCCTCCGCGTGCTGCCATTGCTCGGGCGGGTTCGCGCGGGAGACGCGGCGGCCGGTGTCGGGGTCGCGGACCATGCGCACGCGGTTCCAGACGATCCGCCCGGCATACATCGGGTTCAGGAGGATGCCGTGTCCGCGGGTGCCGTTCCCGTTGATCGTGACGGCCGACCACTTCGCCCCGCGTGGCCCGGGGATGCCGTCCGCGTTGAGGCCGTGGGCGATGTCGCGCGGCACCCGGCCCTCCAGATATTCGGCGAAGATGCGGCGCACCACGGCGGCCTCGGGCTCATAGATCGCGGGCCTGCCCGGGTCGCCCGGGGTCGGCCGGTATCCATAGGCCCGGCCGCCCGGGGATCGCCCATCGCGGACGCGCCCGGACATGCCGCGCCTGATCTTAGTCTTGAGGTCGGCGATCCAGAGGGAGGACACGAGGCCGCGGATGCCGACCTGCAAAGCATCCGCCCGCCCGTCATGCACGGCGATGATCTCGACCCCGGCAAAGGACAGCCGCTTGTGCATCCCGGCCAAGTCCTCTTGGTCGCGGGAAAGCCGGTCTAGGGCCTCGACAATGACGACATCGAAGGCGCCGGATCGGGCATCTTGAAGGAGGCGCTGTAGACCGTCTCGGCCGAAGGTGGTGGTGCCGGATCGCGCCCGGTCGTCGTAGGTGCCGACGACATCGAGCCCCTGCGCCGCCGCGAACTCGCGGCAGAGGGCGATCTGGTCGTCAACGGATCGCTCGGATTGCAGGGCTGTGCTGTAGCGGGCGTAAACTGCGGCGCGGCGCATTCGGGGCCTTCCCTTCCTCCAATCAGCATGTCCCCGGCCTCGCGCCTCTGGTGGGCGGCGAGGGCGCGCAGGAACGCGGCAAGCCTAGGGTGAAGTTCGGCGGGCATCCAGATGGTTCGTTCTGTGGCTGGGGGATGGCGGCCCGCGCGCTGTGCGCGGGCGCCTGTCATTTCCGGCGGAAGGCGGCGGGCGGCGGGCTGACTTCGCCTGTCAGGGAGCCGACCGGGACGCCGAGGAAGCGGGCGGCCAGGATCAGTTCGACCCCGCTGATGTCGCTCGAGCCCTTGGCAATGCGGGACAGGCGGGTCGGCGCGATGTTCATGGCCGCGGCCATTTCCGCCCGCTCGACCGGGCCGAGGTTGATCGCCGCCGCGATCCGCCGGGCAATCACCCGGCGAAGGCGGTCGGCCTCGATGCTCACCGCATCGGTCATTCGCGCGCCTCGGCCACGCCCACGGCGTGCCCCTCGTTCCAGGCATCGAACAGGCGCTGGGCGGCGCGGTATTCGGCCGGGCAGAGGCTGGGCTTCATGCCCCGACGCCCGGCGACAACGCCGCGCTCATAGGCCCGCTGCGCGTCCTCGTCGGACACGGGCGGCTCGTCGTCCCCGGCGTCGGCCTTGTCGGCCTCGCCGACCCCCGAATTTTCGCCGCCTGCGGCCTTCTTGGGGTCGGCCTTGGTGGTTGCCGCCCCCGCCGCGTCATCGCCCTGGGCGGCCTGCCTATCGACCTGCTGGGCCTCCCGGTCATCCTCGCGGGTGAAGTCCGCGCGCTGCGCCTGCTGCTCGGCCCGCTGGTCCGCGATCTGCGCCGGGGCCGAGGCGGCGCCCCCTGCGATGGCGGCCAGTTTGTCGGCGGTGCCGAGGCGGTGGCTTGCGCCCCTAACTGCGGCACCCGGTGCGAAAGGCTGTTTCGCCAGTGTAAAAGCCCACGTGATGCAGATCAGAGGGTGAATTGGCTCTTGCCACGAGCGGTAAAGCTCCGCCATAGCGGCATATGAAGGCGTTTAAAGGAGCTTTAAATGGGTGTGCAATTTCTGAGGTACCCGGAAGTCGCGGAGCGCTACGGTGTTAGCCCGTTTACGATACGAAACTGGCTATCGTCCGATCCGACCTTTCCGAAACCAGTTCGTCTTTCGCCAGGCTGCGTGCGTTGGAGAATTTCCAATCTTGAGGCTTGGGAGGCTGCGAAAGCAGAGCACCAAAGTCCGCCCGACGCGGCTGGTGCGCCACAGGCGCGGGTGAACGCAAATCGCATTGCGTCGGAGGCGAGGCGCTGAAATGGGAGAGATGGTGACCATCGAAAAGAACGCGCGCGAGGAATTCCGCATCGAGCGGAAGACCTTCGCCGGGCAGCAATTCGTGAACGTTCGCTTGTTCTTTCGCGAGGGAGACGAGTGGCGCCCGGGCAAGCAAGGCCTGGCCGTCGCGCCCGACCTCGCCCGGCAGATCGCCGCGGCGATGATCGAGGTGGCCGACGGGAATGGGGGCGAGAATGGCGAGTGACGCTGACCACGAAAGTTCGGGCACCAGCGCGACGGCAGAGCGTGGCAAGAGACGCGCCGCCCGCACCTCGCCGCACTGGAGCGACGTGGCGCAGTTCCTGGGGGAACGCGACACCTTCGTCATGCGGCAGGTACTCCTTGACTTCTCGCTCCCGCAACACGCCGCGCAGATCGGCGGCCTGATCGCGATGCACGTGAATTTCGAAAGCGGGGTTGCTGAAGTCTCCATTTCGACAATTGCGGACGCAACCGGGTTGTCTACCGACACGGTTTCGCGGGCGATCCAGAAATTGGACAAGGCCGGGCACCTTCGCGTCCAATACGGTCGCGGCCGGGGCCAGACCCACCGTATCGGTTGGATCGTGAAGCCGGAAACGAGGTCTGACGGCTTCCGTGGCTTGGCTCACGAGAACATCGTCGCCAGCAAAGGGAGGGGAAAAAACCCCGCCAGTGAGCGGGGTTTTGTTGCCGAAGAAAACCCCGCTGGCCAGCGGGGTTTTATGGGTGAAAACTCCGCTGATCAGCCCCGAAAACCCCGCTATTCAGCCGCGAAAACCCCGCTAGCTAGCGGACCGAACACACAGGTGAACACACTGACGAACACTCAAGGCGTGGGCGCGCTCAGCGCGCGCCCAACGCCCCTTGATGTAGCTCATGGGTCTGCGTCTCTGGTAGACAACGACGCGGGCGCGTCGGCGCATGACGCGCCTAGCACCCGCGACGGTCATGACGACCTGCTCGAAGACTTTCCCCCTGTGTCGGCTTCCTACTCCTGCGTCGGCGACGAAGATCAGGACGGCCGCCCGCTCACGCTCGAAGACCTGGCGCGGATCGACGCGGAAGAGCGAGCGGCCGCAGAAACGCGCGAGGCGGCGCTGCTAGGCATCACGCAGCAGATTGTCGAGTTGCATGCGGAGGACTGGAATTTCTTGCGCCAAGAGCATTTCTGGGGGGGCGATAAACTTTCCGATTTTCAATTGGCGAGGGAATATGTCAAAAATATCCGCGAAGGATTTATCCGCTCTGAGTTCGCCGAAGATGCCGAGGGTGCGGCAGCGGCCGCAGCGGCTGACGCCTTTCGATTGATCACCAGTTCAAGTTTGGAATGGGAGGATGGGGTCTATATGCACGGAGACTTCGTGCGTAGAATTTCCAGACTTTGCGGGCTTGGAGGTAATGAGACAATCGCTGCGGGCAGGCAATTCAAAAGCCAACTTCTGAATTACGCCAATCTCTGCGGCCACAATTCAAAACAGCAGGATGATGATGAAAACGAGGAGGCGGCAAATGGGTGAGGTTTTGCATTTTCCCAAGCGGTCGAAACGCCACGCTCGGATCATGTCGTTCGAAGAATATGTCGGCGCGCCGGCCAGCGACAAAATGGGCTTGAGCCTCGATGCGATGCTTGCGTGGTTCCCCGAATTCGGAATTCGGCCGACCGCGATGGCGGTCGCGCGTCACCTTGCGCTCGGTCAGCCCGATGACGCCGCAGCGATCTGGCGCGAAACCGTTCGGCGGCTGCGCGCCCGTCTGGGGGCACGCGGCATCGGCGCGGCCGACATGGACGTACTGGTCCGCGCCTTCACCGACAAAGTGCGCTCCGAGATCGCGAAGCTGCGCGGTGAGCGGCGCAGCCGCATCGCATGGCATGCCGCGGGGGTTCGCCGCCTCGGCGCGGTAGCGCCGGACGACCCACCTGTCGGCTCGGCGGAAGAGCGCGAAGGGGGCGCGGCATGAGCGCGCCCGCCCCGCGCGGCCCGGGCGCCCGCGCCCGCCGGATCGTGGCCGCCTGCCGCAGCGCGTGGCCCGAGCAGGGCGAGCGATGGCCCGGTGCGCTCATCGACAGCGACCACCTGCCGCCGCCCGCGAGGGCCGCCTGGATCGCACCACGGGCGCAATCGGTCGGCATCTACACCGTCGACCTCGCCGACGACCGGCCAGAGGACTTGCGCCTGCGGCCGGTCGTCGAGATCGCCTCGGCGATCTTTCGGCTTGGCGACTTCGGCTTGACGGCCCCCGACAGGCGGGTGCGAGAGGCGGCCGCGGTGCTGCGCCGATGGCTGCTCGAGGATCGGGGCGACCGATACGACTTGGGGACCGCGCTCGGCTTGCGCGGCAGCGGGCGCAGCTTGCCGGAGGCCGCTCGACGCGCCGAGGTCCGTGCGACCCTGGCGCGCCTTGCCTGCATGCCGCGCTACGCCTCCCTCGCGCCCAGGGTCGCCGCCCGAAAGATGCGCGACGACTTCGACGCTTGGTTCGCCGCCGTCTGGCCGCGCTTGAAAGATCTGCGCGCGCCGCCGCCGCTCCCCGACCCGGGCGCAGGCTGGTGGCACATCGCCGCCAACGACCTGGCCCGCCCGCTGCCGAACGCGGACGTTCTGGCCGCGATGATCACCGAGGCGCGGCGGCGCGGCGGCTGAGAGGGGAGCGCCACAGAAACCTGGGGGTGTTGCGATGGTGGTGCCTTCGGCAGGTTGGCGCAAAGGAGACCGCCCGATGCCGACCCCCGACCTGCCACCCTCCCCGCTGCCCGAGCCCGCCGTGCCGACCGAGCGCCTCATTGTCGATGGCATCGAACTCGCCCCGGCCGAGCGCCTCGCCGCCCTCGCCGCGATCCGCGACCGGCATCGAGCGCAACAGCGTTTCTGCTCCGACCGGGCGGCCGACCTGCGAGAGCGGATCGTCGACAAGGAGCGCGCGCTGTTGGTGCACAAAGCTGCCATGTACCCGACCTTCAAGGATCATCAGGACGCGCAAACCGCGGTCATCGAAGGCGAACTTCGGCAACTTCGCGCCGCCCGCGAGGAGGCGCTGGCCGAGGCCGCCGAGGCCGGAAGCGCAGCCGGTGCCGCAAGCCTGGTGCTGCGCGCCGCCATCAAGTTTGCCAAAGCGAACGGCGCCAACCTTCCGCTCGTTCTCGCAGAGGAGGACGTACAATGATTGGGAGCATGCGCAGGGGCGGGGCTGCCAAGGCTGATGCGTTCTATATCGACGATCTGCTTCGGGAGCTCGATGACATCCGCGGCTTGATCCAACACATGCGTACATCGCGCGCCTTGGCCGCATGCGCGCCGCGGCCGCTCGCGGAAACGTTGGCGGCTTTCGACGCCTGGCTCGACGTGCGCTCCGCCGAGGCGATTGATAGACTGAACATCCATTATTTGATCGAGCGAATGCACAATGGCGCGCTTGAACTTCCCGTGCTGGTCGGCGAGGATCGTGCGCTGAGCCTTGGGCCGGCAGTCGACCAGCTTTTCGCGCTTTTTCTCATGGTTAACCGCCACCGGCTGCGCGAGGTCATTGCCCAACAGCTCGAGAAGCTGATGCTTGGACGCAACCCGCTCACCGACGCGGAGCAGCGCGAAAAGCTGGCCGACCTCGACCGCGAAATTCTCGCCGGCGAAAGGTCCGAGGAAATCACGATCCGTAAGCTCGAACGCGCCGGGGTCGAGATTGCCCGGCGGCCGGATGCCTCGCCGCTGGCGGTGCTCGCGGCGGACACCGATCTGCCCGAAATTTGAGATGGCGCGGCCGGTTTTTTCCTTTTTCCCGGCCGCATCAAGTCGCCCGTTGAGGGGCGGGCGCACCCCCTCCGCCAGGCCTTGCGGGCGGAGGGGGACCAACCCAAAGGCCGACCTCGCCCCCTCCGCGCCACCCATCGCGGTATCCCACGCCTCCGACCGGCCGACCCCACCCCACCGACCCGGACCGGCCAGCGCGCAATACCGGGCGCCTGGGCGGCAACCCTGCGGCGCCCCAAGGCGCAGCAGGATGATGCGATGGGGAGGCTGCCTACCCCCTTTAGGGACCCCCTGCGGCACCATCCAGACGCGGGGCGGCAACCCCCCGCCTTTTGCCCGTTTCTCCGGAAAAAAAATTCCGGTTTTGATTTCGACGTTCCAAGGAGGGACCTGAGATGACCGAACCCACCGGCGGCCGCCCGGCCTCCTTCGTTCAGCCTGCGGCCGAGGGCGCGATGCTGCACCATATCGCGGATCGCGTCCTCGGGCGGCCGCTCCTGCTACACCCGTCGAAGGTGGAGGTGATCCTGCACGTTCTGGAAGGGCGCATCCCTATCGGGGGCGCGCTGCCGCCGCTCGGCCCGGATGCCTCCCGCTTCGTCGGGACGAACCGCGCTGCGGACGGCAAGACCCAGATGACCTACCGGGTTGACAACGGGGTGGCGCTGATCTCCGTGATCGGCAGCCTCGTCAACCGGGGCGCCTGGATCGGCGCATACTCGGGGATGACCAGCTATGAGGGCATCGCGAAGCAGCTTGACGATGTGTCGGCCGACTTCGATGCGGGCAAGGTGCGGGGCCTCGTCCTCGACATGGACAGCCCGGGCGGCGAGGCCACGGGCATGTTCACGGTGGCCGCCAAGGTCCGGGCGCTGGCGGCCAAGATGCCGGTCATTGCGTGCGTGAACGACATGGCCGCGAGCGCCGCCTATGGCATCGCCTCGCAGGCGAGCGAGATCGTCGTCAGCCCGACGAGCATCGTCGGCAGCATCGGTGTGGTGCTGACGCACGTTGATCGCTCGAAGGAACTGGCGAACAAGGGCTTGACGGCGACGATGATCTTCGCCGGGGCGCACAAGGTGGACGGGCACCCCTTCGGGCCGCTGCCGGATGCCGTGAAGGCCGATCTACAGGCCGAGGTGTTCCAGTTCTACGACCAGTTCGTGAACCTCGTCGGGCAGGGCCGCGGCGAGCGGATGACGGACCAGCAGGCCCGCGCCACGGAGGCGCGGACCTACATCGGGCAGGACGCGGTGGACCGCGGCCTGGCCGACCGGGTGGCGACCCTTGAGGAAGTCACCTCATCCCTGCGGGGCGGTCAGCCGCGCCCGCGCATCAACCCTCCGAAGAAGGAGCCACTCTCCATGACGACCACCACCGAGGCCCCGAACGCGGGCATCACGCAGGAGGCGCACGCCGCCGCCGTTGCCACCGCCCGGGCCGAGGGCGTGGCGGAGGGGCGCCGGGCGGGCGCCCCCGAGGCGACCGCGCGGATCGGCGCGATCCTGAACAGCGAGGAAGCCAAGGGGCGCGAGACCCTGGCGAGCCACTTCGCCTTCAACACCGACATGAGCGCGGACGCGGCGAAGGCGGCGCTGGGTGTCGCGCCCAAGGCGGATGCGGCTGCGGCGGCGCAGCCCCAGCCGTTCCTGACCGATCTGGCGGCGCGCTACGCGCAGGCGGGCGGTGTGGGCGGCAGCCCGGCGGTGCCAGGGGCCGCGGCGGCCGACAACGAGATCGTCAAGGGGCTGACGGACGCAACGCGGACGCTGATCCAGCGAACGCACTGAAGCGGTTCGACCGCGGCCTTCATCGGCCGGGTCGAGGCGCCATCGCGCCGCCCACCTAGGCGCTCGATCATGCAGGGCCGCCCCCTTGAACGGGGCGGCCCGCTTCATTCAGAGGCCGCCTGAGGGGCGACCGCAGGCAGGTGGGCGGGCAGGAGGCGAGCGCCATGCCGCCCCGGCAGCACCGGCTACACAGACTGGCAGGCTCGCGGGCAGGAATGCCGCCCGGCGCCCGCCCCGGCCCCGGGCAGCCATGCGGGCGATGCGGGCTAAATCGCGCCAGTCCCCCGAATTTTCGCCGCCTGTGGGCAAGTCCGGGCTGGGCGCTGTGCTACGGCGACCAAGGCAAGATGCCCGCCAGCGGCCCGCCTATCGCGTCCTGCGCGGTTTCGCCCTTTCGACCGCCAGGCTTCGTCTTGCATGCCACCGGTATCGGTCGGCGGACGGTCGGTGGGAGAGCGGGCCGACCTTGCCCATCGTGCGGTAGGACGCCCGCGCGCCTCGGGTTGCGGCCGCGCTGGCATCGGGGGCCAGGGCGGCCGCCGGTCAGTGAACCCGGGTGTTCCGCGCCAGCGAGATCACCGTCTCCAGAAGCGCCTCGATGCTCGACCATCCGAAGCCCGCGGCCACGAGGGCGGCGCTGCATGCGGCGGGATCGGAGAGCGGCGCGCCGGAGCCGATCAGCGTGGTGCGCATGTCGTCGGCGATCACGGCCGAGACCGCAGCGCGAAGCCTGGGCGCGGTGTGGTAGATGTCCATGTTTATCATCCTCTCGTGGGGCGAAATCTAAAGCCACGATAGGCGAATGAATTTCTTCTCTCAAGCCTATGACATTGCGTAATTAATTCCAACCAATCCACCAAATCCAACGCCCTCCGAGGGCGGCTTCCAACGCGACCCTTCGGCCGTGCGCCGATCTCAGGTCATCCGGCCCCGCCGCGGCGCTGTTATCCCGGCTTGTCGATGCCTCCCGACAGCGCCCGGCCTAGTCGAGCGCCGGTGCGGGTGCTATTGCTGGTGCATCAGCCGCCGGGAGGCACCAACTGATGAATTCCCGCCAGAATATCCGCCCGCGCTTTGCCCCGATGGCGTCCATCTTCGACGCCGGGCCGCCCCGCGTCGTGCCACAGGCTGGCCCTGTCGAGACCTGGACCCCCAAGGCAGTCGGCGAGGCGATGATCGCCGCGCTGCGATGGGCGCAGTGGGCCGCGGGCCGGGTCGGCCCCGGCGGCATGAAAACCGTGGCGTTGCCTTTCGTCGCGAGCATGGACGAGCATCTGCGGTCGGGCTGGGGCCTGCCCGAGATCGCCGTGGGATCGGAGGGCGGGCCGCAGTCCTATCGGGTGATGCCAGGCCCGGCCGAGGTAGCCCGCCACGAGGCGGCCTTGGAGTGGCCCACGGTCTACCTGGTGCCCGAACATGAGGGGTCGGCGAAGCTGCTCGGTCTCTGGCTAGGCTGCAAGGTCGGCCGCCGATCCTTCGATCAGGCCGTCAAGGCCCGCGGCACCATCGCCAGGGCCACGGCCTACCGCATGCGCGACCGGGCGCTGTCGATCATCTCGCAGGGCCTGGATCGGGATGGGGTGCCGCTCTGAGGGTGCGGACGGGGCGCCCCTGCGCCGCCCTCCTGCAGCGACCGATCCCGCGACCGCAGCGGGCAGCAATTCGGCATCCTCGATCACGACGACCTCGATCATCGACACGCCGGGCAACACCGCAATCCCACAGATCACGGGGATGCCGCAGCCGGGGCAGGCTTTGACCGCTGTCAGCGGGTCGTGGACCTTCTCGCCCACTTCAACCGAATTCAAGTGGTTGATCGACGGCGCGCCGATCTCGGGCGAAATCTCGAACACCTACCTCGTGCAGGCCGCCGACGAAGGGCACACGATTTCGGTGGCCGAAACCGCGACGAACGATGCAGGCAGCACAACCGCGACAAGCGCGGGGGTGGTGATTTCGGCGTCCTCCTACACCACGACCGACTTTGCGCCTTCGAGCGGCTTCTCCGTGACCGCGATTGCGCAGCAGCCTGACGGGACATGGGACGTGACCATGACCCGCGCGTGCTTCGACCCGCCCAGGCATCGCCGCCCCGCTCCACGCCCTGGCCGAGACCATTCGGCGGCCCTATGCGGCCGTATCGGCGGATCGTGGTGACAGTTTGGGCGTCGTCGTCGTCCGCAAGGTCGAGGTGGCACGAGAGGCGAAGTCCAAGAAACCGTGCGCTGCCCCGGGCAGGCGCGGGTACCCGATGCGGCCGATGATCCGTGGGTCGCGCAGTAGAGGTTACCTCACACGGCCGCCGATCAGCGGCTTGCCGGTGAGCTTCGCGTAGAAGCCCTTGAACGCCGCTTCGGCATCGTCAAGCTCGTCACGAGCGTAATCTATGAGGCCGTCAAGATGGCTGTGATTATCCTCTGCCACGTGCTCGATAATGCTACGGCGTATGTGATCGAGTTCTTTAATTGCGTCGTGGGCCTCTAGTGCTGCGTCGAACACCTCGCCGTCAATCATGGCGATCTCCATAATTGTTGACGATAGCACCTCGGAATGGCTCCGGCCCAGAGGAACCTGAGAATATGATCCTCCCAGCTCGCTTCGTCTGAGCGCCCAATTGCCGTCAACGCCCTGAATCACATCAAGGCTGCCGACATGTTCGTCAATGAAACGTTCGATCTGCGCCAAACAGTCTCGTAGCCGGCTGATCTGAAATAGGTTCCGTTGTACCTCCTCTGCAAGCAACCGCCGTAAAGCGCGACGTTTTCTTCCGTTTCCCTCGAACCGACGCCGCCACTCCAAGCCCTCTTTGATGATGAAAAGGGCGATTGCCCCGACGACAGTCACAGGCAGGAACCGCCCGGCGTCGGCTATGGACCGCAAGACCTCGTTCATGGGCTTCCTCTTTCGTCACCCTGCGCGGAGAGGGAGAGCAATAGACGTGCGAGCATAGACGAAACGTTCGCTGAGTTGCAGCCCCGCGAGTAACTTGGGCTCCAACAGCAACGCGAACCATGGGCCGAACCGTGGCAGGACTTACCGCCCATGCAGCACATCGCACATTCGATCACGACCTGGTGCACCATTCCGCCAGGGGCAGACGTCGACATCATCACTGCCGAGTGGGCCACCCGCCCCTCGGCCGAGGTGCGGCACCATCACTCGCGCCGCTATGAATACCACGGACATGACCATCCGCCCTCCTGCAACCCGCGTGAGCCCGATCCGCGGCGACGCTTGGTCCGACCGGGGCCCCTCCTTCGCAGCGCGGGCGCCCAAACGACAACTTCGACCGCTCTGCAATCCCTGCGCGCCGCTTGCGTAGCGGTCTGGGCCGTGGAGTGCCGCCAGCTTTCTAAGGCACGGCCTGCGCTCGTCGCGGAGAGGACCGCCGGTCTGGCTGATCTGCCTATTGGAGCCGCCTATGGGCCGCGTGCGGGCCCTCGAGAAGGGTGGTGCCCTGATCCTCTGTGACCGGTCCCCGCGCTTGCGACAGGTATGGGGACACAGGCCGACATCGCCGCGAAGACGCCCCCTCTGTAGAGGGCGACCTTGCCTGGCAGGCATCCGTCACATTCTTGCCGTGTTTCGGTGGTTACGCTTATTTCAGTTGTTACGGTTAGGAGCGGAGCCTATATCGAAGCTAACGGGCCGGGCGGGAGGAAAGCCATGGCCCGAAAAACCCAGGAGCCAGGCGATGACCACCACGAAGGAGAGGAACGGCCTCACCAGCCGACTGCCGACGAACGACGAAATCAAGAGTGCAGCCGAGGCTGCGACCGCACTGGCAATAGCGCTGGAGCAGGACGGCGCGCTAAAGGTATCTGGGCCTGACGGGCCCGTGAAGATCGCGCCCGCCATCGGTGCGGCGATGATCGAGCTTCTTGGGCACTATGCTCGAGGTGACATGGTCACCCTTGTGCCCGTGGGTACATCGCTCACGACGCAGCAGGCGGCGGACATGCTGAACATGTCTCGGCCGCACCTGACGAAGCTGCTCAAGCGGAACGAAATCCCCTTCACTCAGGTCGGATCGCATCGCCGGGTGAAATACGTCGACCTCATGGCCTACAAAGCGGAGAAGGAGCGCGAGAAGGACGAGGCTCTAAGCCGACTGATCGCGCTTGGTCAGGAGTATGATCGTCTGGAGGTCGGCGCCGACGCATGAGCTTCATTGCCGACCCCTTCGTGGTGCTGATCGACGCCTGCGCGATGGTTCCGGTTCGGGCGCGGGACGTGATGCTGACTTTCGATCGGCATGGCCTATTCCGCGCCCGGCTGACCTGCGACATCCTCGACGAATGGGAGCGCGCGCTGGTCGGGCGCATCGGTATTGCGAAACAGAACGTGGCCGAGCAGCGCCGCCTCATCGAGGACGCCTTCGACGCGAACCTCGTGACCGGCTACGGGCCGCTGATTGCCGGTTTGACGCTGCCGGACCCGAAAGACCGGCATGTTCTGGCCGCCGCCATTAAGTGCTCAGCGCAGCACATCATCACCCACAACCACCGCGATTTTCCGTCAGACGTGCTTGAAGAGTTCGACATCTCCACGCTGACGCCTGACGAGTTCCTGTCGGACACCTTCGAACTCTACCCGACGCAGGCGCTTGCCGCCCTTCGCGGAATTCGGATGAAGTTCAAAAATCCGGCGATGAACCCCGGTGCCTTCCTGCTCGATATGACTGCCCAAGGGCTGCCGCGTCTGGCGGCCCGCGTCAGAGATGGTATCGAGTTCCTGTAGCTGAGCCACCCCCTCGCAAACACTCCGAACCGCAATCGGTAGTGACGCGCATTGGTGCACCAACCTTCAGGCTCCTGGACTACTCCATGCCGGAGCGCTGCTGGAACTTCGACGTTCCCAATGATCTGCTGCCTTTGGGGGCCGGGGCGCTGGCGGCCGACCATGCGGTGGGGTGTGCCCCCGCCCGGTCCGAGGGCGACTTCGCCGCCAGCGGCCGGAATTTCGGGCTCCGCCGCGGGCTCGGGAGCCGACGCCAGATCGACCGCAGGGGAGCGGGGCGTCGCGGCCATCGGATCGCTCTTGGTGATGATCCAGGCGCAATCTATCGCTGCCGCGGAGCATCAGTCCGACGCGCTGACGGCCGTCAACACCTGGCTCTCGTCGCACCCGCGGACCTTCAACATCTAGGCCCTTGCGGGCCCGCCTGCACATAGCCCCGCAAGGGGACGCGCCCCCGCCCGGTCTCCCCGGGCGGGGGCCTTTTGTCGTTTTGGGGGTGCGGGATCAGGCGGCGAAGCGGCCCCATGAAATGGGGGGAGAGGGCGCGTTGCGCACCTCCGCTACCAGACCCTCCCGAACCCGTGTAATCTGCGTCTCGACGGTTGACCTTCGACCGCGCCGATGCCAGTGCTGCACGGCGACAGATCTGCCGGAGGAAACGCAATGCCCGCCTATCGTTCCCGCACAACCACACATGGCCGCAACATGGCCGGCGCCCGCGGCCTGTGGCGGGCGACGGGCATGAAGGATGGCGATTTCGGCAAGCCGATCATCGCTGTCGTCAACAGCTTCACTCAGTTCGTGCCGGGCCATGTCCACCTGAAGGACATGGGCCAGCTTGTCGCGCGCGAGATCGAGGCGGCGGGTGGCGTCGCGAAAGAGTTCAACACCATCGCGGTCGACGACGGGATCGCGATGGGGCATGACGGGATGCTGTATTCGCTGCCCTCGCGCGAGTTGATCGCCGACTCGGTCGAATACATGGTCAATGCCCATTGCGCCGATGCGATGGTCTGCATCTCGAACTGCGACAAGATCACCCCCGGCATGCTGATGGCGGCGATGCGGCTGAACATCCCGGCCGTCTTCGTGTCCGGCGGGCCGATGGAAGCCGGCAAGATCGTGCTGAAGGGCAAGGAAGTGGCCCTTGACCTGATCGACGCGATGGTGGCCGCGGCCGACGACAAATACAGCGACGCCGAGGTCGAGGCGATCGAGAAGGCCTCGTGCCCGACCTGCGGATCGTGCTCGGGCATGTTCACCGCGAACTCGATGAACTGCCTGACCGAGGCGCTGGGGCTTTCGCTTCCGGGCAACGGCTCGACGCTGGCGACCCATTCAGACCGCAAGCGGCTGTTTGTCGAGGCGGGGCACCTGATCGTGGATCTGGCGCGCCGGTATTACGAGCGCGATGACGCCAGCGTGCTGCCGCGGTCGATCGCGACGAAGCAGGCCTTCGAGAACGCGATGGCGCTGGATATCGCCATGGGCGGGTCCACCAATACCGTGCTGCACATCCTTGCGGCGGCGCAGGAAGGCGGCGTGGACTTCGGCATGGTGGATATCGACCGGCTGAGCCGCAAGGTGCCCTGCCTGTGCAAGGTGGCGCCGTCGAAGTCCGACGTGCACATGGAAGACGTGCACCGCGCGGGGGGGATCATGGCGATCCTGGGCCAGCTTGACGGTGCGGGCCTTCTGAACCGCGAGGTGCCGACGGTGCACAGCCGTTCCATCGGCGCGGCCATCGACCAGTGGGACATCAGCCGCACCAACCATGACTCGGTGCGCGAGTTCTTCCGCGCAGGCCCGGGCGGCGTGCGGTCGGCCACGGCCTTCAGCACCTCGGCGCGCTACGACACGCTGGACCTTGACCGCGAGAAGGGCGTGATCCGCTCGGCCCGGCACCCGTTCAGCAAGGACGGCGGGCTGGCGGTGCTGACCGGCAACATCGCGGTGGATGGCTGCATCGTGAAGACGGCGGGGGTCGATGACTCGGTCCTGGTCTTCTCGGGCACGGCCAAGGTCTTCGAAAGCCAGAACGCGGCGGTCGAGGCGATCCTGTCGAACCGCGTGGTGGCGGGCGACATCGTGGTGATCCGCTACGAAGGGCCGCGCGGCGGGCCGGGGATGCAGGAGATGCTCTATCCCACCAGCTACCTGAAATCGAAGGGCCTGGGCAAAGCCTGCGCGCTGGTGACCGATGGCCGCTTCTCGGGCGGCACGGCGGGCCTGTCCATCGGGCACGTCAGCCCCGAGGCGGCGGCCGGAGGCGCGATCGGACTGGTGCGCGATGGCGACATGATCGACATCGACATCCCCAACCGCACCATCAGCCTGCGGGTGTCGGATGCCGACCTGGCCGCACGGCGCGCCGAACAGGACAAGCTGGGCTGGAAGCCCGCCAAGCCCCGCAGCCGCAAGGTCAGCCAGGCCTTGAAGGCCTATGCGCTGTTCGCGACCTCGGCCGACAAGGGCGCCGTGCGCAAGCTGCCCGAAGAATGACCGGCGGCACAGACAGAATGGGCCGGGGGCCGCGGGGCGCCCGGCCCTTTTGTTTGGCACACGCAAATCGGTAGCCTCTGCGGCAAGCGTCGTGGCAGACTGCCGCAACGAGGGAACAGAGGGAACGGGAATGCGGGTCGTGGTGATGGGGGCCGGGGTCGTGGGCGTGACCACGGCCTGGTATCTGGCAAGCCAGGGGGCCGAGGTGGTCGTGCTCGACCGGCAGGCGGGCCCGGGGCTGGAGACAAGCTACGCCAACGCGGGCGAGCTGAGCTATGGCATGACCTCGCCCTGGGCGGCGCCGGGCATCCCGATGAAGGCGCTGAAGTGGCTGTTCATGAAGCGGCGGCCGCTGTTCATCTGGCCGCTGATCAGCCCCACGATGTGGGCCTGGGGCGCGCAGATGCTGCTGAACTGCAACGAGAAAAGCTACGCGCTGAACAAGAGCCGGATGGTGCGGGTGTCGAACTACAGCCGCGACGTGCTGCCCGACCTGATCGCCGAGACCGGCATCGACTATGACGGCCGGTCGCAGGGCACGTTGCAGCTCTTCCGCACCGAGAAGCAGTTGAAGGGCTCGCAGGCCGATCAGGAGGTGCTGGCGGCCTTCGATTCCCCCTTCGAGGTACTGGACCCCGACGGCTGCATCGCCGTGGAACCCGCGCTGGCCGCGGTGCGTGACAAGTTCGTGGGCGGCCTGCGGCTGACGGCCGACCGCACCGGCGATTGCCGGATGTTCACCATGGGGCTGGCCGCGCGGGCGCAGGCGCGGGGGGTGACGTTCCACTACGCCCAGACCATCGACCAGATCGCAGTGGAAAACGGGCGGGTGATCGGCGTCGATACCGACCAGATGGGCCGGGTGACGGGCGATGCCTATGTCTGCGCGCTGGGCAGCTATGCACCGATCCTGCTGAAGCCGATCGGGCTGCGGATCCCGGTCTACCCGGTCAAGGGCTACTCGGTGACGCTGCCGGTGACGGATGATGCGATGGCGCCGCAGTCGACGGTGATGGACGAAACCCACAAGGTGGCGATCACGCGGCTGGGCGACCGCATCCGGGTGGCGGGGCAGGCGGAAATCGCGGGCTATTCGGGGCGGCTTGGCCCCCATGCCACCGACACGGTGCGCCATGTGATCGGCGACCTGTTCCCCCACGGGGGCGACGTGTCGCGCGCCGAAGGCTGGACCGGCCTGCGCCCGATGACGCCGGATGGCACCCCGATCCTCGGGTCGACGCAGTACCCCAACCTGTTCCTGAACACCGGCCATGGCACGCTGGGCTGGACCATGGCCGCGGGTTCCGGGCGGGCGGTGGCCGATCTGGTGCTTGGCAAGCGCCCCGAGATCGACTTCGACGGGCTGACGGTGGCGCGCTACGGGCTGTAGCGCGTCAGGCCCATTCGCCCTTGCGGAACACCGGGGTACGGCTGCCATCGGCGCCGATCCCGTCGATGTCGATCTGGCCAGAGCCGATCATCCAGTCGATGTGGATCACCGAACTGTTTCCGCCCTGTGCCGCCACCTGTTCGGGGTTGAGCGTGCCGCCATCGACGAAGCAGGTGCTGTAGCACTGGCCCAGCGCGATGTGGCAGGCGGCGTTCTCGTCGAACAGCGTGTTGTAGAACAGCAGCCCCGACTGCGAGATGGGCGAGGAATGCGGCACCAGCGCCACCTCGCCCAGCCGCCGGGCGCCCTCGTCGCTGTCCAGCACCTTTTGCAGCACGGCTTCGCCCTTGCTGGCGCGGGCCTCGACGATGCGGCCGCCCTCGAAGCGGACCTCGATCCCCTCGATCAGGGTGCCCTGATGCGACAGCGGCTTGGTGGCGCGGACATAGCCTTCCACCCGGCGGGCGTGAGGGGTGGTGAACACCTCTTCGGTGGGGATGTTCGGGTTGCAGGTGATGCCGTTCTTGGCCGTGGTCGCCCCGCCAAGCCAGGCGTGGCCATCGGCCAGGCCCACGGTCAGGTCGGTGCCGGGGCCGGTGAAGTGAAGCGCCGCGAACCGCTGGCCGTTCAGCCAGGCGCACCGGGCGTGCAGCGCCGCGTTATGCGCGGCCCAGGCGCCCACCGGATCGTCGCCGCCGATGCGCGAGACGGCAAAGATCGCCTCGGCCAGCCGCCGCGTCGCCTCGTCCTCGGGCAGGTCGGGAAAGACCAGCCGCGCCCAGGCCGGGGTGGGGTAGGCCGTCAGGTTCCAGTTGATCTGGAACGTCGTGATCTTCTGCATCGCCGGCCGATAGGCGAGCGAGTTCGCCTTGTTGGCCCGCGCGACCTTGGCCGGATCCTCGGCCGACAGCATCATCGGGTTGTCGCCCACGATGCCCATGCGGGCGGTGTTCGCATCGAAGGCCGCGGCCATCCCGTCGAACAGCCAGTTGGCGGCACGGTCGAAGCTGGCATCCGGGGCGTTGCGGAAACGCGCCAGCGTCACCGCCTCGTCCGAGATCAGCGGCGTCACCAGCCCGGCCCCGGCGCGGTAGGCCTGCACGGCGATGGCGCGCACCAGCGGTAGCGCGGTCGAGGGCGCGGTCAGCAGCAGGTCCTGCCCGGGTTGCAGGTTAAGACCGACGCGAACGGCCACCTCGGCCAGGCGGTCAAGCTGTGCGGGATCGATGGGGGGGATCATGGGCGCCTCCGGCTTGCAACACGGGCGTGACCCTAGCGCGCCGGGCCGCGGGGTCAATCCGGGGCGTTTTCGGGCTCGACATCGCCGCGTGGCTCTGGCGTGGTCGGGCCGACCCGGAAGGAGACGATGGCGATGGCCAAGCCCCACCTGCTGCAACTGACCCGCTACCCTGCCTGGGACGAGGCGCCGCTGGCCGAAGCCTTCACGGTGCACAGGCTCTTCGACGCGCCCGACCCGGCCGCGCTGCTGGCGCAGGTGGGGCCCGGGGTGCGGGCGATCGCCACCAACGGCGCGGCCGGTGTCAGCGCCGCGGTTCTTGCCGCCTGCCCGGCGGTGGAGATCGTGGCCGCCTACGGTGTGGGCTATGACGCGATTGACCTCGCGCTGTGCCGTGCGCGCGGCATCCGGGTGACCAACACCCCCGATGTGCTCACCGATGACGTGGCCGATCTTGCGGTGGGGATGATGCTGGCGCTTGGCCGCGGGATCGTGGCGGCCGATGCCCATGTGCGCAGCGGCGCCTGGGGCGCGGGCGGCGGGCTGCCGCTGCGCCGGCGGGTCAGCGGGCGGCGCGCGGGGATCCTGGGGCTTGGGCGGATCGGGCGGGCGGTGGCGGACCGCTGCGCAGGCTTCGGGATGCAGGTCGCCTATTCCGCCCAGACCCCGAAAGAGGTGCCCGCGGGCTGGGCCTGGCGGCCCGACCCGGTGGACCTGGCGCGGCAGTCCGATGTGCTGTTCGTGACGCTTGCCGCCTCGGCGGCCACCCGGCACATCGTCGGGGCGGCGGTGCTCGCGGCGCTGGGCCCCGAGGGCTGGGTGGTCAACGTCAGCCGCGCCGCCAACATCGACGAGGCGGCGCTGCTTGACGCGCTGGAGGCGGGGTGGATCGCGGGCGCGGCGCTCGACGTGTTCGAGGGCGAGCCGCAGGTCAACCCTCGGTTCCTCACGCTGCCGAACGTGCTGCTGCAACCCCACCACGGCTCGGCCACGGTCGAGACCCGCCGCGCCATGGGGCAACTCATGCGCGACAACCTCGCCGCCCATTTCGCGGGCCGCCCGCTGCCGACGCCGGTGGTTTGACCACACCCCCTTGCGCGGCGGGCATCCGCGCGGCATCCTGCGCGCGAGCCGTGGCGATGGCGTCGCCACAGGGGCCCGAGGCCCCGCCGCTTGCGGATCATCCGCTCCCGTCCTGTACGCCGGGACCTTTCGGGGTCCACGGCAGATGCGGGCCCCGGCCTATGGGGTCTGACATGACTGAACGCCCGGAATTCTACCGCTTTCACAACGGCGACAAGGTGGCGCTGCCCTTTGCGGCCGATGAATACGAGGACCGCATCGCGGGCCTGCGCGACATTCTCGAGGTGCATTCGCTGGATGCGGCGGTGCTCACCTCGATGCACAACATCGCCTATTATTCGGGGTTCCTCTACTGCTCCTTCGGGCGGCCCTATGCGCTGGTCGTCACGCCCACCGACTGCGTGACGATTTCCGCGGGGATCGACGCGGGCCAGCCCTGGCGGCGCTGCCATGGCGACAGCATCACCTACACCGACTGGAAGCGCGACAACTACTGGCGCGCGGTCGCGCATGTGGTGGGCACCGGCAAGGCGGTGGGGGTGGAAGCCGATCACCTGACGCTGGTGCAATCCGACAAGCTGAACGGTTTCCTGAAACCAAAGCGCGGGATGGATATCGCGCCCGCCACCATGCAGCAGCGGATGATGAAAAGCCCGGCCGAGATCGAGCTGATCCGCGCCGGGGCCGCGGTGGCCGACGTGGGCGGCTATGCCATCCGCGACGCGGTGAAGGCGGGGGTGCGCGAGATCGACGTGGCCATGGCGGGCCGTGACGCGATGGAAGTCGAGATCGCGAAGCGGTTTCCGGCGGCCGAGTATCGCGATACCTGGGTGTGGTTCCAGTCGGGGATCGACACCGATGGCGCGCACAACCCGGTCACCGGGCGGGTGCTGACGCGCGGCGACATCCTGAGCCTGAACTGCTTTCCGATGATCTCGGGCTATTACACCGCGCTGGAACGCACGATGTTCGTGGGCGAGGTCGATACCGCCAGCCTCAAGCTGTGGGAGGCGAACGTGGCGGCCCATGAATACGGCATGAGTCTTCTGAAGCCCGGCGCAAGCTGTGCCGAGGTGACGGCCAAGATCAACGCCTTCTTTGCCGAACGCGACCTGCTGCAATACCGCACCTTCGGCTACGGCCACTCGTTCGGCGTCTTGTCGCACTATTACGGCCGCGAAGCGGGGCTGGAACTGCGCGAAGACATCGACACGGTGCTGGAGCCGGGGATGGTCATCAGCATGGAACCCATGCTGACCATCGCCGAAGGCCAGCCCGGTGCGGGCGGCTACCGCGAGCATGACATCCTGGTCATCACCGAGGACGGGGCAGAGGACATCACCCACTACCCCTATGGTCCGGCGTTCAACGTCGTGGGCTGACATGCCGGGCCGGGCGGGTGCCGCCCGGCCCCTTCGCGCCGCTCAGGCCCGTTTGACGATCTTGATCAGGAACAGCAGGATCACCGCGCCCAGGGTGGCGTGGATGATCGCGGCAAGCGTCCCGCCGCCAAAGCCCAGCCCGATGCGGGGGAAGATCACCCCCGCGACGACGGCGCCGACGATGCCCACGACGATGTTGCCGACCAGGCCGAAGCCGTAGCCTGATACGATCTGCCCGGCCAGCCAGCCTGCGATGGCGCCGATGATCAGCATGGCGATGATGCCCAAGGTTGCCTCCTGCCTCTTGCGGGTCACACGGGGCCACCATAGCAGCGCCTGCCCGCGATGCGCGGGGAAAACAGTGCCGTCGCCGCAGGCGTCAGAAATTGTCCAGCACCTTCAGGTGGCTGTGCCGGTGGGCGCCGTGAGGGCCGTGGCCGTGTTCCTCGAACATCTCGAACACCGGCACCAGCGACAGGCGGCCATGGCGCACGCCGCGTTCCAGAAACAGCCCGTTGGCAAAGGTTTCCACCGCATCCACCTTGCCGCGCATCACCGTGACCTCGACCGCCTCTTCATGGTCGAGCGGAACCGACAGCGAGGCGACCGCGACATCGTGCTGTTCATGCCGACGCAGGGGCACCCGGCGCATCAGGTCGCGTTTCGACAGGTCGAGCGTGTAGCTGATCACCCCGATGCATTCGGCCTCGGGCGGGGCGGTGCGAGCCAGCGCCCGGCGCATCAGGTCGCGCAGCGCCTCGGACCGGTTGGTGGCGCCAGAGCGATCCATATAGGCATCCAGATCGGCCAGAAGCTCGTCCTCGACCGTGATGGTGACGCGCTGCATCGGGGGCTCCTGTGGCTGATCCGCCCCTTGTTCTGGCGCGAAACCCGCGCGGTGTCCAATTCTGCGGCACTGCGCTGCACGGATATGATCATAGGGCAAAGAAATCATATCGCGGCTTGACCGGTCGTGGCGGCGGGTCCTAGCGTCACCGCAAACCGAGGGCGCCATGCATATTCCCGACGGCTATCTTTCCCCTGCCACCTGTGCCGTGACCTATGCCGCGGCGCTGCCCTTCTGGATCGTCGCCTCGCGCCGGGTGGGGGCGATGATGCAGACGACGGCGGTGCCGCTGATCGCGCTGGTCTCGGCCTTCTGCTTCGTCGTGATGATGTTCAACGTGCCCCTGCCCGGGGGAACCAGCGGCCATGCGGTGGGAATGGGGATCGCGGCGATCGTGCTGGGGCCCTGGCCCGCCATCGCGGCCATTTCCATCGCGCTTCTGGTGCAGGCCGTGTTCTTCGGCGACGGGGGCCTGACCACCTTTGGCGCCAACAGTCTGAACATGGCGGTGGTGGGCGCGCTGGTGGCCTATGCGGTCTATCGGCTGATCGCGGGCAATGCGGCGCTGACATCGCGGCGGCGCGTGGTGGCCGGGGCGATGGCGGGCTATGTGGCGATCAATGTCGCGGCGCTCTGTGCGGGGGTCGAGTTCGGGCTTCAGCCCGCGCTTTTCCACGATGCGGCGGGCGCCCCGCTTTACGCGCCCTATCCGCTGTCTGTCGCGGTGCCCGCGATGCTGCTGGGCCACCTGACCTTTGCCGGGCTGGCCGAGGCGCTGATTACCGGCGGCCTGATCGCCTGGCTTCAGGCGAGCGAGCCTGAACTGCTGCGGCGCACTGCGGGCCTCGCGGTTCCCTGGCGGCGGATGCGGCGCTTCTGGCTGGGGCTTGGCGTGCTGATGGTGGCCAGCCCGCTGGGCCTTCTGGCGGCGGGCACGGCCTGGGGCGAATGGGGCGCGGGTGCTTTCGCCGATGCCGCGGCCCGGCAGGCGATGGCCACCGCCTCGGGCAACATGGCGCCGCCGGTCGCCGCCCCCGCTGGACTGGCGCGTCTGGCCGGCCTCTGGACGGCGCCGATGCCCGATTATGCGCCCGCCTTCCTGCACAGCGCGGCCTTCGGCTACATCCTGTCGGCCATGGTGGGCGGCGGGCTGATCCTGGTGGTCTTCGGTCTGGTGGCGATGCTGGCTGCCCGGCGGGCGGCCTGAGCCGATGCCGGACGGTGCCACCCCCTTTGGCCGCTGCGGCTGCGCCCGCGGCCCCGGCGGCGGGATCGAGGGGCTGTTGCACGGCCTGGTCGGGGCGATGGAGCATGCAGGCGGGGCCGAGTCCACGGCGGCGCGCCGGGGTCTGCTGCAGGTGCTGGACCCGCGCGCCAAGCTGATCGGACTGGGCGCGCTGATCCTGTCGGTCACGCTGACCCATCGGCTAGCGGTTCTGGCGGCGCTGTTCGCGCTGGCGGTGGGGCTGGCGCTGGCCTCGCGGCTGGCGCCGGGGCGGATGGCGCGGCAGGTCTGGCTGGGGGTGGCGCTGTTCTCGGGGGCGCTGGCGCTGCCGGCGCTGGTGCTGGTGCCGGGGCCCGCGATCCTGCACCTGCCGGGACTGGGCTGGCCGGTGACGGCGCCGGGGCTGACCTCGGCCGCCTTCCTGCTGGGGCGGGCCGAGACGGCGGCGAGCTTTGCCGCGCTTCTGATCCTGACGACGCCGTGGAGCCATGTGCTGAAGGCGATGCGGGCGGTGGGCGTGCCGGTGGGGCTGGTGGGCCTGCTGGGGATGACGCACCGCTACATCTTCCTGCTGTTGCAGACCGCCTTGCAGATGTTCGAGGCCCGCCGGGCGCGGATGCTGGCCCCGCCGGGCGCCGCCGCGCGGCGGAGGCTGCTGGTGACGGGCGTGGGCGTGCTGCTGACCCGTTCGCTGGCGCTTGCGGGCGAGGTGCATCTGGCGATGGTGGCGCGCGGTTACCGGGGCAACGTGCGGCTGATCGATGATTTCCGCCTGCGCCCGCGCGATGGTCTGGCGGCCGGTGTGGCTCTGCTGGTGCCGCTGGCGATCGTGCTGGGGGGGCGATGAGCGCGGTCTTTGCCTTGTCGTCCGTGGGCTTTTCCTATCGCGAAGGGGCGGCACTCGACGGGATCGACCTGACGGTGGCGGCAGGCGAGCGCGTTGCGCTCATGGGTCCGAACGGATCGGGAAAGTCCACCCTGCTGCGGTTGCTCTGCGGGCTGGCCTTTGCCACGGCAGGCGAGGTTCGGGCGTTTGGCGCGCCGCTGACCGAGGCGCGGCTGACGCAGGTGGCGGAAAACACCGCCTTTCGCCGCCGTGTGGGTCTGGTGTTCCAGTCGCCCGACGTGCAGCTTTTCAACCCGACCGTGCTGGACGAGATCGCCTTCGGCCCGCTGCAACTGGGCTGGAGCCGGGCGCAGGTTCTGGCGGCGGTCGATGCGATGCTGGATCGGTTCGGTCTGGGCGCGCTGCGGCACCGGGCGCCGCACCGGCTTTCGGGGGGCGAGAAGAAGAAGGTCGCGCTGGCCTCGGTGCTGGTGACGGAACCCGAGGTGCTGCTGCTGGACGAGCCCACCGCCGCGCTGGACCCGCGCAGCCGTGACGACCTCTTGGAGCTGCTGTCGGGCGAGCTGGTACGCGGGCGCACGGTCATTACGGCGACGCATGAGATGGACAGCGTGGCCGAGATTGCGGCGCGTGCGGTAGTGATCGCGGGCGGGCGGATCGCCGCGGATGCACCGGTGGCCGAGGTTCTGGCCGATGCGGCGCTGTTGCAGCGCGTGGGGCTGATCCGCGGGGCGGGGCGGCGCCTCGAGGCTTAGGAAAAACCTGATCCTACCCGAGAAAAATAGAAATTTCTCCGAACCAGCGGGGCGCCTACACCGTCTTTCGGGCCGCCGCGCAGGCGCGCGGCGCGACGCTGGCAGGAGACGCACATGACCGTCGAAGAGATCGACACCCTCATCATCGGTGGCGGCCAGTCGGGCATCGCCATGAGCGAGCACCTGACCCGCGCGCGCGTTCCGCATCTGGTGCTCGAACGCCACCGCATCGCCGAACGCTGGCGGTCGGAACGCTGGGATTCGCTGGTGGCCAACGGCCCCGCCTGGCATGACCGGTTTCCCAACATGAGCTTCGAGGGGGTGGATGCCTTCGCCTTTGCGCCCAGGGATCGGATCGTGCGCTACTTCGAGGACTACGCCGCCCGCTACGCCGGCCCGATCCGCTGCGGGGTGACGGTGACGGCGCTGACCCGCACGGCCGATGGCGCGGGCTTTCTGGCCGAGACCAGTGCCGGGGGCATCAGGGCGCAGCGTGTCGTGGCCGCCACCGGGCCGTTCCAGAAGCCGCTGATCCCCACGGTCGTACCAACCTCGGCCGGAATCATGCAGGTGCATTCGGCGGGGTACAAGAACCCCGGCCAGTTGCCCGCGGGCGCCGTGTTGGTGGTGGGGGCCGGGGCCTCGGGGGTGCAGATCGCCGACGAATTGCTGCGCGCGGGCAAGCGCGTGTACCTGTCGGTCGGCCCCCATGACCGCCCGCCGATCCGCTACCGCGGGCGCGATTTCGTCTGGTGGCTGGGGGTGCTGGGCAAGTGGGACATGCGCACGCCCGGCCCCGGGACAGAACATGTCACCATCGCCGTCTCTGGCGCGCATGGCGGGCGGACGATCGACTTTCGCGAACTGGCGGCGCGCGGCATGACGCTGCTGGGCCGGGCGGGGGCCTATGCCGACGGGGTGCTGCAGTTCGCCGACGATCTGGCCGCGAACATCGCCCGGGGTGATGCCAACTACCTGTCGGTGCTGGACGAGGCCGATGCCTATCTTGCCCGCACGGGGATCGTGCTGCCCGAAGACCCTGCCGCGCGGGTGATCGGCCCGCTGCCCGCCTGCGCGACCGATCCGCTGCGCGCGCTGGATCTGGCGGCGGAAGGGATCACGGCCATCGTATGGGCCACGGGCTACGGACTCGATTTCGGCTGGCTGAAGGTGGATGCCTTCGACGACAAGGGCCGCCCCGCGCATGAGGCGGGGGTCTCGACCGTGCCGGGGCTCTATTTCCTGGGGTTGCCCTGGCTGTCGCGCCGGGCCTCGCCCTTCATCTGGGGCTGCTGGCACGACGCCGCGCATCTGGCGCAGCACATCGTGGCCGCACGGGCGGCGGCCGTCAAAGCCGGATGACGTAATCCTTGCGGGTGGTTTCCACCACCTCCCACGTCCCGCAGAAGCCCGGCCGCAGCACGAAGCTGTCGCCCGCGCGCACCGTCAGCGGGGGCTTGCCGTCCTCGGTCAGGACCGACACGCCCGACAGGATGCGGCAGTATTCCCATTCGGTGTAGACAACGCGCCAGCATCCGGGGGTGCTTTCCCAGATGCCGGCATAAAGCCCGTCGCGCTCTTCCAGGTTCCAGGTTGTGTGAACCGGGTCGCCCGCGATCACCCGCGCCGCATCGGGGCGCGTGGTTTCGGGGGCGACATCGGGCGCGATGGGGAACAGGTGCACCGGCGTTACTGGTCCCAGCTCATGTCGGCCAACACGTTGGCGGGCGTGGGCGAATTCAGCCATTCCCCGTGCAGATGCGCGTTGGCCACCCCGGTCTTGGCAAGCTGGAACAGGAAGCCGTTCACATAGTCCTTCGCGATCATCTCCTGCGCCTGTTTCAGCAGGGCCGAGCGTGCCGCGGGGTCCGAGGTCTGCTGAAGCGTCTGGATCAGCGTCTGGAAGGCCGGGTTGTTGTAGCCGAAGTAGTAATCGGGGCGGGCATAGATGTCGATGTCATTGGCCTCGACATGGCTGACGATGGTCAGGTCGAAATCATGCCGCTTGAACACCTGATCCAGCCACTGCGCCCATTCCATGTTGGTCACCTCGGTGTCGATGCCGACGGCCTTCAGTTCCTGCTGGATGATCTCGCCGCCGCGGCGGGCGTAGGGCGGGGGCGGCAGGGCCAGCCGCAGCTTCAGCGGCAGTTGCACGCCCGCCTCGGCCAGAAGCGTCTTCGACAGGGCGGGGTCATAGTTCGACAGGCCCGTCAGGTCGAGGTAATCGGGGTTGTGGGGCGGGAAATGGGTGCCGATGGGGGTACCAAAGCCGAACATCGCGCCGTCGATGATGTCCTTGCGGTTGATCGCATGGGCGATCGCCTCGCGCACCTTGATGTTGTTCAGGGGCGCGTTGCGGTTGTTGATCGACAGGATGGTCTCGCCTTCGGTGGTGCCGACCAGCACCTTGAATTCCGGGTTGCCCTTGAACTGTTCAAGCGTTTCCGGCGCCGGGAACTGCGGGAAGTAATCCACGTCGCCCGACATCACCGCGGCGAAGGCGGCGTTCGGGTCAGAGATGAACTTGAAGGTCGCCTTTGCGATCTGGGGTTCCTTGCCCCAGTAGTGTTCGTTGCGCACAAGGTCGATATGGTCGCCCTTCACCCAGTCGGCGAAGCTGTAGGGCCCGGTCCCGACCGGGTGGGTCGATTCCGCGGCGACCGACTTGGGCGACAGGATCGCGCTGTCCCCCAGCGAGGTGAGGAAGGTGAAGTTGCCGTCGGGCGCCTTCAGGGTGAATTTCACGGTGGCAGGGTCCACCACGTCGACGCTGTCGATCTCGGCGTATTTCGGCTTCTGCGCGTTCGGGCTGCCGTCGCCGCGGGCGCGGTCGAAGCTGAACTTCACGTCCTCGGCCGAGAAGGGCGTGCCGTCCTGGAAGGTCACGCCGCTTTGCAGATGGAAGGTCCAGACCTTGCCGCCGTCGCTGACGTCCCAGCTTTTGGCCAGCGCGGGTTTCACCGATCCGTCGGGGCCGAATGCGGTCAGCCCTTCGAACACGTTGCCATAGGTGACTTCCTTGATCGCGGCGGCCGCACCTGCGGTGGGATCGAGGATCGGCGGCTCCAGCACCATGCCGATTGTGATCGTGTCCTTGGCCGCCAGCGCCATGCCCGCAGTCAGGGCGAGCGCGGCGGCAGTCAGCGTCAGTGTGCGGAACATGGCTTCCTCCCAGCGCAATGTGGGCAAAGCTTAGCCGCCGTGCAGCAGGTCTGCCAAGGTCAAAGCCATGACGCGGGCGCTGTCGGCCATGTCGTCGATGCCCACCCATTCGTCGGGCTGGTGGGCGAGGTCCAGGATGCCGGGGCCGTAGGCGATGCAGTTCTTCAGCCGGCCGATGCGGTCGATATGCTTCTGGTCGTAGGTCCCGGGCGAGACGACGTAATCCGGCTGGCGCGCCAGCACCCGCTCGATCGCCGCGGCGGTTGAACGCACCACGGGCGCGTCGCGGGCGGTCATCGTGGGCTGCACCTCGAACAGGTCGCGGATCTCGTAGCGGAAGCTGGGGCGGCGGGCCTTCACCCGCTCCATCAGCGCCACTATTTCGGCCTTCACGGCGCCGATCTCCTCCTCGATCAGGAAGCGGCGGTCAAGGACGATGCGGCAGCGGTCGGCCACCAGAGGGGCGGGTAGCCCGGTGTAGCCCGGCGGCGGTTCCGGCTCGCCCCCGTGGATGGCATTGATGTTGAGCGTGGAGGCGCGCGCGCCTTCCGGCACGACCGGCATCGCCGTGGTCCGCCCGGCCAGCAGGGGGTAGAGCCTCTCTTCCATCTCGGCCAGCACCGCGCCCATGTGGCGGATCGCGCTGTCGCCCAGGAACGGCATCGAGCCATGGGCGATGCGGCCCTGCGTCTCGATTTCCGCCCACCAGACCCCGCGATGGCCCAGACAGATGCGGTCCTTGTTCAGCGGTTCGGGGATGATGACATGCTGCACCCGGTCGGGAGAAAAACAGCCCCGTTCGGCCAGCCAGGCGACGCCGCCATAGCCGCCCGACTCCTCGTCGGCGGTGGCCGAGATTTCCACCGCGCCGGCAAAATCGGGGCAGGCGGCAAGGAAGGCCTGCGCCGCGATGACCGATGCCGCGATGCCGCCCTTCATGTCGCAGGCGCCGCGGCCGTAGACGCGGCCGTCCCGTACTTCACCGCCGAAGGGATCGACCGTCCAGCCCTGTCCCACCGTCACCACGTCGTGGTGGCCGTTGAAATGCACGCAGTCGCCCGGCCGGGTGCCCTCGCGCCGGGCGATCAGGTTCCAGCGCGGATAGTCCTCGCTGTCGCCGGGGGCGCCCCGGGCGCGCAGCAGGTCCACCCGGAAGCCCGCTGACTCCAGCACCCCGCCAAGGTAGTCGCAGATCTCGCGATACTGCTGGCCCGGCGGGTTCAGCGTGGGGATGCGGATCAGCCCCTGCGTCAGGGCCACAAGCGCGTCGCGGCGGGCTGCGACTTCGGCAGAGAGGCGGTCATCAAGCGTGCTCATGACCGCAAGCCTAGACCGGCGGTGCGGCGGGGCGCAACGGGCGGCTGCGCTTGCCGGGCGGCGAAACCGCTGGACACGGTGCCGGGCAGTCCCCACATCTGGGAGACGAACATGCGAGGGGGCGACGATGATCGCATTCTTCCGGCTGGCGGCCATTCTGCTGGGGGTGCTGAGCGTCATTTACCTTGTCGCCTCGGTTCATGGCGCGCGCCTGCGCCGCGCCCGGCTGCTGCGGGAATGGGCGGAACTGGGCGAGACCGACCCGACTGCCCGCGCGGCCTTCGTGGCGGAAGGGATGCGCGAATGGCGGCACGGCTTCCGCCACCGGCTGCTGCTGGCGATCTATGTCGTGCCGATCCTGCTGATCGCGCTGATCGTCTATCTGTCGAATTTCACCTGAAGGAGCCGCGATGCGCAAAATCCTCTGGGGCCTGATCGCGGCGGTGGTCGTGGTGGTCGGGCTGTTCCTCAACTACACCCTGCCCAGCCACATGGTGGTGCGGCTGGTGGGGGCGCCGACCCAGCGCATCGACATGGGCGAGAACGCCTGGTTCTTTGCGGCGCCCGATGTGGGCACCAACGGCGTGAACGCGGCGGGCTCGGGGCGCGACATCAAGTTCATCCAGGCGATCCGGCCGAACGGCCGCCCCTTCGTGTTCCGCAACGAGGACACCGGTTGGGGCTGGCCGCCCTATTTCAAGGTCGACAGCTTCGACCTTCAGACCCAGGCATCAAGCCTGATCTCGACGCAGGAAAGCCCGAAATGGGTGATGGTCACCTATTACGGGTGGCGCAGCCAGTTTCTGACGATCTTCCCCAACGCCGTGGCGCTGCGGCCGGTGGACGGGCCGGATGCGACGGTGTTCCCCTGGGTCACTGCCATCGTTCTGGGGTTGCTTGCCATCCTTCTGCTGTTCATCCGGCGCAGCTGGATCCGGTTCCGCCGCCGCCGGATCGAGCCGATGATCGACGAGGTCAGCGACGCGCTGGACCAGGCCGACGACCGCGCCCGCGGGCTCTGGCGGCGGCTCTTCGGCCGTTAGGCGCGCCGCAGCGCGCCCAGGGCCAGCGACAGCACGAAGCAGGCCGCAGCCGCCGCGACGATGGAAGGCCCCGCGGGCGTGTCGAGCGTGAGCGAGGCCCCGAGCCCCGCGAGCGCGGCGACCGCGCCGATGCCGATGGCGGCCAGCGCCATCGCTTCGGGGGTGCGGGCAAGGCTGCGCGCGGCGGCAGCGGGGATGATCAGCATGGCCGAGATCAGGAGCGCGCCGACCACCTTGATCGCCACCGCCACCACCAGCGCCAAGGCAAGCGTCAGCACCATCCGTTCGCGTGCGGGGCTGACGCCCGAGGCATGGGCCAGATCTTCCGACAGGGTGGACGTCAGCAGCGCGGACCAGCGCGCGGCGATCAGCCCGGCCACCAGCGCGGCCCCACCCCAGATGAACCACAGATCGGCTGGGGTCACGGCAAGAATGTCGCCGAAAAGGTAGGATTCCAGGTCTACCCGGACGCTGCGGACAAAGCTGATCGCGATCAGCCCCAGCGCAAGGGCGGCATGGGCCAGCACCCCCAGCGTGGTGTCGATCGCCCAGCCGCGCCCGGCAAGGGTCGAGACCGCCAGCGCCATCAGCAGCGCGACGCCCAGCGTGCCCACGAAGACCGAGGTGGAAAACGCCAGCGCCAGCGCCACGCCAAGGATCGCGCCATGCGAGGTGGCATCGCCGAAATAGGCCATCCGCCGCCACACCACGAAACAGCCCAGCGGCCCCGCGGCCAGCGCAAGGCCAAGCCCCGCCAGCGCGGCCCGGATCAGGAAATCAGCGGGCATGGTCATCGGCCTCGTGCAGGTGGTGGGGGTGGGCATGGTCGTGGCCGTGGCCGTGGTCATGGTCGTGATCGTGGTCGTGCCGATGCTGGTAGAGCGCCAGCGCCCCCTTGGTGCCCAAGCCGAACAGCGCCCGGTATTCCGGCGCGTTCGACACCACCTGCGGCGCGCCTTCGCAGCAGACGTGGCCGTTCAGGCAGATCACCCGGTCCGAGGCCGCCATCACGACGTGCAGATCGTGGCTGACCATCAGCACCGCGCAGCCCATCTGGCGGCGGACCTCGTCGATCAACTGGTAGAAGGCGGCCTCGCCGGGCTGGTCGAGCCCCTGGGTCGGCTCGTCGAGGATCAGGATGTCGGGCTGCATCAGCAGCGCGCGCGCCAGAAGCACACGCTGCATCTGCCCGCCGGAGAGGTCGGTCATCGCCTTGGCCTCGGCCCCCTCCAGACCCACCCTTGCCAGGGCGGCGGCGGTTTCGGCGGCGCCGTGCCGCTGCGGCAGCGACAGGAACCGGCGCACCGGCATCGGCAGGCCGCGGTCGATGTGCAGCTTTTGCGGCACATAGCCGATGCGCAGCCCCGGCTTGCGGCTGACGCTGCCGCTGCTGGCAGGCACGATCCCCAGAAGCGCGCGCAGCAGGGTGGACTTTCCCGAACCGTTCGGGCCGATCAGCGTCACGATCTCGCCCGGGGCGATCCGCAGCGAGACATCCTCCAGCACCGTCGCGCCCCCGAAGCGGACGGAGAGGTGATCGGCGGCGATGAGGGTCATGATGCGGTCCGGCAGGCCGGGCAGAGGCCGAGCGCCTCGACCGTGGTGCGTTCGACGGTAAAGCCGATGGCCGCGGCGGCGCGGTCGAGCGCGCTGCGCGCCTCGGTCGCGGGGGCCTCGGCCACGGCGTTGCAGGTGCGGCAGATCAGGAAGGCCGCGGCATGTGCCTCGCCGGGATGGGTGCAGGCGGTGAAGGCGTTCAGCCGGGTGATGCGATGGGCAAGCCCCAGGTCCACCAGGAAATCCAGGGCGCGATACGCCACCGGCGGCTGCTTGCCGAAGCCTTCCGCCGACAACCTGTCCAGCACCTCGTAGGCCCCCATCGCGCGATGGGATTCCAGAAGAATTTCCAGTGTGCGCCGTCGCACCGGGGTGAGCCGCGCGCCGCGGTCGCGGCTGATCGCCTCGGCCTGGGCCAGCACCTCGTCCGCGCAATGGGCGTGATTGTGCGGGGTGAAGGCGAGCGCGGTTTCGGGATCTGGCATCACGGTCTCGCGGGTTGGGATTGCGTATCGCTGGATTTGTTATTTTATCACATAAAAATCCATCATCCGAATCGCAACCCCCGGTGATCCGCCATGCGCCTGATGCTTTCTGCCGCCCTTGCCGCCCTGGCCGGGCCCGCCCTTGCCGCGCCGCAGGTGGTGACCGATTTCGCCCCGGTGCAGTCGCTGGTCATGCAGGTGATGGGCGATGTTGGCACACCCACCATGCTCTTGCCCGTGGGGGGCGACCCGCATCACTTCCAGTTGCGCCCGTCGCAGGCCGCGGCGCTTGAGAAAGCCGATGTGGTGTTCTGGATCGGTCCCGAACTGACGCCCGCGCTGGACAAGGCGATCGGAGCGCTGGGGGGCAAGGCGCTGAGCGTACCGCTGCTGCACAAGGGCGAGGGGCACACGCGTGACTTTGCCGATGGCGAAGGCGTCGACCCGCATGCCTGGCTTGACCCGACCAATGCCCTGGCCTGGCTTGGCACTATCGCCGTTGTGCTGGGCAAGGTCGACCCGCCCAATTCCGCGGTCTATGCCGCGAATGCGGTGGCCGCCGAGGCAAAGCTGGTTGCGCTGGACAAGACGCTGATGGCGGAGCTTGCGCCGGTACGGGGCAAGCCGCTGATCGAGTTCCACGACGCCTTCGGCTACTTCGCCGATCATTACGGACTGAACGTGGCCGCGACGATCGAACTGGGCGATGCCGCGACGCCAAGCGCCTTGCGGCTGGCCCAGATCCGGCAGACGGCGCTGGAAAGCCGGGCGGTCTGTGCCTTCCCCGAGGCGGGGCGGGACCCGGCGTTCCTCAAGGTTGTGGCCGAGGGCACCGACCTGAAGATCGGCGCCCCGCAAGACCCCGAGGCGGCACTCGTCACCGACGAGCCGACGCCCGGCCTTTATGCCGACCTGCTGACCCATCTGGCGCAGACGGTGGTCGACTGCGCGGGCAACTAGGTCAGCGCAGCCGCAATTCGCTGGCGGCGTCGAACAGCAGCGCCTGGTCCAGCGGGAAGGTCACGCCGACCTGCTGGCCCTCGGGCAGCTTGCGGTCCTCGCGGTATTCCACGATCAGCCGTTCGCCGGTGGGGCCGGTCAGGTAGACGTAGGAGATCCCGCCCAGAGCCTCGGTCATCTCGACCCGGTGGGTACGGCCCGCCATGTGAAGCCCGAGGTGCTGCGGGCGCAGGCCCAGCGACACGGGCGAGCCCTCGGCAGGCAGGCGCACCGGCGGGGCGAAGCGGGTGCCCAGCCCCGGCGCATCGATCTGCCCGCCCTTCACCGTGGCGGCAAGGAAGTTCATCGCGGGGGAGCCGATGAAGCCTGCCACGAACTTGTTGTCGGGGTCGCGGTAAAGGTCGAGCGGGGCGCCCACCTGCTCGATCTTGCCCGCGCGCAGCACCACGATCTTGTCGGCCAGCGTCATCGCCTCGACCTGGTCGTGCGTGACGTAGATCATCGTCGCGCCGATCTCGCGGTGCAGGCGGGCGATTTCCACCCGCATTTCCACCCGAAGCTCGGCATCGAGGTTCGACAGCGGCTCGTCGAACAGGAACACTTCGGGCCCGCGCACGATGGCGCGGCCGATGGCCACGCGCTGACGCTGGCCGCCCGACAGCGCCTTGGGCTTGCGCTTCAGATAGTCGCCCAGGCGCAGGATCTTGGCCGCCTCGGTCACTTTCTGGGCGATCTCGGGCTTCGGCACGCCGTTCATCTTCAGCCCGAAGCCCATGTTCTCTTCCACCGTCATGTGCGGGTAGAGCGCGTAGGTCTGGAACACCATCGCCACCCCGCGTTCGGACGGGTCGATGGCGGTCACGTCGCGGTTGCCGATGGCGATGGCGCCGCCGCTGGTTTCCTCCAGCCCCGCGATCATCCGCAGCAGGGTGGATTTGCCGCAGCCCGAGGGGCCCACGAACACGCAGAACTCGCCATCCTGAACGTCGAGATCGACGCCGTGGATGACCTGTGCCTGACCGTATTTCTTGACGACGTTCTTTAGCTTCACGCCCGACATCAGCGTCCTCCCTTCGTGTCCTGTTCCGGAAAGCGCCAGCTTTCCGCCTCGGCGGCAATCCGCGCCGCCGTGTCGCGAATGCGGGGCACAAGCGCCTCGAGCGCGGTCAGGGTGGTGCGCGCCGTGGTCGAGGTGACCGACAGCGCCCCCAGCACCCGTTCCCCGCGCGTGAGGATCGGCAAGGCCACACAGATGATTCCCGGCTCGTGCTCTTCGCGGTCGAAGGCAAAGCCGCGGGCGCGGATCGCGGCCAGTTCGGCCATCAGCGCCTCGGGCGATGCAAGCGTGTAGTCGGTGAAGCGGTGGAACGACTGGCGCGCCAGCACGCTGGCCAGTTCGCCGGCCTCAAGCCAGGCCAGCATCGCCTTGCCCACGCCGGTGCAATAGGCCGGGCCCACCTTGCCCGCCTGGCTGAACATCTCGACCGGTTGGCGGGCGTTGCGCTTGTCGACATACAGGACCTGCCCCGTATCAAGCTGGGCCAGGTGGATCGTCTCGCCCACCGCCGCGGCCAGCGCGTCGACATGTGGCCGCGCGATCGGGGCCAGCGAGCTTTGACGCCAGGCGGAATGGGCAAGCCGCACCAGCCGCATCCCCGGCGCATAGCTTTGCCGTTCAGGATCGAAGGCCAGCATGCCCTGATTCGTCAGTGTCTG
>JAJZVD010000091.1 GCA_021845805.1 Pseudomonadota bacterium | reverse complement strand
GGCGCGGGGGGCGTGCCGCGGGTGCGGGGGCTTTAGGCGCGGCGCGGCGGGGCGGCGGCCGGGGGGCTGTCTGCCCCCCGGACCCCCCGAGGATATTTTCACCAGAAAGAAAGGGCGGCGCGGGGGCGGCGGAAGGCGCTTGCGCTGTGCGGGGCGCGGCAATGCGGGACACGAGGGAGTGGACGGATGGTGTTGGATTTCCTGCGGCGCCGGGCGGCGGAGCCGGTGGCGGAGCGCAAGGCCGCGGTTCCGGGGCCGGTGATCGCCTGGGCGGGGGCGGGCGGGCGCGTGGGCTGGAGCCCGCGCGACGTGGGCAGCCTGACGCGGCTGGGCTTCATGGGCAACCCGGTGGGCTTTCGCGCGGTGCGGCTGATCGCCGAGGCGGCGGCGGCGCTGCCGCTGGTGTTTCAGGATGCCGGGCGGCGCTATGACCTGCATCCGCTGATGGCGCTGGTGGCGCGGCCCAATCCGGGCCAGGGGCGCGCCGAGCTGCTGGAGGCGCTTTACGCCCAGCTTCTGCTGTCGGGCAACGCCTATCTGGAGGCGGTGCCGGGCAGCGGGCGGCTGCCGGGCGAGTTGCACGTGCTGCGGGCGGACCGGGTGACGGCGGTGCCGGGGCCGGATGGCTGGCCGGTGGCCTATGACTATACGGTGGGCAGCCGCCGGGTGCGGTTCGATCTGGGCGGGCCGGTGGCGCCGGTCTGCCATCTGCGCAGTTTCCATCCGCAGGACGATCACTACGGCTTTTCGCCCCTGCAGGCGGCGGCGGTGGCCATCGACGTGCACAACGCGGCCAGCGCCTGGTCGAAGGCGCTGCTGGACAACGCGGCGCGGCCGTCGGGGGCGATCGTCTATCGCGGCGCGGACGGGGCGGGGAGCCTGGCGCCCGAGCAGTACGAGCGGCTGGTGGCGGAGATGGAGAGCTATCACCAGGGCGCGCGCAATGCCGGGCGGCCGATGCTGCTGGAAGGCGGGCTCGACTGGAAGCCGATGGGGTTCTCGCCCAGCGACATGGAGTTCCAGAAGACCAAGGAGGCCGCGGCGCGCGAGATCGCCACCGCCTTCGGGGTGCCGCCGATGCTGATGGGCATCCCGGGCGATGCGACCTATGCGAACTATCAGGAGGCCAACCGGGCCTTCTACCGGCTGACGGTGCTGCCGATGGCGACGCGGGTGACCGCGACGATCGGGCACTGGCTGTCGGGTTTCACCGGCGAGGCGATCGAGATCCGGCCCGACCTGGACCAGGTGCCGGCGCTGGCGGCCGAGCGCGACCAGCACTGGGCGCGGGTCGGGGCGGCGGATTTCCTGACGGCGGCGGAGAAGCGGGCGCTGCTGGGCCTGCCGCCGCTGCCGGGCGCGCCGTGACGGGGCGGCGGGACGCGGCGGGCTCGCGCTACCTCTACGACAGTTTCGATGCGACCGCGGCGCGGGTGGAGGCCAACGAACGGGTGGCCGAGGAACGCTGGAGCGCGCTCGAGTACCGCCTGAAGCTGATCGAGGCGACGCTGGACCGGATGGAAAAGCGGCTGTGGCTGGGGGTCTACGGGGTCGCGGCCTTCCTGCTGGCGCAGGGGGCCGAGGTTCTGCTGCGGGCCATCATCAAGTGAGGATTTCCGAATGAACGGAATGGATTGGGGGCTGGAGATGAAGTTCCAGCCAGCGGCGCGGCTGACCGTTCTGGAGGGCGCCCGGATCGAGGGCTACGCGTCGGTCTTCGGGGTGCGGGACCAGGGCGGCGATGTGGTGGTGCCGGGCGCCTATGCAACAAGCCTCGCGGTGCTGGGGGCGCGCGGCGACAGCGTGAAGATGCTGTGGCAGCACGACCCGGCCGAGCCGATCGGGGTCTGGGACGAGGTGCGGGAAGACGCGACGGGGCTGTTCGTGCGCGGGCGGCTTCTGCCCGAGGTGGCCCGCGCGCGCGAGGCGGCGGCGCTGGTCGCGGCGGGGGCGATCGGCGGGCTGTCGATCGGCTACCGGACGGTCCGGGCCGCGAAGGATGCGGGCGGGACGCGGACGCTGACGGAACTGGAGCTGTGGGAGGTGTCGCTGGTCACCTTCCCCATGCTTCCGCAGGCGCGGGTGGCGGCGAAGGGCGATGGCCCCGAGACGCCCTGGCACGAGGTGGCGGCGGCCCTGGAGGACGCCCGCCGGGAACTGGCCGCGCGCTGAGCGGGCCGGGCATCATCCATCGGAGGAACGGGATGGCGACGAGCGAGACCATGGGCGCGGCCGGCGAGGTGAAGACCGCGCTCGCCGGTTTCCTGGGGGAATTCAAGACCTTTCAGGGCGAGGTGAAACAGGTGCTGAAACAGCAGGACGAGCGGCTGGCCATGCTGGACCGCAAGACGATGACGGCGGGCCGCCCGGCCCTGTCGATGGCGGCGGCGATCGAGGCGCCGCATCAGAAGGCCTTCGACGCCTATCTGCGCACCGGCGACGATGCCGGGCTGCGCGGGCTGGTGCTGGAGGGCAAGGCGATGAGCGCGGCGGTCGCCGCCGAGGGCGGCTATCTGGTCAACCCGCAGATCGCCGACACGATCCGGTCGCAACTGGTCGGCTCGGCCTCGATCCGGGCCATCGCCAATGTCGTGCAGGTGGAGGCCACGAGCTTTGACGTGCTGATCGATCATGGCGAGGTGGGCAGCGGCTGGGCGGCGGAGGCCGACGCGCCGGGCGACAGCGCCACGCCGCAGATCGACCGCATCTCGATCGCGCTGAACGAGCTGTCGGCGATGCCGAAGGCAAGCCAGCGGCTGCTGGACGATGCGGCCTTCGACATCGAGGGCTGGCTTGCGGGGCGGATCGCCGACCGCTTTGCCCGCGCCGAGGCGCAGGCCTTCGTCTCGGGCGATGGGGTCAACAAGCCGAAGGGGTTCCTGAAGCATCCGACGGTGGCGGAGGCGGGCTGGAGCTGGGGCAAGATCGGCTATGTGGCGACCGGGGCCGCGGGCGATTTCGCGACCGTCAGCGCGTCGGATGCGATCGTCGATCTGGTCTATGCGCTGGACTCGACCTATCGCGCCAACGGCAGCTTCGTGATGAATTCCAAGACCGCGGGCGCGGTGCGGAAGATGAAGGATGCCGATGGCCGGTTCCTGTGGGCCGACAGTCTGGCGGCGGGCGAGCCCGCGCGGCTGATGGGCTATCCGGTGCTGGTGGCCGAGGACATGCCCGACATCGCGGCCAATGCCTATGCGATCGCCTTCGGCGACTTCCGCGCGGGCTACACGGTGGCCGAACGGCCCGACCTGCGGGTGCTGCGCGACCCGTTCTCGGCCAAGCCCTACGTCCTGTTCTACGCGACCAAGCGGGTGGGCGGCGATGTCAGCGACTTTGCGGCGATCAAGCTGCTGAAGTTCGCCCTGTCGTGAGGCGGGCACGGGCCGGGGGGAAACCCCCGGCCGCACGCGGGCGCGGACGGATTTCGGAGGATGGCGATGATGCTGATCGAGCAGGCCCCGGTCCCTCAGGGGGTGTTGCCGGTGGCCGAGTTCAAGGACCACCTGCGGCTGAGCAGCGGCTTTGCCGATGACGGCCAGCAGGATGCGCTGGCCGCGGGCTATCTGCGGGCGGCGCTGGCGGCCATCGAGGGGCGGATCGGCAAGGCGCTGATCCAGCGGCGGTTCTGGCTGAGCCTGGCGGGGTGGCGCGAGCTGGGGGAGCAGACCTTGCCGCTGGCCCCGGTGCAGGCGGTGGTGTCGGTGACGCTGGTGGCCGCGGACGGCGCCGAGACGCCGGTGCCGGGGGGCTGGCGTCTGCTGAAGGACGCCCAGCGGCCGCGGATCGTGGCGGCGGGGGTGCTGTTGCCGCCGGTGCCGTTGGACGGGGCGGTGGAGATCGTCTTCGAGGCGGGCTTCGGCCCGGCCTGGAGCGATGTGCCGGCCGATCTGCGGCAGGCGGTGCTGCTGCTGGCCGCGCAATACTACGAGATGCGCAACGAGGCGGCGCGGGGCGAGGGGGCGATGCCCTTCGGGGTGATGGCGCTGATCGAGCGCTGGCGCACGGTGCGGGTGCTGGGCGGGGGTGCGCGATGAGCCCGCTGCTGAACCGGCCGCTGCTGCTGGAGGCGCTGGCCCGGGTGCCGGATGGCGCGGGCGGCTATGGCGAGAGCTGGCAGAGCCTGGGCACGCTCTGGGCCGCGGTGGTGCCGGGGGCGGGGCGCGCGGCGGGCAGCGATGCGGCCGGCCGCTTCGTGCAGCCGCTGAAGATCACGGTGCGGGCCGCCCCGGCCGGCGCCGTGTCGCGCCCGCTGCCGGGGCAGCGGTTTCGCGCGGGGCTGCGGGTGTTCCGCATCCTGTCGGTGACCGAGGCGGCGGGCGACGGGCGCTATCTGACCTGCTTCGCCGAGGAGGAGGGCGCGGCATGAGCTATGGCATGGCGGCGGCCCTGCAGGCGGCGGTCTTTGCCCGGCTGACGGGGGACGCGGCGCTGGCGGCGCTGGTGGGTGACGCGGTCTATGACGCGGTGCCGCCGGGGGCGGGGGCGGGCACCTTCGTGCTGATCGGCCCCGAGGAGGTGCGCGACGCCTCGGACAAGACGGGCGACGGGGCCGAGCATCGCTTCACCGTCAGCGTGCTGAGCGATGCGGCGGGCTTTGCACCGGGCAAGGCCGCGGCCGTGGCGGTGTCGGACGCGCTGACCGGCGCGGGCCTGACGCTGACGCGGGGGCGGGTGGTGAGCCTTGCGTTCGTGTCGGCGGTGGCGCGGCGCACGGCAGGCGGCAGCGGGCCGCGGCGGATCGACCTGAGCTTTCGCGCCCGGCTTGAGGGCTGAGCGGCGATTTCACGCAACAGGCCCCCCGCGCGGGGTGCGGCGACATACGGAGGACGTTCATGGCTGTGCAGAGCGGCAGAGACCTTCTGATCAAGATCGACCTGACGGGCGATGGCAGTTTCGGCACGCTGGCCGGGCTGCGGGCGACCCGGCTGACCTTCAATGCCGATACGGTGGAGGTGACGAGCCTGGACAGCGGCGGCTGGCGCGAATTGCTGGCGGGCGCGGGCGTGCGGTCGGCGGCGATCTCGGGGTCGGGGGTGTTCCGGGACGCGGCGACCGATGCGCGGGCGCGGGCGATCTTCTTTGCGGGCGATACCCCGGCGTTTCAGGTCATCGTGCCCGATTTCGGGGTGGTCGAAGGGCCATTCCAGATCACCGCGCTGGAATATGCGGGCGCGCATGACGGCGAGGCGACCTACAGCCTGTCGCTGGCCTCGGCGGGGCCGCTGGCGTTCACGGCGCTCTGATGGCGAACCCCTGGGCGGGTGAAGTGGCGCTGAGCCTCGACGGGCGGCGCCATGTGCTGCGGCTGACGCTGGGGGCGCTGGCCGAGCTGGAGGCAGAGCTGGGGGCGGGGACGCTGATCGAGCTGGTGGAGCGGTTCGAGGGGCGGCGGTTTTCCAGCCGCGACGTGCTGGCGCTGATCGTGGCGGGGCTGCGCGGGGGCGGCTGGCCGGGGACGGCGGCGGATCTGATGACGGTGGAGATCGGCGGCGGGCCGGTCGAGGCGGCGCGGGTGGCGGCGGAGCTTCTGGCGCGCGCCTTCACCCTGCCGGGGCAAGCCTGATGCGGTTCGACTGGGCCGCGCTGCTGCGGGCCGGGCTGGGCGCGGGGCTGAAGCCCTGGGAGGTCTGGCGGCTGACGCCGGTGGAACTGCTGCTGGTCCTGGGGCTGGAGCCGGGGGCGGCACCGATGACGCGGGCGCGGCTGGCGGCGCTGGCCGCGGCCTTCCCGGACGAGCGGAAAGGATAGGCGATGGCGGTGGAGACGGGGACGCTGGGCGACCAGCTTGCGGCGCTGGAGGCGAGCCTTGGCGCCTCGGCGCAGATGGTGGCGGCCTTTGACGGCCAGCTTGGGCAGTTGCAGGGCGGGCTGCTGGCGACGGGCCGCGAGGTGGCGAGCCTGTCGGCCGGGATCGGCGGCGGGTTGAAGCGGGCCTTTGACGGGCTGGTGTTCGGCGGCGCCTCGCTGAGCCAGACGTTGCAGACCGTGGCGAAGGCGATGGCGGATTCGATGTATGCGGTCGCCATGCGGCCGGTGTCGTCGGCGCTGGGCGGGCTGCTGGCGCAGGGCGTGCAGGCGGCGCTGCCCTTTGCCAATGGCGCCGCCTTCTCGCAGGGGCGGGTGGTGCCCTTTGCCACCGGCGGCGTGGTGAGTTCGCCCACGACCTTCCCGATGAAGGGCGCGACCGGGCTGATGGGCGAGGCAGGCCCCGAGGCGATCATGCCGCTGAGCCGGGGCCCTGACGGGCGGCTGGGCGTGCAGATGCAGGGCGGCGGGCGGCCGGTGAGCGTGGTCTTCAACATCACCACGCCCGACGTGGCCGGGTTCCGCCGAAGCCAGGGACAGATCGCGGCGCAGATGGGCCGGGTGCTGGGCCAGGGCCAACGCAACGCGTGAGGAGGCGGCGATGGGGTTTCATGAGGTGCGGTTTCCCGCGAGCCTGGGCTTCGGCTCGACCGGCGGGCCGCAGCGGCGCACGGAGATCGTGACGCTGGCCAACGGGTTCGAGGAGCGCAACACGCCCTGGTCGCAATCGCTGCACCGCTATGACGCGGGCATGGGGTTGCGCAGCCTCGATGACGTGCATCTGCTGATCGCGTTCTTCGAGGCGCGGATGGGCCAGCTTTACGGGTTCCGCTGGAAGGACTGGGCGGATTGGAAATCCTGCCTGCCCTCCGGGGCGGTGGCGGCCACCGACCAGCCGATCGGGCTGGGCGACGGGGTGACGCGGGACTTTCGGCTGATGAAATCCTATGCCTCGGGCGGGGCGGGATATGCGCGCGCGATCACCAAGCCCGTGGCGGGCACCGTGCTGTGCGCGGTGCAGGGCGTTCCGCTGCGGGAGGGGCTGGGCTACACGGTCGATTGCGCCACGGGGGTGGTGCGCTTTGCCGATCCGCCGGCGCCGGGCGTGGCGGTGACGGCGGGCTTTGCCTTCGACGTGCCGGTGCGCTTTGACACCGACCGCATCGACATCTCGATGTCGAATTTCCAGGCCGGGCATGTGCCGAGCGTCCCGGTGGTGGAGGTGCGGCTGTGAGTGCGGCGGACCTGTTGGCGCATCTGGCGGGCGGGGCGAGCACGGTCGCGCGGGCCTGGGAGGTGACGCGGCGTGACGGCATGGCCTTCGGCTTCACCGACCACGACCGCGATCTGGTCTTCGAGGGGATCACCTTTCGCGCGCGGTCGGGGATGACGGCCTCGGCGCTGGTGCAGACCACGGGGCTGTCGATCGACAATGCCGAGGCCGCGGGCGCGCTGTCGGATGCCGCGGTGACCGAGGCGGACATCCTGGCCGGGCGGTTCGACGGGGCCGAGGTGCGGATCTGGCTGGTGAACTGGGCCGATGTGGCGGCGCGGGCGTTGCAGTTCCGCGGCCGGTTCGGGCAGATCGTCCGCGGCGCGGGCGCGTTCCGGGCCGAGCTGCGGGGGCTGAGCGAGGCGCTGGGCGCGGTGCAGGGGCGGGTCTACCAGACCGGCTGCGGCGCGGTTCTGGGCGATACGGCCTGCCGGGTGGACCTGAGCGCGCCGGGCTATTCGGTGGAACTGCCGGTGGAGGGGGTGGAGGCCGGGCGGGTCTTCACCTGGGCGGGGCTGGCGCAGTTCGACGACCGCTGGTTCGAGCGCGGGCGCCTGACGATGCTGGACGGCGCGGCGGCGGGGCTGGTGGGCTGGGTCAAGAACGACCGGCTGGGCGCGGGGCGGCTGGTGGAGCTGTGGGAGGCGCTGCGGGCGCCGGTCGTCGCGGGTGACCGGGTGCGGATCGAGGCGGGCTGCGACAGGCGGGCCGAAACCTGTCGGCTGAAGTTTCACAACCTGCGGAATTTTCAGGGTTTTCCCCATATTCCGGGGGAAGACTGGCTGACCGGCTATCCGGTGCGGGCCGGGGTCAATGACGGGGGCGCGCTGACATGAGCCGGGGCGACGAGGCGGTGGCCGCGGCGCGCGGCTGGATCGGCACGCCCTATCGGCATCAGGCAAGCCTGCGGGGGGCCGGGGCGGATTGCCTGGGGCTGCTGCGCGGCGTCTGGCGCGAGCTTTACGGCGCCGAGCCGGTGGAGGTGCCCGCCTATACGCCCGACTGGGCCGAGCCCGGCGGGGACGAGGTGCTGTGGCAGGCGGCGCGGCGCTGGCTGGTGGAGCGGCCGCGCGAGGCCGTGGCCTGCCCGGGCGATGTGCTTCTGTTCCGGATGCGGGCGGGGGGGATCGCCAAGCATCTGGGGCTGGCGGGGGCGGTGGGCGGGCATCCGACCTTCATCCATGCCTATTCGGGGCATCGGGTGGTGGAAAGTCCGCTGACCGCCCCCTGGGCGCGCCGAATCGTGGCGCGTTTCGCGTTTCCATGAGGGAGTGCCGGGATGGCGACCATTCTTCTGTCGGCCGTGGGCGCCTCGGTCGGTGCGGGCTTTGGCGGCACGGTGCTGGGGCTTTCCGGCGCGGTCATCGGGCGCGCGGTGGGGGCCACGCTGGGGCAGGCGATCGACCAGCGGCTGCTGGGGGCGGGCACGCAGGCGGTGGAGACCGGGCGGATCAGCCGGTTCAGCCTGACCGGCGCCAGCGAGGGCGCGCCGGTGGCGCGCGTCTGGGGGCGCGTGCGGATCGGCGGGCAGGTGATCTGGGCCACCCGGTTTCAGGAACAGGCGACGGTGCAGGGCGGCGGCAAGGGCGCGCCCGCCCCGAAGGTGACGCGCTATTCCTACAGCGTCAGCCTGGCCATCGCGCTGTGCGAGGGCGAGATCACCCGGGTCGGGCGGATCTGGGCCGACGGGATCGAACTGGCGCGCGATGCGCTGAACCTGCGGGTCTACACCGGCACCGCCGACCAGTTGCCCGACCCGAAGATCGAGGCGGTGCAGGGCGCGGGGATGGCGCCTGCCTATCGCGGGATTGCCTATGTGGTGATCGAGGATCTGGCGCTGGACGCCTTCGGCAACCGGGTGCCGCAGTTCACCTTCGAGGTGCTGCGCCCGGCGCGGGGGGGCGGGGGGCTGGCGGCCGGGGTGCGGGGCGTGGCGCTGATGCCGGGGACGGGGGAATATGCGCTGGCCACGACCCCGGTGCATCACGCGGCGGGGCCGGGGGTGAATGCCTCGGTCAATGTCAACTCGCCGTCGGGCAAGACGGATTTCGCGACCGCGCTGGAAGATCTGGGCGAGGAGCTGCCGCGCTGCCGGTCGGTGTCGCTGGTGGTGTCGTGGTTCGGCGGCGATCTGCGCTGCGGCGCCTGCCGGGTCGAGCCGAAGGTGGAACACGCCACCGCCGAGGGCGTGGGCATGGTCTGGCGCGCGGGCGGCGTGGGGCGGGCCGGGGCGGCGGTGGTGCCGCAGGTGGGTGGCAGGCCGGTCTATGGGGGTACGCCCGCCGACAGTTCTGTCATCGAGGCGATCCGGGCGATCCGGGCGGCGGGGCAGGAGGTGATGGTCTATCCGTTCCTGCTGATGGATCAGGGTGCGGGGAATGGCCTGACAGACCCGTATACCGGTGGACCGGATCAGCCCGCACTGCCCTGGCGGGGGCGGATCACGCTGTCGGTGGCGCCGGGGCGGGCGGGCAGCCCGGAGCGGTCGGCGGTGGCGGATGCCGAGGTGGCGGCCTTCTTCGGCACCTGCACGGCCAGCGACTTTGCGGTGGCGGGCGGGCAGGTGGTCTATTCCGGCCCCGCGGAGTGGAGCTATCGCCGCTTCATCCTGCATTACGCGCATCTGGCGGCGCTGGCGGGCGGGGTCGATGCGTTCTGCGTCGGCTCGGAGCTGCGCGGGCTGGTGCAGGCGCGGGGTGCGGGCGACGCGTTTCCGGCGGTGGCGCAGTTGCGGCGGCTGGCGGGCGAGGTGCGGGCCATCCTGGGGCCGCAGGTGAAGATCAGCTATGCCGCCGACTGGTCGGAGTATGGCGGC
>JAJZVD010000026.1 GCA_021845805.1 Pseudomonadota bacterium | reverse complement strand
GCAGGCCCGCAAGGACGGGGCCGATCTGGTGATCGGCGTGGTCCAGGCCCCGCACAGCCAGGACTTCGAGATGATGGCCAGCCACGCCTTCGATGTCATCATGTCGGGCGACGACCACGACTACATGACGGCCTATGACGGGATCACGGCCTATGTGGAGACGTCGATGGACGCCCGCTACATGTCGCCCATCGATCTGAACATCACCATCGACCAGAAGGAGGGCAAGCGGGTCGTGAAGTGGACGCCCAACTTCCGCTTCGTCGATACCGCCACGGTAAAGCCCGACCCCGAGACCCAGAAGATGGTCGATACGCTGAAGGCCCAGCTTGACAAGAACCTGAGCGTGGTGATCGGCACCACCGACGTGCCGCTCGACAGCCGCCGCAACGTGGTGCGGGGCGAGGAAAGCAGCATGGGCGACCTGATCGCCGATGCGATGAAGGATGCCACGGGCGCCGATATCGCCATCACGAACGGCGGCGGGATCCGGGCTGACAAGACCTATGACGCCGGAACGCAACTGACGCGCCGCGACATCCTGAGCGAGCTGCCCTTCGGCAACAAGACCGTGGTGACCGCGATCCCGGGCAGCCAGGTTCTGGCGGCGCTGGAAAACGGCTTCAGCCAGGTCGAGGACGGGGCCGGCCGCTTCCCGCAGGTTTCAGGGCTGCAGGTGGTCTATGACCCGAAGGCGCCCGCGGGTTCGCGCGTGGCTTCGGTCATGGTGAACGGAAAGCCGCTGGATACCAATGCGGTCTACAAGGTCGCGACCAACGACTACATGCTGGCGGGCGGCGATGGCTATACCGCTCTGGGCGGCGGCAAGGTGCTGGTGAACGAGCAGGCCGGGAACCTGATGGCCAATGACGTGATGACCTATGTCACCAAGATCGGCCATGTCACGAGCAAGGTCGAAGGCCGGATCAAGACGGTCGGCCAGTGACCCGCTGAGGCGCGCGCCCCGGGCGGGGGCGCGCGCGCAGGGACCGGCAAGGGCAGCGCGCATGTGTGGCCGCATCGTGATGACGGCCCCCGACGAGGGGATCGCGGCGCTGTTCCGGGCGGCCCCGTCGAACGACCTGCCGCCGGTGCCGCGCTACAACATCTGCCCCACGCAGAGCGTGGCCGTGGTCACCTCCGATGGCGGGCAGCGCCGCCTGCGGCCGATGCGCTGGGGGTTCGTTCCCGCCTGGTACAAGACGCCGGCCGACGGCCCGCTGCTGATCAACGCGCGCAGCGACACTGTGGCAAGCAAGCCTGCCTTCCGCGAGGCGGTGCGGTCGCGGCGGTGCCTGATCCCGGCGTCGGGGTTCTACGAATGGTCGGCGGGCCCTTCGGGCGAGCGGCTGCCCTGGTACATCGCGCGCGCCGACGGGGCGCCGCTGGCCTTTGCCGGGCTCTGGCAAGGCTGGGAGCGGGACGGCCAAAGCCTGACCACCTGCGCCATCGTCACCACCGATGCGGGTCCGGCGATGGCGCAGGTTCATAACCGCGAGCCGGTGACGGTGGCGCAGGCCGACTGGCCGCTGTGGCTGGGCGAGGCGGGGCATGGCGCGGCCGTCCTGATGCGCGCGGCCCCCGAGGGCACCTGGGCCCTGCACCGGGTGGACCCGCGGGTGAATTCGAACCGGGCCGAGGGGCCGGAGCTGATCGCGCCGCTGGACGCCTGACCGCTTGCCCCGGCGCGCGGGCCGTCTTATATGACAGCCAGTGCGGGCGTTGTGTAATGGTAAGACCTTAGCCTTCCAAGCTAAAGACGCGGGTTCGATTCCCGCCGCCCGCTCCATCCCCCTGTCCTCTCTCTGCCCGCCGGGCCGCTCCATTCTGCCTCGGCTGTGGCAGATCGCGCTTTGCCGGGGCGAAGGACGCAGCGAAAATCACCCCACCGTGAACCTGCTGCGGCATGCTGCGCGCTTGCCCGACGGGCGAACGCGGCGTAAGGGCGGCCGGGGCAGGCGGAGGAAAGCGGATGGCACGACAACCGGTGATCCTGGAAAAGCGGGACTCGTCGAAGCGGATCGGGGCACTGGCGGGGCTTTGGCCGTTCGTGCGGCCCTATCGGACGATGGCGCTGGGCGCGCTGGGGGCGCTGATCGTCACGGCCACCGTCTCGTTGATCCTGCCGGTGGCGGTACGCCGGGTTGTGGACAATTTCAACACCGGCGCGGCCTCGCTGCTGGACAGCTACTTTGCCGCCGCGCTGGGGATCGCGACGCTGCTCGCGCTGGGCACGGGGGCGCGCTACTATCTGGTCACGCGGCTGGGCGAGCGGGTGGTGGCCGATATCCGCAAGGCGCTGTTCGACCGTGTGCTGGGGATGAGCCCGGCCTTCTTCGAGAAGATCCTGACCGGCGAGGTGGTCAGCCGCCTGACGACCGACACGACGCTGATCCTGTCGGTCATCGGCTCGTCCGTGTCGGTCGCGCTGCGCAATGTCCTGACGCTGGTGGGCGGGCTGGTGCTGATGCTGCTGACCTCGGCCAAGCTGACGGCGCTGGTGCTCTTGATCGTGCCGGTGGTGATCGTGCCGATCGTGGTGCTGGGCCGGCGCCTGCGCAAGCTGAGCCGCGACAACCAGGACTGGATCGCGCAATCCTCGGGCAATGCCTCCGAGGCGCTGGGCGCGGTGCAGACGGTGCAGGCCTTCACCCATGAACGCGAAAGCCGGGCCGGGTTCGCCCGCCTGACCGAACGTTCCTTCACATCTGCGAAAGAGCGGATCGGGGCGCGGGCGGTGATGACGGTGATCGTCATCTTCCTGGTGTTCACGGGCATCGTCGGGGTGCTGTGGATCGGCGCCAACGACGTGCGGGCAGGCCACATGAGCGCGGGCGCGCTGATCCAGTTCGTGATCTATTCGGTGCTGGTCGCGGGCTCGGTCGGTTCGCTCAGCGAGATCGTCGGCGAATTGCAGCGCGCCGCGGGGGCGACGGAACGGCTGGTGGAACTGCTGAATGCCACCGACACGGTCGTCGACCCGGCGCGCCCGCTGCCGTTGCCGCGGCCCGCGCGGGGTGCCGTGGGCTTCGAGGCGGTGCGGTTCCAGTACCCGACCCGCCCCGAGGTGTCGGCGCTGGACGGCGTCGATTTCACGGTCGCCCCGGGCGAGACGGTGGCGCTGGTCGGGCCCTCGGGCGCGGGCAAGACCACCATCCTGCAGCTTCTGCTGCGCTTCTATGACCCCGCCGAGGGGCGGGTGACCATCGACGGCATCGACCTGCGCGAGATGGCGCGGGCCGACTATCGCCGTGCCATCGCGCTGGTGCCGCAGGACCCGGTGATCTTCGCCGCCTCTGCGCGCGAGAACATCCGCTTTGGCCGGCCCGAGGCCAGCGACGCCGAGGTGGAGGCCGCCGCCAAGGCCGCCGCCGCGCATGACTTCCTGACCGCGCTGCCGCAGGGCTACGATACCTATGTGGGCGAACGGGGCGTGATGCTGTCGGGCGGGCAGAAGCAGCGGATCGCGATCGCACGGGCGATCCTGCGCGATGCGCCGATCCTGCTGCTGGACGAGGCGACGAGCGCGCTGGACGCCGAAAGCGAGCGGGCGGTGCAGGAGGCGGTAGAGCGGCTGGCCGCCGGGCGGACCACGCTGATCGTGGCGCATCGGCTGGCGACGGTGAAGAAGGCCGACCGCATCGTGGTGTTCGATCAGGGCAGGATCGTCGATCAGGGCACGCATGACGCGCTGGTGGCGGGGGGCGGGCTTTATGCGCGGCTCGCCAAGCTTCAGTTCACCGAGGGCGTCGCCGCGGAATAACGGCGTGACGTGACGGCCAAGGCGCTGCCGGGCGGTGACGCTGCGTTTTCCCGCGCGCGCCCGGCTTGCAGCAGCGGGCAAAAGCGCCGAACTTCCCTTGAAAGGACCGCCTCAAGGCGGAAGGGGAGGGGACCATGAGTTCATTCGCGTCGCTGGTCGACCGCAACGCCATCGAGGCAGAGGCTCCGTGGGAAGCGCGCAAGCTGCCGCGCTCGGTCTACGCGCTTCTGTCGGACACCGCGGCGCGGCACGCCGACCGCCCCGCCTTCAGCTTCCAGTTGACCTCGGGGCCGCGGGACCCGGCAGAGACCCTGACCTGGGCGATGCTGAAGGGACGGGTGACGCAGGCGGCGAACCTGTTCCGCAGCCTGGGGATCGGGCCGGATGACGTGGTGGCCTATGTGCTGCCCAACTGCACCGAAACCGCGGTGACGCTGATCGCGGGCGGGGTGGCGGGTATCGTGAACCCGATCAACCCGCTGCTGGAAGCGCCGCAGATCGCGGCGATCCTGCGCGAGACGAAGGCCAAGGTGGTCGTGACGCTGAAGGCGTTTCCCCGGACGGATATCGCCGCGAAGGTTGCGCAGGCGCTGGTCGAGGCGCCCGCGGTGGAGACCGTTCTGGAGGTCGATCTGAACCGCTACCTGCCGGTGCCGAAGCGCTGGATCGTGCCCTTCATCCGCCCGAAACATGCCGCGGCCCATCGTGCCCGGGTGCTGGATTTCGCCCGCGAATGCGCCCGCCAGCGGCCCGATGCGCTGGGGTTCACGGACATTACCACAGACCGGGTGGCGGCCTATTTCCACACCGGCGGCACGACAGGCATGCCGAAGGTGGCGCAGCACCGGGTTTCGGGGATGATCTACAACGGCTGGCTGGGGGCTGAACTGCTGTTCCGGCCCGACGACGTGGTGATCTGCCCGCTGCCGCTGTTTCATGTCTTTGCGGCCTATCCGATCCTGATGTCGGTGCTGTCGTCCGGGGCACACGCCGTCTTTCCGACGCCCGCGGGCTATCGCGGCGAGGGGGTCCTGGACAATTTCTGGAAGCTGGTCGAGCGCTGGAAGGTCACCTTCGTCATCACCGTACCCACGGCGATCTCGGCGCTGATGCAGCGGCCCGTGGATGCCGACGTGTCGTCGCTGCGCTATGCCTTCTCGGGCTCGGCGCCGCTGCCGGTCGAATTGTGGCACCGGTTCCAGAAGGCCACCGGTGTGACAATCGTCGAGGGCTACGGGCTGACCGAGGCGACCTGTCTTGTCTCGGTCAACCCGCCCGCGGGGGAAAAGAAGATCGGATCGGTCGGCATTCCGTTCCCCTACACCGATGTCCGCATCCTGCACTGCGACGCCCAGGGGCGGGTGACCCGGGAATGCGGCACCGACGAGGTGGGCGAGATTTGCGTGGCCAACCCCGGTGTCTATTCCGGCCGCACCTATACCGAGGCCGACAAGAACCGCTTCCTGTTTGCCGACGAGCTTTACCTGCGGACCGGCGACCTGGGCCGGATCGATGCCGATGGCTATCTTTACATCACCGGGCGCGCCAAGGATCTGATCATCCGCGGCGGGCACAATCTGGACCCGGCCGAGATCGAAGAGGCGTTGATGAGCCACGAGGCGGTGGCCTTTGTCGGTGCCATCGGCCAGCCCGACGCCTTCGCGGGCGAACTGCCCTGCGCCTATGTGGAACTGGTGAAGGGGGCGTCGGTCACCATCGAGGCGCTGATGGAGCATGCGCGCACGCATATCCACGAACGCGCCGCGGTGCCCAAGCACATCGAGGTCCTGCCCGAACTGCCGAAGACCGCGGTGGGCAAGGTGTTCAAACCCGACCTGCGGCGGCGGGCCATCGCGCGGGTCTACGACGAGGCCCTGGCCGCCGCGGGGCTGCAGGCGCGTGTCGCCGACGTGATCGAGGACAAGAAACGCGGGCTGGTCGCCCGGCTGCGCCACGGGGGCGACGCGGAAACGGCGGCGGTCGAGAAGGTGCTGGGCGAATTCACCCGGCCCTGGGAGTGGGTCTGACCCGCAGTCCTGACGAAAACTTGATCGGGCGTGATCCGGGGTTTACCCTGCGATCACGTTTGATCGGAGGTTTTCATGAAGTCCTTGCCCCTGGTCTGCGCGCTGGCGCTGGCCACAAGCGTCGCGGCGCCGGTTGCCGCGGACAATCAGAACATGGTCGTCTATTCCCACCGCGACTGGGACGTGCGGGTGGTGGCCTGGGACGACGGGACGATGGCCTGCGTGGCGCAGGTGACCTACCCCGACGACTCCTTTGCCATCTGGGCCGACCGGGAAAGCCCGATCCGGCTGCAGTTCTATTCCTCGGGCTGGAGCTTCGACGACAGCGCGGCCGACCTGGAAGTGCAGATCGACGGACAGGCGCCGTGGTCGCTGTCGAATGCCAACCTCTACAAGCAGTCGATCCTGTTCGACCTGCCAGACAGCCGCAGCGGCACCCGGTTCCTCTCAGAGGTGGTCTATGGCAACACGCTCTATCTGCGTGACAGCGCGGGGCGCGACGTGCAGAATTACAGCCTCGCGGGGTCGCAGGCTTCGATTGCGGCACTGACCAACTGCGTTGACGCGCTGAAGTGACGTAGGGTCAAGTGGCTGAAACTGTGGCGCCTGCGCCAGTTTCCGCGCGGGTTGCAATCACAGGCACTTGATATGTGTCAGCAGGTCTTATCTTTGGCAGGGTGCAGGTGGCGCCGCGTTGGGCGGGGCCGCGACCTGCTCCGTGTGCCGGCCGTGCGGCGCCCGAGACGCATTGAGGTAGTTCGTTCATGTCTGGCAAGATTCCAGGTCACCGGATCGCTGCGATCCTTGTGCTGATCGCTGCGGCCGCCTGGGTGGTGACCGGCAAGTTCGCCTCGGTCGGCAGCGACCAGGTCCTTGCGGCCCAACCCGCAGACCAGGCCCCGGCCGAAACCGCAGGCAACCAGCCTGCCGCGCCGCTCCTCCCGACGGTCGCGGCGGTAGAGCCGGTCTTTGCCGAACATGCGCGCGCGATCCGTCTGTCGGGGGCGACGCAGGCCGACAAGAACGTGACCCTGGCCGCGCGCAGCGCGGGCATCGTGGCGAAGCTTGACGTGGTGCAGGGCCAGACCATCGCCGCGGGCGCCGAGGTGATGGCGCAGGACGGCAGCGACCTGCTGGCCGCGGTGGACAATGCCAAGGCCGTGCTGGCGCAGCGGGCGCAGGAACTGGATGCGGATGAAAAGCTGTCGGCCTCGGGCAACATGCCCGACCTGACGCTTCTGGCCGCGCGCACGGCCAAGGCCGCGGCCGAAGCCGCGCTGACCCAGGCCCAGGCCGCCGCCGACCGTCTGACGCTGCACGCGCCCTTTGCCGGGGTGGTGGACAGCGTGGTGGCCGAGCAGGGCCAGTGGCTGCAGCAGGGCGCGCCGGTGGCCACGCTGATTTCCATCGACCCCATCGTGGTGCGCGCCGAAGTGAACGAGATGGACGTGGGCGACATCGGCCCCGGCTCGAAGGCGCAGGTGGAACTGGTGGACGGGCGCAAGGTGGAAGGCACGGTGCGCTATGTCTCGAAGCTTGGCAGCAAGGTCACGCGCACCTTCCCGGTCGAGGTGGCGATAGCCAACCCAGATGGCCGCATTCCGGCCGGCATGACGGCGCAGATCACCCTTTACGCCCCGCCGGTGAAGGCGGTGACGGTGCCGCGGTCGGTCATCACGCTGTCGGACAACGGCGATCTGGGCCTGCGCACGGTCGATGCGCAGAACGTAACCCATTTCACCCCGGTGACGCTGATCGATGACACGCCCGAAGGGCTGATCCTGGCCGGGGTTCCCGCCGGGGTGCGCATCGTGGTGTCGGGGCAGGATCTGGTGAAGGATGGCCAGACGGTCGACGTGGTGCCGCCCCCTGAGGGCGGGCCGACGCTGGGCGCCGACGGCGGGGCCGGGCAATGAAGCTGGTCGAGATTGCGATCCGCAACGCGCGGCTGACGCTGTCGGTCCTGCTGTTCCTGATGGTGGCGGGTACCATCGCCTACCGGACCATCCCCAAGGAAGCCGAACCCGACATCCAGATCCCGATCATGTACGTCAACATGGTCTACAACGGGATTTCGCCCGAGGATTCCGAACGCCTTCTGCTGCGCCCGATGGAGACGCAGATCAAGACGATCGCCGGGCTGAAGAAGATGACGTCGACCGCCTACGAGGGCGGCGGGTCGGTCCTGATCGAGTTTCAGGCCGGGGCGGACCTGCGCAAGGCGCTTGACGACGTGCGGTCCGCCGTCTCGAACGCCAAGCCGAACCTGCCCAGCGGCATGACCTCGGACCCCTCGGTGCACGAGGTCAACATCTCGGAGTTTCCGGTGCTGGTCGTCACGCTGTCGGGCGACGTGCCCGAGCGCGCACTGACGGCCGCGGCGCGCGGCCTGCGCGACCAGATCGCCGATGTGTCGGGCGTGCTTGACGCCACGCTTCAGGGCGTGCGTGACGACGTGGTGGATGTGACGATCGACCCGGCCAAGCTGCAATCCTACGGGTTGCGGCCCGATCAGCTGATCGGGGGGGCGACAGCGAACAACCAGCTGGTGGCCGCCGGCGCGATGGAGGGGGCGCAGGGCCGCTATTCGATCAAGCTGCCCGCGCTGATCGAGACGCCGGAGGATGTGGCGAACCTGCCGATCGTGTCGACCGGCGATGCCGTGGTGCGCGCGCGCGACATCGCGACCGTCACCGCGACCCAGAAGGACGCGACCACCATCACCCGGCTGAACGGCAAGCCCGCCGTCGCCATCGAGGTGTCCAAACGCACCGGCGCCAACCTGATCGAGACGGTGGACGCGGTGAAGGCGCTGGTGGGCACCTATCAGGCGCAGTTGCCGCCCGGCACGGTGGTGACCTTCAGCCAGGACAAGTCCACCAACATCCGCCAGTTGCTGAGCGATCTGCAGAACTCGGTCCTGACGGCGGTGATCCTGGTGTTCGTCGTCATCCTCTACGCGCTGTCCGGTCGCGCCTCGCTGCTGATCGGGCTGGCCATTCCGGCCTCGTTCCTGATGGGCATCCTGGGGCTGTCGCTTGCGGGGCTGACGGTGAACATCGTTGTGCTGTTCAGCCTGATCCTGGCGGTGGGGATGCTGGTGGACGATGCGATCATCGTCACCGAATTCGCGGAACGCCGGATGGCCGAAGGGATGGACAAGCGCGACGCCTTCGCTATGGCCAGCCACCGCATGGCGGGCCCGGTGATCGCGGCCACGCTGACGCGGGTCGCGGCCTTTTCGCCGCTGCTGTTCTGGCCGGGCATCGTGGGATCGTTCATGATGTACCTGCCGATCACGCTGATCGCGACGCTGTCGGCCTCGATGCTGTACGCGCTGATCTTCGCGCCGACGCTGGGGGCGATGATCGCGAAGCCCGTGCGCGAGATCCCGAAGGACGGCAAGAGCCTTTACATGCGGTTCGTCGCCCGGGCGATCCGGCACCCGTGGCTGGTGGTGATGACGGCCGTCGCACTGCTGGTCGCGGTGCCGGTGGCCTATGGCAAGTACGGCCGCGGGGTCGAGTTCTTCCCGAATGTCGAGCCCGATTACGGCCTTCTTTACGTCCACGCGCGCGGCAACCTGTCGGTGCAGGAGATGGACGCGCTGACCCGGCAGGCCGAGGTCAAGCTGCTGGATTGGCCCGGGATCAAGACGGTCTACACCCGGTCCGGCATTCCGACCGCATCGGGCAATCAGGTTGACCCCGATGTGGTGGGGGTGATCCAGTACGAGTTCGTGGACTGGCGCAACCGTCCCTCGGCCAACGAGATCCTTGCCAGTCTGCGCAAGGCGATGGTGGGCCTGCCGGGGGTGCGCGTCGAGGTGTCGGTGCCGCAGGCGGGCCCGCCCTCGGGCAAACCGATCCAGATCGAACTGTCGGCGGTGGACCCGACCGGGCTGAACGACGTGGCGCGCAAGGTCGCGGCGGATCTCAGGAAGAACCCAGATGCGGTGGACATCTCGGACGGGCTGCCGCCGCCGGGCGTCACCTGGGAACTGAACGTGGACCGCGCGGGCGCTGCCAAGGCGGGGCTGTCGCCCGGCGCAGTTGGCGCGATGGTGCAGCTTGTCACCGACGGGCTGAAGCTGACCGATTATCGCCCGCCGGGCCAGGATGACGCGGTGGACATCCGTCTGCGCCTGCCGCGCGAGGACCGCACGCTGTCGATGCTGGACGAACTGAGGGTGGCAACCGCCGATGGCTCGGTTCCGATCTCGAACTTCGTCAAACGGGTGGCCGCGCCCTCGACCGGCACGCTGACCCGGATCGACGGGGCGCGCACGGTCACGGTGCAGGCCAACGTGCGCGAAGGGGCCCAGACCGCCACGGTGCAGGCCGAGGTGACGAAGATGATGCAGGGCATGGGGCTGGAGAAACAGGGCATCCGCTGGAAGCTTGGCGGCTCGGACCAGGACCAGAAGGATTCGGCGGCCTTCCTGTCGAAGGCGGGGCTGGCGGCGGTGTTCCTGATCTTCATCGTGCTGCTGGCCCAGTTCAACAAGTTCACCTCGGTCTGGCTGGTGCTGTCGGCGGTGGTGATGTCGACCATCGGGGTGTTCCTGGGGCTGCTGATCATGCAGGAACCCTTCGGCGTGGTGATGACCGGGATCGGGATCATCGCGCTGGCAGGGGTTGTGGTGAACAACAACATCGTGCTGATCGACACCTTCGACACCCTCCGCGCCGAGGGCATGGGCAAGGTCGAGGCGATCATCGAGACCTGCCACGAACGGGCGCGGCCGGTGGTCCTGACGGCAACGACGGCCATTCTGGGGGTGCTGCCGATCGCCTTCGGGCTGAACCTGGAACTGCTGAACCACGAGACGACCTATGGCGCGCCGTCCACCCAGTGGTGGATCTCGCTGTCGTCGGCCATCGTGTTCGGCTTGGCCTTCGCGACGGTGCTGACGTTGGTTGTAACGCCCTCGATCCTGATGATCGTCACCCGCGACGGCGCGCGGACAAAGCGGAACTGGGCGTTCTGGCGGCGGCGGTCTTCGGGCGGCGCGCCGGGCCCCGTGGGGCCCGACACCAAAGGCTGGGATGTGGTCTGATCACTCGGCGGCGGCGGGCTGGGAAGCGGAGGTGGCGCGCGGCGCCGCCTTCCGCGTCAGCAATTCGCCGCCCGCATCGGGCGCCAGCCGGATGAACCACAGGATCGAGCTGGCCGAGACCGCCGCCACCAGCAGGAACACCGGCGGGAACGTCGCCACCGTGAAGTGATCGCTGCCGCTGATCGCCTGCACGCTTTCCAGCCCGAAGGCCGCCACCGTGATCCCGATCGAGCTGGAGAGTTGCTGAAGCACCGAGTTGAAGCTCGTCGCGCTCGACATCCGCTCGTTCGTCACTTCGGCATAGGTGACCGCGTTGATCGCGGTGAACTGGAGCGAGCGGAAGACCCCGCCCACGAACAGCGCGCCGATCATCAGAAGGTGCGGTGTCCATGGCCGGAAGGCTGCGGGCACGGCCAGGAAGCAGGCCGCGAAGGCCGCGTTCCAGATCAGCACCCGGCGGAACCCGAACCGGTTCAGCACCCGCTGGGCGATGAACTTCATCGTCATCGCGCCAACCCCGGTGGCAAAGGTCATCATGCCGGACTGGAACGGCGACATGCCGAAGCCCAGTTGCAGCATCAAGGGCAGAAGGAAGGGCAGAGCCCCCCCGCCGATGCGGAACAGGGTGCCTCCTGCGGCGGCAAGCCGGAAGGTCGGCAGCGACAGCAGCCGCAGGTCCACCAGCGGGGCCGGCACCCGGTAGGCATGCCGGACATAGAGCGCGACCAGCAGCAGCCCGCCGAAGATCAGCACCAGCATCACGGCGGCCGAGGTCATGCCCAGCCCCGCCATGGTGATCCCGGTCAGGAAGGCGGCCAGCCCCGGCCCGACCAGCAGGAACCCCAGCGCGTCGAAGCTGCGCACCTTGTCGGGCGTGATCTTGGGAATGTAGATCGAGGACAGAACCACACCCAGGATCGCGATCGGGATGTTGATCCAGAAGATCCAGCGCCAGTCGAAATAGGTCGTGATGAAGCCGCCCAGCGGCGGCCCCATGACCGGGCCGATCAGTGCGGGCACCGTCAGCCAGGACATCGCGTTGACGAAGCCTTCCTTCGGCGTCGTCCGCAGCACGATCAGGCGTCCGACCGGCACCATCATCGACCCGCCGATGCCCTGAAGCACGCGCGAGACCACAAGCCAGGCAAGCCCGTTCGACGCGCCGCAGGAAATCGAGCCCAGGGCGAAGATGATGATCGCCAGCCGGAAGATCGGCCGGGCGCCGAACTTGTCGGCCATCCAGCCCGATGCGGGGATGAAGATCGCCAGCGCCAGCAGGTAGGAGGTCAGCGCAAGCTTGAGGTGGATGGGGCTGGTCCCGAGATCCTCTGCGATCCGGGGCAGCGAGGTCGAGATGACGGTAGAGTCCAGGTTCTCCATGAACAGGGCCGTTGCCACGATCAGGGGCAGGATCCGGGCATGAAGAAGGGCACGAGCGGAAGCACGGGTCACGATGGGGCCGATCTGTCAGGCACGCAGGCCACCATGCGCCGCGCGCCGATTTGCGGGACTGTTCGTCGCACGGACGCGACGGAAAGGGAAGATTGTAACGTTGAAGACACGACGCACCGCGCCGGAGACTTCGAAAGTGGCCGTATCATCGGTTTTGACAATGCCCCAATCACGAATAGATGATCGGATGGCCCCCAGATTTTCTTTAGCCGAGCGCCGCTCTAGCTTCCGCGCCTACAGATGCGCAGCCCGTGGGACAATGCAGGGATAAAAAGTATGAAGCAGTTTGTCGTCATTGCCCTGGTTGCCGTTCTGGCCGCCGGATACGTCCTGCGGGACAGGCTCGCGCCACTTGCGCCGTCCTGGGCGCAATCCTATCTCGCGGCCTCGGCCGGTCCGGCCAAGACCGGCCCCGCCGCGGGTGGCAAGCGTGGCGGCGGCGGGCCCGTGGCGGTGCGGGTCGTCGCGGCCAGCATGGGCACGCTGCCCGTGCAGCGCAGCACGATCGGGTCGGTGGTGCCTGTCGCCTCTACCCAGCTTGCATCGCAGATCAGCGGCACGCTGGCGCAGATTTTGGTGCAGGACGGGGCCACGGTGAAACAGGGCGACCTGCTGGTGAAGCTGGATGACAGCACCATCAGGGCCCAGATCGCCAAGGATGAGGCCCAGATCGCCAAGGATCAGGCAACGCTGGACGACGCCCAGGCCAGCTACAACCGCACGAAGCATCTGGTGGATACCGGGGTCAGCGCGGCCCAGGCGGGCGATGATGCGCTGACCGCGGTGAAGGTGGCGCAGGGTACGCTGGCGGTGGATACCGCGGCCCATGCCGCCGACGAGGTGGCGCTGCGCAACACCGAGATTCGTGCGCCGTTCGACGGACGGCTGGGCGCGGTGCAGTATTCGCAGGGCGCCTACGTCTCGGCCGGCACGGCGCTGGTGCGGATCACCCGGATGAAGCCGGTGCTGGTGCAGTTCAGCCTGGCGGCCGATGATCTCGCGTTGCTGCGCAGGACGTTCGATGCGGGGACGTTGACGGTCGGGGTTACTGCTGTCGGCGATCCCGCGGCCACGCCCGAGACGGGCGCCGTGACGTTCATCGACAACGCGGTCGACGGCCCCAGCGCAACCGTGACGCTGCGGGCAAGCCTTGCGAACGACAACGGGCGCCTTTGGCCGGGCCAGCCCGTCAGCGTTGCCTTGCAGGCCGGGTTGACCCAACCGCTGGTGCTGGTGCCGAACGTTGCGGTGATGCCGACCGACAAGGGCGAGGTTGCCTATGTGGTGACCTCCGACAACAAGATCGACCAGCGCCCGGTGACGGTCGCCTTGCGCGTGGGCGATCAGGCGGGGGTGTCCAGCGGGCTGAAGGCGGGTGACCGCGTGGTGGTCGAGGGGCAGGCCGCGATCTTCCCGGGGGCCACGGTGAAGGTGGTGACCGCGAGTGCGGGCGCCGCCAACGCGACCAGGCAGGGCCAGGCGGAACTGGCGGCGCCGACCTCGGGCGAGGGCCGGAAGTCATGAGCATCTCTGCAGTCTTCATCCGGCGCCCGGTCGCCACCATCCTGCTGATGGCCGCGGTCATCGTCGCAGGGTACACCGGCTACAAGAACCTGTCCGTGGCCGCCCTGCCGCAGGCCGACCTGCCGACGATCAGCGTGTCGGCCAGCCTTGCGGGGGCCGCCCCCGATACGATGGCGACTTCGGTCGCCACGCCGCTGATCAAGCAGTTCGAAACCATCGAGGGGATCGACTCGATCTCGGCCACATCGTCGCTGGGGTCCACCTCGATCACCATCCAGTTCAACCTGAGCCGGAACATCGACGCGGCGGCGGCCGACGTGCAGGCGGCCATCAGCCGGGCGCAGCGCAGCCTGCCTGCGAACATGACCTCGACGCCCAGCTACCGGAAGGTGAACCCCGCCTCGGCGCCGATCCTTCTGATGGCGCTGACGACCGACACGGTGCCGCTGACGCAGGTCGATGACATTGCGGAAAACGTGATCTCGCCGTCGCTGTCGACATTGCCGGGCGTGGCGCAGGCGCTGATCTTCGGGGAGCGGACCTATGCTGTCCGGGTCGATGTGGACCCGCAGAAGCTGGATGCCCGCGGCCTGTCGATGAACCAGGTCGCGTCCAAGCTGGCCGCCGCGAACGACCAGACGCCGGTCGGTTCGATCCAGAACAGCAGCCAGCAGATGACCATCGCGGCCGATACCCAGCAAAAGAACGCGGCCGATTTCCGCACGCTGGTGATTGCGCAGCCGAACGGAAACTTCGTGCGGCTGGGCGATGTGGCCAATGTCTATGACAGCGTCAGCGCGCTGAACCAGGGAAGCTGGATCGACGGCAAGCCCTCGATCATCCTTGCCGTGCAGCGCCAGCCCGATGCGAACACCGTGGCGGTGGTGGATGCGATCAAGGCCAAGCTGCCCGAGATCGAGGCGGCGCTGCCCAAAGGCGTGCATGTGCGGATCGTCAACGATTCCTCGGCGCCGATCAAGGCGGCGGTGAACGACGTGCAGGGCACCCTGGCCATCACCATCGGCCTTGTCGTGCTTGTGATCTACCTGTTCCTGAACCGCTTCACCGCGACCATGATCCCCGCCATCGCCGTGCCGCTGTCGCTGATCGCGACCGTGGGGTTGATGTATTTCCTGGACTATTCGATCGACAACATCTCGCTTCTGGGCCTGACGCTGTCGGTCGGCCTGGTGGTCGATGACGCCATCGTCATGCTGGAAAACATCGTGCGGCGGACCGAACTGGGCGAACCCCCGATGCATGCCGCGCTTGAAGGCTCGAAAGAGGTGACGGGCACGATCATTTCCATGTCGCTGTCGCTGGTGGCGGTGTTCCTGCCGATCCTGCTGATGGGGGGTGTGGTGGGCCGCATCCTGAACGAGTTCGGCGTGGTGGTGACGCTGGCGATCCTGTCCTCGGCGGTGGTCTCGCTGACGGCGACGCCGATGATGGCGGCCCGCCTGCCGGTCGTTCACCCCCATGGCACGCCGAAGCGCAGCCTGTCGGACCGCATCACCGATGGGTACGAACGCTCTGTCGCCTGGTGCCTGCGGCATCAATTCTGGATCATGACGCTGTTCTTTGCGACCGCGGCCGCGTCGTTCGTCATGTTCACCACCATCCAGCGCAGCTTCTTTCCGGCCGAAGACATCGGCACGCTGATCGTGTCGACCGAGGCGCGGCAGGACATCTCTTACGACGCGATGTACAAGCTGCAGACCGAGGCCGCCGACCTGATCCAGAAGAATCCGGCCGTGGCGCATGTCGCCTCGATCCTGCGGTCGTCGCAGACGAACGAAGGCGCGATGTATGTCCAGCTGAAGGACAAGAGCGAACGCCCGCCCCTGGAAACCACGCTTGGCGAGTTGCGGCGGGTGGCCAGCAACATCCCCGGCCTGCACGTCTTCATCACGCCGGCGCAGAGCATCCGCTTTGGCGGGCGCGCGACCGCGTCCAACTATCAGCTGGTGCTGCAATCGATCAACGCCGACACCGGCCGCGAATGGGCGCAGAAGCTGCAGCGCGCGATGCAGGCCGACCCCGCGCATTTCGTCGACGTTGCCAGCGACGAGCAGGACAAGGCACTGCAGGCGCAGGTGGTGGTGGACCGGGATGCGGCGAACCGGCTGGGCGTCACGGCCCAGGCGCTGCGGCAGACGCTGGAGGCGGGGTTCGGCAGCTATGTGGCGACCCAGATCCAGACCACCGGGTCAAGCTATGACGTGATTCTGGAATACGATCCCAATTTCCAGTGGGACGAAAACGCCATCGCCGCGCTGAAGGTGCCCACGACCAGCGGCACGCTGGTGCCGATGTCGTCCTTTGCCAAGGTGATCCGCACCTCGGGGCCGGTGACGGTGAACCAGACCGGGCAGCTGACCGCCGTGACCCTGTCGTTCAACCTGCCGGCAGGCGTGTCACTGGGCGCCGCCACCCAGCGGATCGACGAGCTGAAGCAAGAGCTGCAGATGCCCTCGTCGGTCATCACCAGCTATGCCGGCGCCGCGGCGCTGTTCCAGCAGGCAAGCGGCAACACCGGGCTTCTGATCGGGGCCGCGGTGCTGACCATCTACATCGTCCTGGGCGTGCTGTATGAAAGCTTCATCCACCCGCTGACCATCCTGTCGGGCCTGCCTTCGGCGGCGCTTGGCTCGCTGATCGGGCTGGAGATGGGCGGGTTCGATCTGTCGATCATCGCCCTGATCGGGCTTCTGATGCTGATCGGCATCGTGAAGAAGAACGCCATCATGATGATCGACGTGGCCCTTGTCCTCAAACGGGACGAGGGGATGAACGCGGTCGATGCGATCCGCATCGCCGCCGCGCGCCGCTTCCGCCCGATCATGATGACGACCTTCTGCGCCCTGCTGGGGGTGTTGCCCATCGCGCTTGGCACGGGCGCCAGTTCCGAACTGCGCCAGCCGCTGGGCGTGGCCGTGGTCGGCGGGCTGGTGCTGAGCCAGGCGCTGACGCTGTTCATCACGCCGGTAGTGTTCGTGCAGATCGAGAAGGTCTCGACCTTCGTCCTGCGCCTCTTCACCCGCAAGCGCCGGGGGCAGGGGGATGCCCCCGCGCCCGTGATGGCCGAATAACCGGGCGGACGGTGCCGGAACGGGCCGGGGGCGGGCGACCGCCGTCGGCCGTTCCACATGCGCAGCAGGCCACGGCCCGTGGGCCGGACCGGGGCGCCAGGCTCAGGCGGTCTGTTCGGTTTCCGCCGTGGTCAGGCGCTGCCAATCCGCCAGGATCGCATCGTGCCGGGCGACCACGGGCGGCGTTTCCACCTCGGTTCCCGTGCGCAGCACCCGGCGCGAGCCGGGGCGCGAGGTCCAGGACAGCAGCACCGGCGCCAGGATCATCGGCAGGGCCACGGGCAGCATCCACAGCACCAGCACGGGCGCCAGCCACCAGGTCGCCGCCAGCCCGATGCCCCCGCCCACGGTGATCCAGCGCGCGTTGGCCCAGGCGTCGGCCAGCGTCAGCGTGCCGTCGCCGCGGTTGTTTGGCGGCCAGCCCGCATCCAGCCTCATCAGCACCTGCAACACCGATCGCGTGGTATACATCAGCATGATCGGCGCGATCAGGCTCGACAGCACCAGTTCCCACAGCGTCGAGACCAGCCCCGAGAGGCTGCCGCCGAAGGGCTTCGCCCGGCCGGTCACCGCCGCCTCGAGCGCGATCATCAGCTTGGGCAGAAGAAGAAGGCCGAAGACCCCGATGGCAAGCCCGATCGCCTTCGATGCCTGGTCCGAGGGGAACACCGGGAAGAGCAGGTAGGGTTCGGGGAAGTAGTCGGGGGCCGGCACAAACAGCGGGGCCACGATGCTGGCCAGGATGAACAGGATCCACAGCAGCGGCGCGACGTAGCTGAGGATGCCTTGCAGGAATACGAACCGGCTCCAGCGTCTCAGCCCGGGCGCACCGATCAGGCGCGAATGCTGCAGGTTGCCCTGGCACCAGCGCCGGTCGCGCTTGGCGAAATCGACGATGTTTTCCGGCCCTTCCTCGTAGGAGCCTTCAAGGTCGGGATCGAGCCGGACAAGCCAGTTGTTCCGGGCCAGAAGCGCGGCCTCGACATAGTCGTGGCTCAGGATATGCCCGCCGAAGGGCGGCTGCCCCGACAGCGCAGGCAACCCGCAGGAGGCGGCGAAGGCCTGCACCCGCACCAGCGCATTGTGCCCCCAGAACGGGCCGGTGCGCCCCGCCATCAGTGCCAGCCCGCGCGCGAAGACCGGCGAGAAGAAGCTGGCCGAGAACTGCTGCGAACGGCCGAAGCGCGAGGTGGCCCGGATGATCTTCGGCAGCGATTGCAGCAGGCCCATGTCGGGCACCGCCTCCATCCGCCGGACCATCTCGACGATGGTGGCCCCTTCCATCAGGCTGTCGGCATCAAGGATCAGCGCGTAGTCATAGGCGGCGCCGGAGCGGGTGAAGAAATCCTCGACGTTGCCCGCCTTCTTGCCGGTGTTGTTCGCGCGGCGGCGGTAGAAGATGCGCCCGGTGCCCGCCCGTTCAGCCAGAAGATGCAGGAACCACTTCCTTTCGGCGGCGGCGATGGTGTCGTTGCGGGTGTCGGACAGGATCGCGAAGTCGAAGCGGTCGGTCATCCCCAGCGCGGCCAGCGATGCATCCATCGCGGCGACCCGGGCGAAGGTGACAACCGGGTCTTCGTTGTAGACCGGCACCAGGATCGCGGTTCGGCCGCGAATCGGGCCTTCCACCCGCGGCAGGTCGGGCTGGCGCCACATCAGGCCCCAAAGCCCCTGCACCGCGCCCCAGGCCAGCCAGAAGGTCGACCCGAAGATCAGCGCCGAGCGGACGACATCCATGATGTCTAGTCCATCGGCCAGGCCGAACTGCAGAAACAGCAGACCGGCCCCCACCGCCAATGCGAGGCTCAGCGCAAGCGCCACAAAGCGGCGCCGATACAGCGCCGCATCCCCCGCGGTGTCATCCAAGGGTCAGTTCCCGAAAACGTGCGTCCTGACCCAGCCATCCCACAACGGACGCAGTCGGGCAAGCAGCCCGATGGGGTGTTCAAGAACCTGACGCGGCATGGCCAGCGGCGCATGCGGCAGATCGCCCAGACGGTCCGCCAGATCGGCAGGTGCACCGGTCATCGAGGAGAGGTCTTTGGGCATCAGTCCTTCATCCATTGATAGAGCCAGATTTCCGTCAGCTTTCGGCCGTAGCCAGCAATGTGGGCGGTAAGTTCCACAACGCTGTTGTCGGCGGCTGACACATCCAGCACGAGTCGCCATATGTCGCTTCCGGTGATCTTAAACAAGGTCTGTGTAACAACCTTGCCATTCGAAACCGTCACAACGGGTTTGACTGCCGCATCTCCGGGCATCCGAGACAGGATTCCGCCCTTGAAATCGACAACGAATTTACGCGTGTTCGGGTCGCCCTTGCTGCCCGACACGCCGCCGTGGCCGGTGCGCGTGTCGCTGACATAGGCGCGTTCCCCCCGCCCGTCGGGGCGCAGGTCGCCCCAGGTCAGGCGGTAGCGGAATTCCATCTCTTGCCCGGCCTGCACCGGGGCGGCCGGGATCCAGAAGGCAACGATGTTGTCGTTGACCTCCAGCTCGGACGGGATCTCGACCAGACGCACGGCCCCCTGGCCCCAGTCGTCCAGCGGCTCCACGTCGATCGAAGGCCGGGTTTCGTAATGCGCCCCGGCATCCTGATAGTTGTCGAAGTTCCGGTCGCGCTGGTGCAGGCCGAAGCTTTTGACCGCGTCCAGCGAGAAGACCGAGCTGCCAAGTTTCGGCGGGTTGTTCAGTGCGCGCCACATGGTATCGCCATCGGCGCGGCGGATGATCAGGCCGTCGGAGTCATGCACCTCGGGGCGATAGTCATCGAAGCCGGTGCGGTTGTTGGCCGAATAGAGGAACATCGAGGTCAGCGGCGCGATGCCAAGCTGCTGGACCGCGGCGCGGAAGAAGAGCCGCGCGGTGACATCCATCACCGTGTTCTTGCCCGGCGTCATGACAAAGCGGTAGGCGCCCGTCACGCTGGGGCTGTCAAGCTCCGCGTTGATGACCACGCTTTGCGCGCCGGGTGCGGGGCGTTCCAGGTAGAAGGCCGAGAACCGGGGAAACTCTTCGGCGCCGGACAGGCCGGTGTTGATCGCAAGACCGCGGGCCGACAGGCCGTAGGTGTTGCCCTCGCCCAGCGCGCGGAAATAGGAGGCGCCGATGAAGGCCACCAGTTCGTCATAGATGTCGGCGCGGTTCAGCGGATAGCGCAGGCGGAAGCCCGCGACGCCGGGCAGCGGCGTGTTCTGCGGCACCTTCGCGGCCAGATCGCCGTGGTAGATGAAATCGTCGGTGGTGAAGGTGAAATCCTGTGCGGTTCCGTCCACCACCTCGTCCAGCGTCACCGGGGTGTCGAACAGCCAGCCCAGGTGGAAGGCGTCCACCCGGAAGAAGCTGCCATCGAAATCCCAGCGGGCGCGATCGGGGTTGTACTGGATGCGCTGGTAGTCGTCGTACCTCAGTTGGCCGAGAAAGCTGGTGACCTTCTGCGGCGCCACGTAGGGCTGCTTGGCCTTGGCGCGCATCGCTTCCGTCAGCATGTCGAAGCTGAACTTCTGCGGCGCAGCGCCGGGCTGCGCGCCAGCCGCGGGGGCGGCGGCGTCGTCGGCCCAGGCCGCAAAAGGCAGCGCCGTGCTGGCCAGAAGCGCCGCAGTCGCTGGGAGCGCCGCCAGCAGGTGGCGGCGCGACAGGCAGCGCGTCTTGACCAAGGGATCGTCGTTCATGGAAGCGTCTGATTCGCACAGGATATTTCGCGCCGATAGAAACCACTTTCCGCGCCGTTTCGCTACTGTCCGCTTATGCGGCCCACGCATGGGTACTTGACGAAAACGCGAGGTCTGGCAGGCCCTTTCCGGCGACACGGCGCCGATAGCACGCAGCCGCAGGCGCAGCAATGTGGCCGGATCGGGCGGTGCATTTTCCCGGAAAACGAGGTTTTCCTGCAACGTGAAGGGCTTGCGACACCGGTCGTTGCGGCGGGTCCGCCCGGCCGCTGCCGCGGTGCAGCAAAATCCCGGCTGCGGGTGCGCAGAATGGCGCCGACCGCCCTCGGCGGATCGCCGCCGTCACGCGGGCTCTGCGTCGCGTGAGAAGGATTGATTAAATCAAACGTTTGATTTAATCTTTTCCAATGTCCGAAATGTCCGCCACTTCCGTCGACCGGACGCCGACCCGTATCGCGCTGGTCGAGGCCGCGCTGCGGCTCTTCGGCCGCAAGGGCTATGACGCGGCCTCGACCCGCGAGATCGCCGCCGAGGCCGGCGCCAACATCGCCGCCATCGCCTATCACTTCGGCGGCAAGGAGGGGCTGCGGCGCGCCTGCGTCGAGGCCATCGGGGACCGGCTTTCGGCCATCGTGGGCCCGCCGCTGCCGGCCCCGGTCGGCCGCGCCGAGGCGCGTGTGCTGCTGGAACGGGTGGTGCGCGCCGCGGCCATGTTCCTGTCCACCGCGGCGCCTGCGCGCGACATGGTGGCCTTCCTGCTGCGCGAGGTGTCCGAAGGCGGGCCCGAGCTGGACCGTATCTTCGCGACCGTGGTCGAGCCCCGGCACCGCCATCTTTGCGCGCTCTGGGGGGCGGCCACCGGCACCCCGCCCGAAAGCGAGGCGACGCGGCTGGCCGTCTTCGCGATGGTGGGGCAGGTGCTTTACTTCCGCATCGGGCAACCCGTCGTGCTGCGCCGCATGGGCTGGCAGACGATCTCGCCCGACGCCGCCGGCCGGATCGGTGACCTTCTGGTGCGCAATCTCCATGCGGCGCTGGCCGCCGGCGAAAGGACCACGCCATGAGCCTGCTGTGCGCGCTGCCGGTGCTGGGGGCCCTGATCTCCGGCTGTGCCGCACCGCCGACCTTGGCCACCGGCTATGTCGAAGGCGAATACGACCTTGTCGCCCCGGTCGCGGTTGCGCCTGTCGGCTCGCTGGCCGTGGCGCTGGGGGATCATGTGGCGGCGGGTGCGGTGCTGGTGCGGATGGAACAGCGCGACGCGGTGATCGCGGTGGCGCAGGCCAATGCGGCGCTTGCGCAGGCGCAAAGCCAGCTTGCCGACCTGCAACTGGGGCGGCGGCCCGAGGAAATCGCGGTGCTGGAGGCCGCGCTTGCCTCGGCCCGGGCGCAGGAAGCGAATGCCGAAAAGGAACTGACCCGGCAACAGAGCCTGACCGAGCGGGGGATCCTGCCGCAGGCCGATCTGGATACGGTGCGCACCGCGCTGGACGTGGCGCAGGCGGCGGTGGCACAGGCCACGGCCAATCTTGCGGTGGGCAGGTTGCCGGCCCGGCCCGACCAGATCGCCGCCGCGACCGCCGCGGTGTCGCAGGCGAAGGCGGTCCGCGATGCCGCCGTCTGGCAACTGGGCCAGCGCACCCTGACCGCCCCCGCCGCCGGGCAGGTGACCGAGGTGCTGCGCAACCCCGGCGAAATCGCAGGCCCCGCGGCGCCGGTGCTGACCTTCCTGCCTGACGGCGCGGTGAAGCTGCGCCTTTACATCCCCGAGGCGGCGCTGGCGTCGATTCATGTCGGCAGTCGCCTGAACGTGCATTGCGACGGCTGTGGCGCAGGCCAGGCCGCGACCGTCACCTATGTCTCGGATCAGCCCGAGTTCACCCCGCCCGTGATCTATTCGGTCGATAACCGGCAGAAGCTGGTCTACCTGATCGAGGCCCGACCCGATGCCGCCGCGGCGCGGCTGAAGCCCGGCCAGATCGTGGACGTGGATCTGCCGGGGGCGGGGGGATGACCGCGCCCGCCATCGACGTGACGGGGCTGGTGAAGCGCTATGGCGACAAGACCGTGGTCGACAACGTGTCGATGACCGTCCGTACCGGCGAGATCGCGGGGTTTCTTGGCCCCAACGGTTCGGGCAAGACCACCACGATCCGGGTGATGTGCGGCCTGCTGCGCCCCGATGCGGGGCGGGGCACCGTGCTGGGCTACGACCTGCTGCGCGACGGCCAGCGCATCAAGCGCGAGGTCGGCTACATGACGCAGCGGTTCAGCTTTTACGAAGACCTCTCGATCGCCGAGAACCTGTCGTTCGTGGCCGGGCTATACGGCCCGACCCCGCGCCGCAAGGTGGTGGACGAGACGCTGGCCCAACTGGGCCTGACATCGCGGCGCAACCAGTTGGCGGGTCGGCTGTCGGGTGGCTGGAAACAGCGGCTGGCGCTGGCCGCCTGCACGATGCACCGGCCAAGGCTTTTGCTGTTGGACGAGCCGACCGCCGGGGTGGACCCCAAGGCCCGGCGCGAGTTCTGGGACGAGATCCACCGGCTGGCGGCGGAGGGGATCACCGTGCTGGTCTCGACCCATTACATGGACGAGGCCGAACGCTGCCACCGGATCAACTACATCAGCTACGGACGGCTGATCGCCGCGGGCACCGTGGCCGAGGTGGTGGCGGGGGCTGGGCTGACGACCTTCGTGGTGGAAGGCGACGATGGCGCCGGGATGGCCGCGCTGGCCGAGCGGTTGCGCGCGGCGCCCGGGGTGGATCAGGTGGCCCCCTTCGGCCTGACGCTGCATGTGGTGGGCAAGGATGGCGTGGCGCTCGAAGCCTCGGTCAGGGCGCTGGCACAGGGCTACCGGGTGCGCCCGGCCCAGACGAGTCTGGAGGATGCGTTCATCCAGTTGATGGGCGGCGCGCGGGACAACATGGCATGAACACGGTCCTGTCCCTCCGCCGCCTGCGGGCCATGCTGGTCAAGGAATTCATCCAGATGCGGCGCGACAGGGTGACCTTCGCGATGATGCTGATCGTGCCGCTGATGCTTCTGGTGCTGTTCGGCTATGCGATCAACACCGACCCCAAGCACCTGCCCGCCGCCCTCGTCGCCCCCACGCAGGACCGCTATTCGCGCGCCATCGTCACGGCGCTGGAAACCACCGGCTACTATCACTTCACCCATGTGGGCGTGTCCGCGGCCGAGGGCGAGGCGCTTCTGGCGCGGGGCGATGTGTCCTTCGTGGTCACCATCCCCTCGGATTTCGACCGGCGGGTGGACCGGGGCGACGCGCCGACGCTTCTGATCGAGGCGGATGCCACCGACCCTTCGGCCTCGTCGGGGGCCATATCCACCCTGGGCACGGTGGCGGCACAGGCCCTGTTGCACGAACAGGGCACCGAGGCGCAGGCCGCCCTGGCCGCCACCAGCCAGTTGCAGGTGATCGTCCACGCCCGCTACAACCCCGAGGGCATCACCCAGTACAACATCGTACCCGGCCTGCTGGGCGTCATCCTGCAGATGACCATGGTGATGATGACCTCGATGGCGCTGACGCGGGAAACCGAGCGCGGCACGATGGAAAACCTGCTGGCGCTGCCGGCCTCTCCGCTGGAGATCATGCTGGGCAAGGTGCTGCCGTTCCTGGCGGTGGGCGCGGTGCAGATGACGGTGATCCTGGTCGCGGCGAAGGTGCTGTTTGCCGTGCCCTTCGTGGGCTCGCTCGTGCTGCTGATGTCGGGGGTGCTGGTCTTCGTGCTGGCCCTGGTGCTGCTGGGCTACACCATTTCGACGCTGGCGCGCACCCAGATGCAGGCGATGCAACTGGCGTTCTTCTTCTTCCTGCCGTCGATGCTGCTGTCGGGGTTCATGTTCCCCTATCGCGGGATGCCCGGCTGGGCGCAGGTGCTGGGCGAGGCGCTGCCGCTGACGCATTTCCTGCGGCTGGTGCGGGCGGTCATGCTGAAGGGGGCGGGGCTGGCGGATGTGCAAAGCACGCTGGCGGCGCTGGCGGCCTTTGTCGTGGTCTTCGCGCTGCTGGCGCTCAGCCGGTTCCGCCGCACGCTGGATTGACGGGCCCGCTTGACACATCTCAAGGCTGCGGGCGCGGCAGCCGGTATCCTGTCCGCCGGAGGGTCCGTCATGACATTCGCCCAATTGCTGCGCCCCGGCCTGATCGGATGGGCCTCGGTCTGTCTTGTGGCAGGTCTTGCCCTGCGGGCGGCGGGGCAGGGCGGGCTGGCCGACGTTGCCTGGGTGGGTGCCACACTGCCCGTTCTGGCTGCACTTCTGGTCGAGATCGTGCGCGCGCTTTTCGCGGGCGAAATCGGGCTTGACCTGATCGCGGCGATGTCGATGTCGGCTGCGCTGGCGGTCGGCGAGCCGCTGGCGGCGGCGGTGGTCGCGGTGATGTACGCCGGGGGGCAGGGGCTGGAGGCCTTTGCCGAACGTCGCGCGAAATCCGAGATGACGGCGCTTTTGTCGCGGGTGCCGCGGCAGGCATTGCGTCGGCGCGACCATCGGCTGGAGGAGGTGCCGCTTGACGCGATCGTCCCCGGCGACCTGCTGGTGATCCGGCGCGGCGATGTGGTGCCTGTCGATGGCCGGGTCGCGGCGGGCATCGCGGTTCTGGATCTGTCGGCGCTGACAGGCGAGTCGCTGCCACAACGGCTGGCGCTGGGCGATGCCGTGATGAGCGGGGCATCCAACGCGGGCGATCCGTTCGATCTCGAGGCGACCTATCCTGCCGCCGAAAGCACATTCGCCGGGATCGTGCGGCTGGTGCGGCAGGCGCAGGCCGCCCGCGCGCCGATGACCCGGATGGCCGATCGCGCGGCGCTGGGGTTTCTGGCGGTCACGCTGGTGCTGGCGGGCGGGGCCTGGGCTGCGTCGGGCGATCCGATCCGTGCGGTTGCGGTGCTGGTGGTGGCCACCCCGTGCCCGCTGATCCTTGCAGTCCCGGTGGCGCTGGTGGCGGGGCTCAGCCAGGCCGCGGCGCAGGGGATCCTCATCAAGGGCGGCCGGGCACTCGAGGCGCTTGCGGCGGTGCGGGGGCTGGTGGTCGACAAGACCGGCACCCTGACCGACGGGCGGCCGGGGTTGCTGGAAACGCGGGTGGCCGACGGGATGGGGGCGGATGAGCTGTTGCGGCTGGCGGCCTCGCTCGATCAGGCCTCGCATCACAGCGTGGCGGGCGCGCTGGTGGCGGCGGCACGGGCGCGGGGGCTGACGCTGACCCCGCCCGAGGCGGTCGTCGAGGTTCCCGGCGAGGGGCTGACGGGGCGGGTCGCGGGGCGTGCCGTCGCGGTCGGCGGGCGCCATTTCGTGACGACGCACTGCGGCCTGACCGAGCCGCCGCAGGCACTGGGCGGGCCGGGGCAGTTGACCGTGGCGGTGGCGCTTGACGGGATCTGGGCGGGTGAACTGATCCTGGCCGACCAGCTTCGCGACGGGATCGCGGCGCTGATCGCGGGCCTGCGGGCGGCGGGGATCTCGCGGCTGGTGCTGGCCACCGGCGACCGCGCCGACGTTGCCGCCGCGGTGGTGGCGGGGCTTGGCTTCGACGCGGTGCACGCCGGGCTGACGCCGGAACGCAAGATCGCCGTGGTGGCGGCCGAACGCGCCCTTGGCCCGGTGATGATGGTGGGCGACGGGGTGAACGATGCGCCCGCGCTCGCCGCAGCCGACCTGGGCGTGGCAATGGGCGCGCGGGGTGCCGCGGCCAGCGCCGAGGCGGCCGATGTCGTGCTGCTGGTGGACCGGCTGGACCCGATCCTGCCCGCGTTGCAGATCGCCCGCCGGGCGCGCGCCATCGCCTGGCAGAGCGTTTCACTGGGCATCGGCCTGTCGGTGGCGGGGATGCTGGCGGCGGCGCTGGGCGCGCTGACGCCGGTTCAGGGTGCGCTGCTGCAAGAGGTCATCGACGTGGCCGCGATCCTGAACGCGCTGCGTGCGCTTGGACCGGGCCGGGGGATGGCCCGCCGGAGATAGGCCTGGGATGTACCGGCGGGCCACCCCGGGGGTTGGTTCCCGAGGCATGAGGTCAGACCCCATGACCGCTGATTTGCACGACGCCGACTGACGTTACGCTGACGCCGCGCTGCGGTGGGGCGGGGCCTCGGGCAGTGTCAGCACGGCATCGAGCCCGCCCGCCGCGCGGTTGCGCAAGACCAGCGTGCCGCCTGCCGCCGTCGCGATCTCCGCGGCAATCGACAGGCCCAGCCCGGTGCCCGGCCCCTCGGTATCCAGCCGCGCGCCGCGGGCCATCAGATGATCCAGCAGATCTTCGGGAATCCCGGGGCCGTCGTCCGAGATTGTCAGCGTCACCCCGTCCGGCCCGCGGTGGCCGCTCAACGTCACCCGGCTGCGGGCGTGGCGGGCGGCGTTTTCCACCAGCGCCCCCAGCGCCTCGGTCAGATCCGCGGCGTCAAGCCGGGCGGCCAGCCCGTCCGGTACCGTCTGGTTCCAGTCGATCCGTGCCCCGTCGGGCGTGCGGCGGATGACCGACAGGATGCGCCCGCTGACCGTCGACAGATCGGCCTGCGCGCTGGGCGCGCGGGCCGCGATGCGGGCGCGGGTCAGTTCGCGGTCGACGTGGCGGTGCATCACGTCGGCGATCTGGGCGATGGCTTCGGCCGCGGCCTCTTCGCCAGCCTCGCGCAGTCGCCCGGATTCGCCGTAAAGCGCCTGCAACGGGGTTTTCAGCCCGTGCGCCAGGTCCGCCGCCCGGGCGCGGGCGCGCTCCACGTCGGCCTCGCGCATGGCGATCAGGGCATCGACCTCGCCTGCCAGCGGCAGCACCTCGGCAGGGAAATCCGCGCCAAGCCGGGCGGTTTCACCCGACCGGATCGCGGCCACCCGGGCCCCCACCGTGGCCAGCGGCCGCAGACCCACGGCCACCTGCAGCCAGCCCGCCACGATCAGGAACCCCGCCAGCAATGCCAGATAGGGCGTCATGTCGCGCACGAAGGACTGCCCCTCGGCCGTCAGGTCGCCCCGATCCAGCGCCACGGCCAGCGCCACGGTCTGCCCGCCCAGCCGCGGCGGCAAACGCACCTGACGCTCCAGCGCCAGAAGGCGCCCGCCCGCGGGGCCGGGCAGGTCCATCCGCCGCACGATGCCATCCACCGGGCCGCTCGCGGGAAGCGGCAGGGTGTAATCCCACAGGCTGCGCGAGCGGATGACCGTCGCGCCGGCGTTCACTTGCCAGTAAAGCCCGCCAAGCGGCCGCTTGAACCGCGGATCGCCGGGTGGGGTCGCCACGATCAGCGCCCCGCCGGGGTCGAGGTCGAGCCCGGCCAGCACCTGGTCAAGCTGCACCTGCAGATCGGCCGCCGCGGCGCGCTCGATATGGGCGTTGAACAGAAACGAAAGCCCCAGCGCCGCCAGCGCCAGTGCCGCGATGACCGAGGCCGCCCCTGCCGCGAACAGGCGGAAGTGGAGCGACCAGCGTCTCACCCCGCCCCGCCTTCAAGGAAATAGCCGAAGCCGCGCCGGGTGCCGATGATGCCGGGGCCAAGCTTGCGCCGCAGACGCGCCACCAGCGCCTCGAGCGCGTTGGCCTCGCGCGAATCCTCGTCGCCATAGAGATGTTCGAGGATCTCGCCCGGCGGCAGAACCCGGTCGCGGTGCAGCATCAGGTAGCTGAGCAGGCGGTATTCCAGTGCAGAGACGGTGACCGGCGCGCCATCGACCGCGATTTCCATCCGTGCGGGGTCAAGCGCCAGCCGCCCGTGCGCCTGCAACGGCGCCCCCCGCCCGACCGAGCGGCGGATCAGCGCGCGGGCGCGGGCCACCAGTTCTTCCATCCGGAATGGCTTCGGCAGATAGTCGTCGGCCCCCGCGTCGATCCCTTCGACCCGTTCGGTCCAGGCGCCCCGCGCGGTCAGCACCAGCACCGGGGTTTCGCAGCCGCCCGCCCGCCAGCGTTTCAGCACCGTCAGCCCGTCAAGCTTGGGCAGGCCCAGATCCAGCACGATCAGGTCATAGGATTCCGTGTCGCCACGAAACCACGCCTCTTCGCCATCGCGGCAGGTTTCCACCAGAAACCCCGCCTTCTTCAGCGCCGCCGCCAGATCCGCCGCGATGCGCGGATCGTCCTCTACCGCCAGCACACGCATCAGTCCTGATCCTCGTCGCCCTGAATGATCTTGCCGGTGGCCGCGTCGACATGAATCTCGATCACCTGGCCAGACTGCCCCACGATCTCGAAGTCATAGATGCGGCGGGTGCCGCGTTCCTCGTATTCGATGTTTACCACGTTATCGCCGTAGGTCCGTTTCACCTTGGCCAGAATGCCTGCCAGCGGCAGGATTTCATGCCGCTCCAGCGCCTCGCTCGCCCTGTTCTGGTCATCGCTGTCGGCGCGCGCGGCCTGGGCGGTCGCCAGCGAGAGGCAGAGAAGGATCAGGGGAAGGGAGCGACGCATGGGGGGCAGGTTTCGCACCTTTCGGCTGACGGCGGACTGACGTGGGCCTGACGCGCAAGTGCTTCAGACCATGGTGACCACAACCTTGCCGGTGGACGCCCGGCGGCGCAACAGGTCCAGTGCCTCTGCCACGCGATCAAGCGGCAGGATGTGACTGACATGGGGCGACAGCCGTCCTTCGGCGTGCCAGCCGAACAGGGTCGACAGGCTGTCATGCAGCACGGCCGGGCGGAACGTCAGGTAGCCACCCCAGTAGAGGCCGATCACCGTCAGGTTCTTCACCAGCAGCAGGTTTGCGGGGATCTGCGGCACCTCGCCCGAGGCAAAGCCGATGGCGAGCAGGCGGCCTTCGGGCCGGGTGGCGCGCAGGGCGGCCATGAAGGCCGGGCCGCCGACCGGGTCATAGACGACATCGGCGCCGCCGAGGGCACGAAGCTCTGCCTTCAGGTCGGCGCCCGCGTCGATCAGGTGGTCGGCCCCGGCGGCCCGCGCGGCGGCAAGCTTCTCGGGCCCGTTCGCCACCGCGATCACCCGCGCGTCCATCAGGTGGCCGATTTCCACCGCCGTCAGCCCGACGCCCCCCGCCGCGCCAAGCACCACCAGCGTTTCGCCCGGTTGCAGCCGGGCCCGGTGCGCCAGCGCGACATGGCTGGTGGAATAGGCGATCTGGAACGCGGCGGCTGTGGTCATGTCCATCCCCGCCGGGATCGGCACGCAGCGGTCGGCGGGGAAGTTCCCCGCCTCGGCCAGCCCGCCATGACCCGCGAAGACCGCGACACGGGTGCCCGGCGCGGGGCCGGTGACGCCCGGCCCCAAGGTCTCGACCGTCCCCGCGACCTCCAGCCCCGGAACCATCGGCAAGGCGGGGCGTTCCTGATACTCGCCTTTCAGCATCAGCAGATCGGCGAAATTCAGCCCACAGGCGGCTATGCGGACCCTGATCTCGCCAGGCCCCGGTTCCGGCAGGGAAATCTCGCGCAGGGCGGCAGCGTCCCCGATCCGGTCGAGCTGATAGGCGCGCATGTCTTCCTCCGTTACTTCAGTCCAGATAGAAGCCGCGGGTGATTTTCGCCAGCCTTGGCACGCTTCATTGCAAAACGCGCAGGTTGTCATGGGGTGTCTTTGCATTTTGCGAATGCGCGCAAAGGTAGACAAAGCCCGTCGCGCGAAATGCAACGCTCGCCATTAGGGTGAGTACGGATTCCCCTACCTCACCCTCCGGGAGCTTGTCTGCGGGGACATGTCTAAAAGGACAAGTCTTTGCTCTGCCTGACAGAATACCTGTCTCTAAGGACAGGTGCGACTGGTTTGGCACGGAAATTGCTTGTATGGGTATCAGGTAGCTCTGGCGATTAGCCAATATTGTGAGGTTTAGATGAAGCACCCGGTAGACGCCCACGTCGGCAAGCGCATCCGTCATCGCCGCTGGATGATCGGCATGACGCAGCAGCAGCTTGCCGATCGGGTTGGAATCAAATTTCAGCAGATTCAGAAGTACGAAACCGGCATGAACCGCGTCAGCGCATCGCGCCTGTGGGACATTGCCGATGTGCTGGGCGTTCCGATCAGCTTCTTCTTCGAAGGGCTTGATGCCGCGCGGGAAAGCCAGCCGGCGGTGGAAGGCGACATTCTCGCCGACAAGGAGGCGCTGGAACTGGTGCGGTCGTATTACGCGATCCCCGAGCATCAGCGCCGCCGTCTGTTCGACCTGGCCCGCGTGCTGAGCGACGCGGCCTGAGGGCGACTTGGGTGTTGTGTGTGTGACGGTTGGGGCAGGTGCCCCGGGATACGAGTTGGCCGGGCGTATGGCGCTTTGTAACCTGTGACCCCGTGGCGCGTGGCGCCGCCCTGGTGTGAGTGCTTGACCCCCGCCCCTCGGCCCGTTACCGCGGGTTGACGGGTGTGGGGGCAAAGATGGGCGGGCTTTCGCAGGACGACCGGCGCGAGGTTCTGGCCCTTGCGCATGATCTGGCGGATGTGGCGCGGCACGAGACCCTGCGCCATTTCCGCAGAGTCACCCTGACAGCAGACAGCAAGGAAACCGCGCGCTTCGATCCGGTCACGGTCGCCGACCGGGCCGCAGAGGCCGCGATGCGTCGGCTGATCGCCGCGCGCCGCCCGCAGGATGCGATCCTGGGCGAAGAGATGGGCGCGGCTGCCGGAACCAGCGGGCTGACCTGGGTTCTGGACCCGATCGACGGGACCCGCGGCTATCTGAGCGGGACGCCGACCTGGGGCGTTCTGATCGCCCTGTCGGACGCCGCGGGGCCGCTGCTGGGCGTGATCGACCAGCCGCATATCGGTGAACGCTTCCTTGGCGGGCTTGGCCTGGCCGAGGTCCGCGGGCCGCACGGCACCCGGGCGCTGCGGTGCCGCCCGCCCCGGCCGCTCCCCGAGGCGATCCTGTTCACCACCTTCCCCGAGGTCGGCACAGCCGACGAAGAGGCGGCGTTCCGCACGCTGTCGGCCCAGGTGCGGCTTACCCGCTACGGGATGGATTGCTATGCCTACGCCCTTGTCGCGGCCGGACAGATCGACCTGGTGGTCGAGGCGGGGTTGCAGCCTTATGACATTCACGCGCCCATCGCGGTGATCGAGGCGGCGGGCGGCATCGTCACCGACTGGCAGGGCCGCCCGGCCGTGGCCGGCGGCCGCGTTTTGGCCGCGGCCAACCGTGACATCCACGCGGCGGCGCTTGCCATCCTGTCGCGCACGCCCTGAGATCTTCGCGCGACGGCCGAAACTCCTTTCGTCCGCGCCTGAAAATGCCGCCCCGGGCGTTCGTTGCCCGCCGGCGCGGCTCTGCTATGGTCGCGGCTGGCCGAGTCCTTCCGCTCCCTTCTGTCGGCCGCCGCCCACAGCGCCGAAGGGGGTGTGGCCTTGTGGGAGACCTGCCTTGACCGAGATCCTGATCCGCGGCGCCGAGAGTGTCGTGACGATGAACGAAACCCGCGCCGAGATCGCGGGGGGCGACGTGCTGATCCGCGACGGGGTGATCGCCGCGGTGGGCCCGGGGCTTTCCACCACGGGCGAGGTTGTCTCGGCCCGCGGCTGCGTGGTGACGCCGGGCCTGGTGAACACCCATCACCACCTCTACCAGACGCTGACGCGGGCGGTGCCGGGGGGGCAGGATGCGCTTCTCTTCGGCTGGCTCAAGACGCTCTATCCGATCTGGGCGGGCTTCGGCCCGGACGAGATGTTCGTCTCGGCCCAGATCGGGCTGGCGGAACTGGCACTCTCGGGCTGCACACTGACCTCGGACCACCTCTACCTCTTCCCGAACGGCGCCCGGCTCGACGACACGATCGCGGCGGCGGCCGAGGTGGGGCTGCGGTTCCACCCGACCCGTGGCGCGATGTCGATCGGCGAAAGCGCAGGCGGCCTGCCGCCCGACAGCCTGGTGGAACGGGAAGAGGCGATCCTGGCCGATTGCATCCGGGTGATCGACGCCTTCCACGACCCCAGGCCGGGGGCGATGGTGCGGGTGGGCGTGGCGCCCTGTTCGCCCTTCTCGGTCAGCCGCGGCCTGATGCGCGATGCGGCGCTGCTGGCGCGCGACAAGGGCGTGATGCTGCACACCCACCTTGCCGAGAACGACGAGGACATCGCCTACAGCCTGGCGCAGTTCGGCTGTCGGCCGGGGCAATATGCCGAAGACCTGGGCTGGACAGGCGCCGATGTCTGGCACGCCCATTGCGTGAAGCTCGACGCGGCCGAGATCGACCTTTTCGCCCGCTCGCGGACCGGGATCGCACATTGCCCCTGCTCGAACTGCCGCCTGGGCTCGGGCATCGCGCCGGTGCGGGCGATGCGGGATGCGGGGGTGAAGGTGGGCCTTGGCGTCGATGGCTCGGCCTCGAACGACGCGGGCAACCTGGTGGCTGAGGCGCGGCAGGCCATGCTCCTGCAGCGCGTGGCGCGCGGGGCCGATGCGATGAGCCCGCGCGAGGCGCTGGAGATCGCGACGCTCGGTGGCGCGCGGGTGCTCGGGCGCGACGACTGCGGCGCGCTGGCGCCGGGGATGCGGGCCGATCTGGCGATCTGGGATGTCTCGGGCGTCGAAAGCGCCGGAAGCTGGGACCCGGCCGCGCTGCTGCTGGCCGGGCCGACGCGGGTCCGCGACCTGTTCGTCGAGGGGCGCGCGGTGGTGCGGGCGGGGCAGCTTGCCACGATCGACCTGCCGCAGGTGGTGGCGCGGGCGAACCGACTTGTCCGCAATCTGCGCGGCTGACGCCCCCCATTTTCTGTCCGCAAATATCCTCGGGGGGTGCGGGGGGCAGACAGCCCCCCGCCTCCGCCGCGCTCAGCGGGCGACCGGCTTGCCGCCGACCCAGACCGAGGTCACGGCCCGGTCATCGCCCATCATGATCGTGGGAAACAGCGCCTGCCAGATATCGTCGGCCCGCGCCGTCGCCTGGGCGATGGCGGGGGTGGAGGCCAGGTCGAGCACCACCAGATCGGCCTCCATCCCCGGGGCGAGGTTGCCGATGCGGTCATCGAGCCGCAGCGCGCGGGCCGAGCCCTGCGTCGCCAGCCACCAGAGTTCCGCCGGGTGCAGCGCGCGGTGGCGCAACTGTCCCACCTCATAGGCCGCGGCCATCGTCCGCAGCATCGAGAACGAGGACCCCCCGCCGGTATCGGTGGCCAGCCCCACCCGGTGGCGCGCCGATGTCAGCCCGCCCATGTCGAACAGGCCCGAGCCGATGAAGGTGTTCGAGGTCGGGCAGTGGATCAGGCTCGCGTCCACCTCCTTCATCCGGGCGATCTCGCGCGGCTCGAGGTGGATTGCGTGGCCGTAAAGCCCGCCGGGGCCCAGAAGCCCATGCGCCTCGTAGGTGTCCAGATAGTCGCGTGCGGCGGGGTAGAGGCCCTTCACCCAGGCGATTTCATCCAGCTGTTCCGACAGATGGGTCTGCATCAGGCAGTCGGGATGCTCGGCCCAGAGCGCGCCCAGTGCCGCAAGCTGTTCGGGCGTCGAGGTGGGCGAGAAGCGCGGCGTGATGACATAGGACAGCCGCCCGCGGCCATGCCAGCGTTCCAGCAGGCGGCGGCTGTCGTCATAGGCCGATTGCGCGGTGTCGCGCAGGCCCGCGGGCGCGGTGTCGCGGTCCATGCAGGTCTTTCCGGTCAGCGCGCGCAGCCCGCGGACCTCGGCCTCTTCGAAGAAGGCGGTGACGCTTTCGGGATGGATGGTGGCGTAGCTGCACACGGTCGTGGTGCCCTGCGCCAGCGTCAGGTCGAAGTAGCGCGCGGCGATGGTGCGGGCATAGGCCGCGTCGGCAAAGCGCATCTCTTCGGGGAAGGTATAGGCGTTCAGCCAGTCGATCAGCCGCTTGCCCCAGCTCGCGATGATGGCCGTCTGCGGGTAGTGCACATGCGCGTCGATGAACCCGGCCGAGATCAGCGCGCGGCCGTAGTCGGTCACCCGCGCGTCGGGGGCGGCGGCGCGCAGGGTATCGGCGGGGCCCAGGGCGCGGATGATGCCGTCTTCCACCAGCACGGCGCCATACGTCTCGTGGCGGGCCGCGGTCGGCCCCTCGACGAAGGGATCGGCGGCGAAGCTCAGGGTCTGGCCCAGGATCAGGTCGCGCATTCTCGCCTCCGCCAACGCAATCGAGGCCAAGCCTAGGGGGCTTTGCCCGCGTCGTAAATCGGGCCATTCCTGCCGTTTCCCAGAAACTCCTTCGCGCGGTTTGGGGCAATGCTTGCGCGGCGGACCCTTCGGCGAAAGGCGGTGCGGAAGATGACCCCGGACGACAAGACGGCGGCGCGCAAGGCGGCCTTCGCGGCGCGCAAGGCGGCCTTTGCCGCGGGGCAGGGGGCGGCGGCGGCGCATCTGGCGGCGGCGCTGGCGCCCCACGCCGGGCGGGTGCTTGCGGGCTACATGCCGATGCGGACCGAGATCGATCCGCTGGCGGCGATGGCGGCCCATGCGGGGCCCGTCTGCGTGCCGGTGATCCTGAACCCCGCGCGCCCCCTGGCCTTTCGCGCCTGGAGCCCGGCGGCCAGGATGGTGGCGGGCGACTTCGGGGCGCTGATCCCCGAGGCGGGCGACTGGCTGGAGCCCGAGGTCCTGATCGTGCCGCTGGTGGCCTTTGACCGGGCGGGGTTCCGGCTGGGCTATGGCGGCGGCTTCTACGACCGCACGCTGGAGGCGCTGCGGGCGCGGCGGCCGACGCTGGCGGTGGGCTTCGCCTTCGCCGCGCAGGAGATGGTGGCCGTCCCGCGCGAGCCGACGGATCAGCCGCTGGACCTGATCGTGACCGAGGCGGGCGTGATCCGCCCGGGGGGCTGAGATGGCGGTAGTTGTGCCGGGCGCCGCCGCCCCCGCGTTTCCCCTTGCCGAGAGCGGGGCCGCCCCCTACTGCTTCCGGCCATGAAGCTTCTGTTTCTGGGCGATGTCATGGGCCGGTCGGGCCGCACGGCGGTGGCCGAGCGGCTGGCGAAGTTGCGCGCCGACTGGGGGCTGGATTTCGTGGTGGTCAATGGCGAGAACGCGTCCTCGGGCGCGGGTCTGACGCCCGAGCACGCCCGGTTGATCCTGCAGGCCGGGGCGGATTGCATCACGCTGGGCGATCATGCCTTCGACCAGAAGGACATGCTGGGCTTCATCGAGACGGAATCGCGCATCCTGCGGCCGCTGAACTTCGCCAAGACCGCTCCGGGGCGGGGTGCGCGGCTTTTCACCGATGCGCGCGGGCGCAAGGTTCTGGTGACCCAGGTGCTGGGCCAGGTCTTCATGAAGCGGCCGTTCGACGACCCCTTCTCGGCGGTGGAGACGGTGCTGAAATCGCATCCGCTGGGCGGGCTGGCGCAGGCGATCGTGGTCGACATGCATGCCGAGGCGACCAGCGAGAAGATGGCCATGGGCCACTGGTGCGACGGGCGGGCCAGCCTTGTGGTGGGCACCCATACCCATGTGCCGACGGCCGATGCCATGGTGCTGAATGGCGGCACCGCCTACCAGACCGATGCGGGCATGTGCGGCGACTATGACTCGGTGATCGGGATGGACAAGGCCGAACCCCTGCGCCGCTTCATCACCGGGATGGCCAAGGGCCGGTTTGAACCCGCGGGCGGCGAGGCCACGCTGTCGGGCGTCTTCGTCGAGACGGACGACCGTACCGGCAAGGCGCGGCGCGTGGTGCCTGTCCGCGTCGGCGGGCGGCTGGCGGAGCAGCATCCGTGAACCAGCGCCTTGGCCTGGTGGCCATGCTTCTTGTGCTGGGGACCGGCTGGGGGGCCTCGCAGTCGCTTGGGAAAATCGCCGTCTCTGGGGGCTACCACGGCTTTGGCGTGATCTTCTGGCAGGTGACGATCTGCACGCTGGTGCTGGGCGGGCTGACGCTGGTGCGGGGGCAGGGGCTGCGGCTGACGTTGCCCGCGCTGCGGTTCTACCTGGTGGTCGCACTGGTCGGAACGATCATCCCGAACTTCACCTTCTACACCTCGGTGGCGCATCTGCCCGCGGGGATCATGTCGATCGTCATTTCCACCGTGCCGCTGATGGCCTTTCCGATGGCGCTGGCACTGGGGCAGGACCGGTTCAGCCTGCCCCGGCTGGCGGGGATCGGCTGCGGGCTGCTGGGTGTGGCGATGATCGCGCTGCCACGGTCGAGCCTGCCCGATCCGGCCATGGCGGTCTGGCTGCCCGTGGCCCTGGTCGGGCCGTTCTTCTATGCGATCGAGGGCAACTATGTCGCGCGCTGGGGCATGGCGGGGATGGATGCGGTGCAGGCGATGTTCGGCGCGTCGCTGGCCGGAATGCTGATCGCGGGGCCGCTGGCGCTGGGCACCGGCGCCTTCATCAACCCGTTCCATCCCTGGACCGGGCCGGATTGGGCCGTGCTGGCGATGTCGTCCAGCCATGCGCTGATCTATGCGGGCTATGTCTGGCTGGCCTCGCGGGCGGGGTCGGTCTTTGCCACCCAGACATCCTATGTCGTCACCGGGTCGGGCGTTGTCTGGGCGATGCTGTTGCTGGGCGAGCGGTTCTCGCCCTGGATCTGGGCAGCGCTGGTGGTCATGCTCGTTGGCGTGGCATTGGTACGCCCGCGCGACGCGGCGGCGCGGCCAACGGGTTGCGAAACGGCCGACCTGGGATAAAAGGGGGCGGTTGCACGCCCCGGAGGCCCCATGTTCGGCATTGAGCTTTCGTCCACGACGCAAGCGATCGTCGCAATCCTGATCCTGCTGGGAATGCTGGCGCTGTTCGTGCGCGAGATCTATCCGGTCGAGGTGGTCTCGCTGTGCGGCGCCATGCTGATGATCGTGCTGGGCATCCTGCCGCAGAAGGAGGCGCTCCGGGCGCTGTCGAACGAGGCCCCGTGGACCATCGCGGCGCTGTTCATCGTCGTGGGCGCGCTGGAACGGACGGGCGCGCTTGACTGGGTGTCGCAGGCGGCCGCGGCGCGGGCCACGCAAAGGCCGAAAACCACGCTGATCGTGCTGTCTGTGGGGGTGGTCGCGGTGTCGGCCTTCGTCAACAACACCCCGATCGTCGTCGTGATGATCCCGATCTACATGCAACTGGCCCGGCAACTGGGGCTGGCGCCGTCGAAGGTGATGATCCCGCTGAGCTTTCTGACCGTTCTGGGCGGCACGGTCACGCTGCTGGGCACCTCGACCAACCTTCTTGTGGACGGGGTGGTAAGGCAGGCGGGGCTTCCGCCGTTCGGCGTCTTCTCGATCACACCCCTGGGGCTGATCTATGCGGCGGTGGGCATGATCTACCTGGGGCTTTTTTCCCGGCTGCTGCCCGTGCGGGAATCCATGTCACAGCTTCTGGGCGAGCGGACCAAGGCCAAGTTCTTCACCGAGGTCGCCGTGCCCGCGGACTCGGTGCTGGTCGGCCGCAGGGTCGACGAGGTGGATCTGTTCAAGCGGGACGCGCTGCGGGTCATCGACGTGCTGCGGGGCGACCTGTCGTTGCGCCGCGACATGGCGGCGGTGACACTGGAGGCGGGCGACCGCGTGGTGCTGCGCACGCCGATGAGCGAGGTCCTGGGGTTGCAGGCCAACAAGGCCGTGCGGCTGGTGGACAAGCTGTCCTCGGTGCAGACGACCACGGTCGAGGTGCTGATCTCTCCCGGCTGTCTGATGATCGGGCGCTCGCTGGGCTCGATGCGGCTGCGCCGGCGCTACGGCATCTACATCCTGGCCGCGCACCGGCGGAACCAGAACATCGGGCGGCAACTGGATGACCTTGTGGTGCGGGTGGGCGATACGCTTCTTCTGGAAGGCCGGATGGAAGACATCCGGAAACTGGCCGACGACATGCAGATGGTGGACGTCAGCCGCCCCAGTGACCGGGCCTATCGCCGCAAGCACGCGCCGATCGTGATCGCGGTGCTGGCGGCCATCGTCATCCTGTCGGCGCTGAACGTGGCGCCCATCGTCATTCTTTCGGCACTGGGGGTGGTGATCGTGCTGCTGACCCGCTGCATCGACGCCGATGAAGCCTTTGCCGCGGTCGACGGGCGGCTATTGGCGATGATCTTCGGGATGCTGGGCGTCGGCGCCGGCCTCGAGCATTCCGGCGCAGCCGAGCTGATCGTCAACGCGCTCTTGCCCACGCTGCGCGAGCTGCCGCCGCAGGCGCTGGTATTCGCGATCTTCTTCACCGGCTGGATTCTGACCGAGGTGGTGACAAACAACGCCGTGGCGCTGATCCTGACCCCGATCGCCATCGGGTTGGGCAAGGGGCTTGGCATTGATCCGCGCGCGCTGGTAGTGACGGTGATGTTCGCCTCTTCCGCCAGTTTCGCCACTCCGATCGGCTATCAGACGAACACGCTTGTCTACGGCCCCGGGGGTTACAGGTTCACCGATTATACCCGCTTCGGCCTGCCGCTCAGCCTTGTGATGGCGCTGGTGGTCAGCCTGCTTGTGCCGGTCTTCTGGCCGCTGAAAGGATAAGATGAAACGCCTGCTGTTCGCCCTGCCGCTTGCCATTGCCGCCTGTGCCGCCTTCGGCCCGCCCGAGCCCGTGCAGGCGCGCCTGTCGACCGAAAGCCTGCAGGTCTCGCTGTCGAACGGCGAGATCTGCCGCGGCGACCGGGCGACGGGCACGCAAACTGCGACCGGCTGGACGGGGCACCTGACCGGGTGTTCGCAGGCGCTGACCTACGAGGTCTCGCTTGATCCGCACCGCAACCTGATCCAGGGCTTCGTGGGGGATCTCTTCAAGCTGATCGGCCTTGACGGCGCGCTTGCGCCGAACGGCCAGGTGCGCATCCAGGGCAGCGATGGCACGCCGCGGCTATTCGTGTCGCCGCAGGTTGACCCGATCTCGCGCGGCTAGCAGGGCCCGCGGCCCGCGATGCCGGCAGGCTTGCGGGCAGAGGGGGGACTGGCATATAGAGGCCCCCATCCCGGACAAGTGATACGGAGAGGGTCATGGCAGGCCATTCGAAATGGGCGAACATCCAGCACCGCAAGGGCAAGCAGGATGCGGCGCGTTCCAAGCTGTTCTCGAAGCTGGCGAAGGAAATCACCGTTGCCGCCAAGCTGGGCGACCCCGACCCCGACAAGAACGCGCGCCTGCGGCTGGCGGTGAAGGAAGCCAAGTCGAATTCGATGCCGAAGGACGTGATCGACCGCGCGATCAAGAAGTCGCAGGCGGGGGATGCCGACACCTACGAGGAAATCCGCTACGAGGGCTACGCCCCCGGCGGGATTGCGGTGATCGTCGAGGCGATGACCGACAACCGCAACCGCACCGCCTCGAACGTGCGCAGCTACTTCACCAAGGCGGGCGGCAACCTGGGCGAGACGGGCTCGGTGTCGTTCATGTTCGACCGGGTGGGCGAGATCGTCTACAAGGCTTCGGCGGGCGATGCGGACACGGTGATGATGGCGGCGCTGGACGCCGGGGCCGATGACGTGGAAAGCGACGAGGACGGCCACTGGATCTATTGCGCCGACACGGCGCTGGGCGAGGTGTCGGCGGCGCTGGAGGCCAGCCTTGGCGAAAGCGAGACGGCGAAACTGATCTGGAAGCCGCAGAGCCGCACCGCGCTGGACCTCGACGGGGCGCAGAAGCTGATGAAGCTTCTGGACCTGCTGGAAGACGACGACGACGTGCAAAGCGTCACCGGCAACTACGACATCCCCGACGACGTGGCGGCGGCGCTGTAGGACAGAAGCGGCGCGCCCGCCTGGGCAAGCGGACGCGCCATTCCCTGACAGGTATGTCGGGCACTATTGGGGCAGTGCCTTGGGGGGCTGCCAGGGGGTTCTGTCAGACCGTCGGCGTTGTCCGCAGCACCTCGGCCCGGTTCATCTGTGCGGCGCTGACGCCCAGAAAGAAGACCGAACGCGACAGCGGCCGACGCAGCGTCGCGTCGCAGATCGGCAGCCGTTCCTTGCCGAAGTCATGGCGCGACACCCGGCTGGACAGGATGACGACCGGAAGCCGTGGCGCGACCCGGCGAAGGGCGAGGCCCGTCTCGACCAGCCGCGCCACCGGCTCGATGTGATCGGCATCCAGCAGCGCCGCGCTGAACCGGTCGGCCCGGCGCGCGATCCAGTGAACCGAAGGCATCACCGCACCTGTCATCGACGCCTGCGCGCCCACGTCCATGATCCAGGCACAAAGATCGTCCTGCACGTCGGAAAACGGGCCGAGAAGCAGGAATTGCCTGCCTGTCCAACCCAGTTCGACCGCTTTGCCCTGCCGGGTGGGGGTACTTTGCAGCGCCGTCCGGTCTGGCCGTGTCGGCCGGGCGATGGCCTGCCGGGACATGGTGCCGTGAAAAAGGGGCATAATGGCGGGAACCTCCCGTTCGGACCGGATAAAATACAACTTAAGGTGTAGTAATTTTCCCCTCAGATTGATCTTCGAGCCCCTCGGATGTCAATAGCAAGTTATCGTTTTGAGAGTCATTGGCGCTGATCCGCTCTGGCCGGGGCGGCTATCCCGTTGAAAGCATTTTAATCCCTGTCTCCGAAAACCGTTGTTGAACGGCTGCAATCCGGCGTTATTCTGTGCATAAGGGTAGCGTTCGTGTTCGTGGGGTGGGTCTTGGCGAGTTTGCGCACCATAGCTCAGTTAAGAGCCTTGCTCGTGGATCTCGAGGCCGAATTGGGCCTTCTGGATCTGTCGACCGCAGAGAAGGATGTCTTCTACGCCATTTCCGAGGTGGCGACGGGCAATCCCCCGTTGGCGCGATCCGAGGCGATCCGCGCGCACGCTCTCGCGGCTGTGATTCCGCAGGCGACATATCACCGCGCCCTGCGCGCGCTGATGGATCAGGGATTCATCACCCGGGCACCCGATTCTCGGGCCGGTCTCTACATGATCGCAGATGCGCCCCGGAAGGCAGGCAGCAGATTGCACCAAGATACTGGCATGGCCTGAAAAGGCGTGCCATAATTACAATCGTTGGTTGAGTGGTTTGGAGGGCCCATGCCGGTCCATTTCCCGGGCGCGACCCTCAGGTTGGGGGGCGCGCTGACGGGTCTTCTGATTGTGACGTATGTCCTGTCGTATCCCGTTCTGCCTGATGGGGGCGCCCTGCTCGGGTCGCCCGGCTGGCACCCGCTGATCGCGTTTCCGCATGGCGCCAAGATCCTGATTGCCTGGATGATGGGCTGGGCCTCGGTCGTGGTGGTCCTGCCCGTGGCGATCCTGATGAAACTGGTGCTGCAGGATGGGCACCTGACCCGCGCCGATGCGGTGGTTTCGGTGCTGGGTGCCCTTGCCGGGCCGGTGGCATTCGACCTGTTCCTGTGGGCGGGCTTCGACCTGCGGCGCAATGGCGGGCACCGGGTACGGTGGCAGGGGATCACGCTGGTGGGGTTGGTCGCCTCGGTCCTGAAACTGTTCGGTGCCTGCCTGCTGATGCAGCTCTGCGGGATGCGTTCCACCACGCCGGTCGAGCAGTTGTCCTATCTCGCGGCCGACACCGTGGGGTTGATCCTGCTTCTGCTGATCCTGATGCTGGCGTTCCGAATCCGGCGGGGTACGGACTGATCCGACGGCTTGCGCCGTCCGTCGGCTTCGGGTCACCTCCGCCGCATGACATCGAAACAGAATCGGCCGGTTGCCGGCGCTCTCTGGATGCTGGCCTCGGGCCTGGCCTTCGTTGCGGTCAACGGCATCGTCAAATACCTGGGCACGGTGCTGCCCGCGGCCGAGGCCGCCTTCCTGCGCTATGCGCTGGGTCTCGTGTTCCTGCTGCCGATGGCGGGTGTCCTGCGAAAGGCGCGGCCTTCGCGGCGAGCCTGGGCCGTGTTTGTCGGCCGCGGGCTGATGCACGCGCTTGCGGTGATCCTGTGGTTCTTCGCGATGGCGCGGATCCCGATCGCCGAGGTGACGGCGATCAACTACATCTCGCCCGTCTGCGTGACCCTGGGCGCCGCGATCTTCCTGGGCGAGCGTCTGGCCATCCGCCGCATCGCTGCCGTGATCGTCGCGCTGGTTGGCGTGCTGATCGTGCTGCGTCCCGGCGTTCGGGTCATCGAACCCGGACATGTCGCCATGCTGATGGCGGCGGTCCTTTTCGCGGCGTCCTACCTGATGGCCAAGCGGCTGACGGCGGCGGCCCCGCCGACGGTGATCGTGGCGATGCTGTCGGTCTGGGTCACGGTGGGGCTGACGCCATTTGCCCTGGCGGTCTGGGTGACGCCGACCTGGCATCAGGTGCTCTGGCTCTTCATCACCGCAGGGTTCGCGACGGTGGGCCACCTGTGCATGACGCAGGCGTTCGGGCTGGCGCCGGTGACGGTGACGCAGCCGGTGACCTTCCTGCAACTGCTGTGGGCCACGCTTGTGGGTGTGCTGTTCTTCGGCGAGCCGCTGGACGTCTGGGTGATTGCGGGCGGCCTGCTCATCATCGCCGCCATCGGCTTCATCACCTGGCGCGAGGCGGTGCTGAACCGGCGGGGCATCACCCCGCCAGTCGGTGCGACCGAGGTCTGAGCCTGCCCGCTGCGCGCGCTTATCCCCCGCGCCCGCCGGTGGGGTCGAGCAGGCGGGCAAGCACCGTGTCGCGTGTGACCTGGCCGATCAGGCGGCCATCCTCTTGCACCCCGATCGGGCCCGGCGTGGCGCAGACGCGCGCCATCACCGACTGGATCGTTTCTTCGGCCCCGACCGCGGTGTCGGGGGTGCAGGTCAGCGGTTGCATCGCGTCGCGCGCGGTCAGCACGCCCAGCGGGTTCATGTGCGCCACGAAATCCGCGACATAGTCGGATGACGGGTTCTGGAAGATTTCCCGCGCGGTGCCGCATTGCACGATCCGCCCGCCTTCCATCAGCGCGATGCGGTTGCCGATCTTGAATGCCTCGTCCAGGTCGTGGCTGACGAAGACGATGGTGCGCTGAAGCTTCGCCTGAAGGTCCAGCAGTTCGTCCTGCAACTTGGTGCGGATCAGCGGGTCAAGCGCCGAGAACGGCTCGTCCATCAAGAGGATCGGTGCCTGGGTGGCAAAGGCGCGGGCCAGGCCCACGCGTTGCTGCATGCCGCCCGAAAGCTCGCCCACCCGCCGGTCGGCCCATTGCGCGAGCCCCACCAGCGACAACTGCGCCTCCACCCGGTCGCGCCGGTCCTTGGCCTTCATCCCGGCCAGTTCCAGCCCGAGCCCCACGTTTTCCCGCACGCTGCGCCAGGGCAGCAGGCCGAACTGCTGGAACACCATGGCGATGCGGGTCAGCCGCAGGCGCCGCAGCGTGGCGGGGTCGGCCTTGGTCACGCTGACCATGCGGTCATCCTCGCGCACGCGGACCTCGCCGCGGACCACGGGGTTCAGCCCGTTGACCGCGCGCAGGAGCGTGGATTTTCCCGACCCGGACAGGCCCATCAGCACGAGGATTTCGCCGGTGCCCACGGTCAGGCTGCAGTCATGCACGCCCAGCACCTGCGCTGTCGCCTGCTGCACCTCGGACCGGCTCTGGCCCTGATCCATCAGCGGCAGGGCGGCTTGGGGGCGTTCGCCGAAGACGATGGAGACCTTGTCGAATTCGACCGCCGCAGGGGGTGTCTGATGGGTCATTTGCGCGCCACCCGCAGCATCCGGTCCAGCAGGATCGCGACGACCACGATGATGAACCCCGATTCAAATCCAAGCGCGGTGTTCACCGAACCAAGCGCGCGCACCACCGGCACGCCCAGCCCGTCGGCACCCACCAGCGCGGCGATCACGACCATCGACAGCGAGAGCATGATCGTCTGGTTCAGGCCGACCATGATCTGCGGGAAGGCATAGGGCAGTTCCACCTTCCACAGTTTCTGCGTGGGGGTGGCGCCGAAGGCCTCGGCCGCCTCGGTCAGGGCGGTGGGGGCCTCGGAAATGCCAAGCTGCGTCATGCGGATGGGGGCAGGCAACACGAAGACGGCCGTTGCGATCAACCCGGGCACCATGCCAAGCCCGAAGAAGACGATGGTCGGCACCAGATAGACGAAGGTTGGCAGGGTCTGCATCAGGTCAAGGACCGGTGCGATGGCGGCATAGAAGCCAGGGCGGTGCCCGGCATAGATGCCGACCGGCACCCCGATGCCCATGCACAGGATGCAGGAGGCAAGCACCAGCGTCAGGCTTTGCGTGGTCTGTTCCCAGTAACCCTGGTTGAGGATGAAGAGCAGGCCGAGAAACACCAGAAGGCAGGTCTTCCACGAGCGTTGCAGCACCCAGGTCAGCGCCACGAAGGCTGCGATGATGACGATGGGCGAGGGGGTCTGCAACAGCCACTCGATGGCGTGGATGATGGCATCGATGGTGTCCGACAGCGCGTTCAGCACGCCCGACAGGTTTGCCTGCATCCAGTCGACGACGATCTTGGCCGTCGCGCCGACAGGGATTTTGTAATCGGTGATGAAACTCAGCATTGCGTCGCGTCGACTCCCCTCGACGTGCGGTAAGTCCGGGCAGCGGAGGCGGCGCCCCGGAACGCTGGTGCGTTCGGCAGGCGTCGGATGGCACCTGCGGGGGCGCGCGGCCCTGCGCCGCTGCCGGTGAAAGCGCGGGCCCCGGGGGTGCCGGGGCCCGGGTCCCGGTTACATGCCCAGGGCCTTGTCGACCGCGGCCACGGCGTCGCCGCCGTCCTTGGTGGTCACGCCGGCCAGCCAGGGCTTGATCGCATCGGGGTTCGCCTTCAGCCAGTCCTTGGCGGCCACCTGCGGGTCTTTCCCGTCGTCCAGGATCGCGCCCATGATCTTGTTTTCCATGTCGAGCGAGAACACCAGGTTCGTCAGCATCTTGCCGACGTTCGGGCACTGCTGGACATAGCCCGCGGTGGTGTTGGTGTAGACCGTGGCGCCACCGTAGTTCGGCCCGAAGATGGAATCACCGCCCGACAGGTAGGTCATCTTGAACTTCGAGTTCATCGGGTGGGGTTCCCAGCCCAGGAAGACGATCGGCTTCTTCTGCGAGTCAAGCCGCGCGACCTGCGCCAGCATCCCCTGTTCCGAGCTTTCGACCAGCTTGATGTCCTTCATGCCGTCGAAATTGTCCTTGATCATGCCAAGGATCAGGCGGTTGCCGTCGTTGCCGGGCTCGATGCCGTAGACCTTGCCGTCCAGCTCTTTCGCATGGGTGGCGATGTCCTTGAAATCCTTGATGCCGATGTCGGCGCCATACTGGTTGGTGGCCAGCGTGTACTTCGCGCCTTCCAGGTTGGCGCGCACCGAGTCCACCGTCTTGGCGGCCAGGTAGGGTTTGATGTTCTCTTCCATCGTCGGCATCCAGTTGCCGAGGAAGACATCGACATCGCCCTTGGCCAGCCCCTCGTAGGTCACCGGGACAGACAGCACCTTGATGTCGGTGTCATAGCCCATCGCCTTCAGCATGAAGGTGGTGACGGCGGTGGTGGCGGTGATGTCGGTCCAGCCGACATCAGAGAACACGACCTTGTTGCAGTCGAGCGCAGCCACGGGGCCTGCGAGGGCCAGCGTGGCGGAAGCGGCAAGAAGGGCGGCACGGAGTGTCATCAGGGGCTCCCTGTTTTTGTTGATTGACGAGTCAATAAACTTCGCGGTAGCCCCGTTTGGCAAGCAAATTCTGGAGTCACCTGTGCCGAAGCTCGGGATGGAGCCTATCCGAAAGGCAGCCCTGGTCAAAGCGACGATCGACGAGATCGGCCGCGCGGGCTCGCTTGATGTGACGGTCAGCCAGATCGCGCGCCGGGCCGGCATGTCGACGGCGCTGGCGCATCACTACTTCGGCAACAAGGAACAGATGTTCCTTGCCGCGATGCGGCATGTTCTGTCGCTATACGGCGCCGAGGTGCGCGGGGCGCTGGCCGCAGCCGACGGGCCGCGGGCGCGGCTGAATGCGATCGTGCGGGTAAGCTTTGCCGCGGGCAGCTTCCGCCGCGAGGTGGTGGGCGCCTGGCTGAATTTCTACGTTCTGGCGCAGACCGTGCCCGAGGCGCGGCGGCTGTTGCGGGTCTATCAGCGGCGGCTGCGGTCGAACCTGCTGGCCGAGCTGCGGCCGCAGATCGGCGCGCGCGCCGTGGCGGTGGCAGAGGCCGTCGGCGCGATGATCGACGGGCTTTACATCCGCGAGGCGCTGTCGGACCGCCCGCCCGACGGGGTGGGCGCGGCGCGGATGGTGATCGCCTATCTCGATGGCCAGATCGACCATCGCGTCCCTGCCTGAGCCCGGACGGCTTGCGGCACGCATGGATGGGACGGCGGCGCAGGGCCCCCTGCGCGCCAAGACGGACCGGGCCCGGCCCGGAAAGAGGACAGGATGATGACGATTTGCGGGCGGGCGACACCGTCCAACGTGCAGGCGGTTATGGCGCACAGTGATGGTCTGTGGGCAAGGGGGGCGTGATGGAAGCCGATTATGTGATCGTGGGTGCCGGTTCGGCCGGCTGCGCCCTGGCCTACCGGCTGGCCGAGGCCGGGCGCAAGGTGCTGGTCATCGAGCATGGCGGCACCGACGCCGGGCCCTTCATCCAGATGCCCGCGGCGCTGAGCTACCCGATGAACATGGGGCTCTATGACTGGGGCTTCCAGACCGAGCCCGAACCGCATCTGGGCGGCCGCCGCCTTGCGACCCCGCGCGGCAAGGTGATCGGCGGCTCGTCGTCGATCAACGGGATGGTCTATGTCCGTGGGCACGCGCGCGATTTCGATCACTGGGCCGACGAGGGCGCGACGGGGTGGGGCTATGCCGACGTGCTGCCCTATTTCAAGCGGATGGAGCATTGGCACGGCGGCGACGACGCCGAATGGCGCGGCACCCGCGGGCCGCTGCACATCACCCGCGGCCCGCGCGCGAACCCGCTGTTCCATGCCTTTGTCGAGGCCGGCAAGCAGGCAGGCTACCCGGTCACGGCCGATTACAACGGGCACCAGCAGGAAGGCTTCGGCCCGATGGAGGCGACGATCTGGAAAGGGCGGCGGTGGTCGGCCGCCAATGCCTATCTCAAGCCCGCGCTGAAGACCGGGAATGTCGAGGTGGTGCGCGGCCTTGCCCGCCGCGTGGTGATCGAGGGCGGCCGGGCCACCGGCGTTGAAATCACCCGCGGCGGCGGGATCGAGGTGATCCGCGCCCGCGCCGAGGTGATCCTGGCCGCCTCGTCGATCAACTCGCCGAAGCTTCTGCTGCTGTCGGGTGTGGGCCCCGCGGCGGATCTCGCGGAACACGGCATTCCGGTGGTGGCCGACCGGCCGGGGGTGGGCGCGAACCTTCAGGATCACCTGGAAATCTACATGCAGTTCCAGGCCAGCCAGCCGATCACGCTTTACAAGTACTGGAACCTGTGGGGAAAGGCGCTGATCGGGGCGCAGTGGCTGTTGACGGGCAAGGGGCTTGGCGCCTCGAACCAGTTCGAAAGCTGCGCCTTCATCCGCTCGCGCGCGGGGGTGGATTACCCCGACATCCAGTATCACTTCCTGCCCATCGCGGTGCGCTACGACGGCAAGGCGGCGGCGGGCGGCCACGGATTCCAGGCCCATGTCGGGCCGATGCGGTCGCCCTCGCGCGGGTCGGTCACGCTGCGCTCGGCCCGGCCCGAGGATGCGCCGGTGATCCGGTTCAACTACATGTCGACCGAGCAGGACTGGGCCGATTTCCGCACCTGTGTGCGCCTGACGCGCGAGATCTTCGGGCAGGAGGCGTTCCGGCCCTATCTGAAAGCCGAGATCCAGCCCGGCTCTGCGGTGCAGACCTATGCCGAGATCGACGCCTTCATCCGCGAGCATGTGGAAAGCGCCTACCATCCCTGCGGCACCGCGCGGATGGGGCGGGCGGATGACCCGATGGCGGTGGTGGACCCGGAATGCCGGGTCATCGGGGTCGAGGCGCTGCGGGTGGCCGACAGCTCGATCTTCCCGCGGGTGACGAATGGCAACCTGAACGGCCCCTCGATCATGACGGGAGAAAAGGCCGCCGACCACATTCTTGGCAAGGGGATGCTGGCGCCGCTGAATGCCGAGCCCTGGATCAACCCGAACTGGCGGGTCAGCCAGCGGTAGGGCTTGATCCGGGTCAAGGCGGGCCGCGGGCGCGGGCGCTAGGCTGGCGGTGTCTCAAGAGGAAAGGACCGCAAGATGGCCCATACGCCGCATGAACTGGCCGAGGAGTTCCCGGCCGATCTGGCCAAGATCCATGCGCTGAAGGGCGCGGATGCCCATTTCGCCCGGCTGGTGGACGAATATCACGAGGTCAACCGCGCCGTGCATGCCGCCGAGACCCGGCTGGAGGCGATGGACGAGGCGGCCGAAGAGGCGCTGCGCCGCAAGCGCATGGCGCTGAAGGACGAGATCTGGAAGCGCCTGCAGGCGGCCTGAGTTCCGGCCCCCCCCGTTACCGGGACATTTTCCGCCCGGCCCCGCTGTCTCGGGGCCGGGCGTTTTCATCCGATCTCGAGATCGGAA
>JAJZVD010000025.1 GCA_021845805.1 Pseudomonadota bacterium | reverse complement strand
CATGCGGCTTGTGGCCGAACAGCATCCGGTAGGCGGTGGCCAGCGTCAGCGTGTAGCAGGCGCTTTCCTCCCAGGTCAGATGGCGCGGGCGCGGCATGAGCTGCTGCGCCTGCACCCGGGTGAACTGCGCGAATGACCCGTCGGGCGTCTCGTAGCCCCAGATCCGCTGGCTGGGGCTGAACATCGGGTCGCCGCCGTTGCATTCCTCGTCGTCGCCGTCATCCTGGTTGCAGTGAATGACAACCTCGTCGCCGACCTTCCAGCGCTTCACCTTGTCGCCCACCGCCCAGACGATGCCCGACGCATCGGACCCGGCGATGTGATAGGCCGCGCGGTGCCCGTCGAACGGGCTGATGGGCTGGCCCAGCGCCGCCCAGACGCCGTTGTAGTTCACCCCCGCCGCCATCACGAGCACCAGAACCTCGTGGCTGTCGATCTTCCAGGTATCGACCACCTCGACCTGCATCGCGGTGTCCGGCTCGCCGTGACGCTCGCGCCGGATCGACCAGGCATACATCTTGGCGGGCACATGGCCCAGCGGCGGCATCTCGCCCAGTTCATAGAGGTCCTTCACCGGGGCGGTGTAGGGAACGATGCCGGGGGCGGTGTCGAGAGCCATCATCATCTCCATCCATCGGTGCCGCGGCGCAGAATCGGGGCGGCTCACTGGCACTGGATACATTTTCATCGGTAACTTTGCAACGTTTCAAACTTCTGTTTTGTAATTTTATGACCTTACGAATTCAGAGTGGTTGAAATGACAAGGAAAATCAATGGCCGTAGCCTTGGCGCGCGGCGCTGCGACGCGGCGAATTGACGAGACATATTATTTTTCTTATGTAGCTATGACAGCAATATTGTTACGCACGAGGCAAAGATGACCGCGAAAGACAAGCCCTGGCTGTTTCGCACCTATGCCGGCCACTCCACCGCCGCGGCCTCGAACGCGCTCTATCGCACGAACCTGGCCAAGGGGCAGACGGGGCTTTCGGTGGCCTTCGACCTGCCGACCCAGACCGGCTACGATTCCGATGACCCCCGCGCCAGGGGCGAGGTTGGCAAGGTCGGCGTGCCGGTCAGCCATCTGGGCGACATGCGCGCGCTGTTCGCAGGCATCCCGCTGGAGCAGATGAACACCTCGATGACGATCAACGCCACCGCGCCCTGGCTGCTGGCGCTTTACATCGCGGTAGCCGAGGAACAGGGGGCCGATGTCGCGGCGCTTCAGGGCACGGTGCAGAACGACATCATCAAGGAATACCTCAGCCGGGGCACCTACATCTGCCCGCCGAAGCCCTCGCTGCGGCTGATCACCGACGTGGCGGCCTATACGGCGGAACACCTGCCGAAATGGAACCCGATGAACGTCTGTTCCTATCACCTGCAGGAAGCGGGTGCGACACCGGAACAGGAACTGGCCTTCGCGCTGGCCACCGCCTGCGCGGTGCTGGACGACCTGCGCGCCAAGGTGACGGCCGGGGCGTTCCCCGCGATGGTCGGGCGCATCAGCTTCTTCGTGAACGCCGGCATCCGCTTCGTGACCGAGATGTGCAAGATGCGCGCCTTCACGGAACTCTGGGACGAACTCTGCCGCGACCGCTACGGCATCGCCGAGGAACGGTACCGCCGTTTCCGCTACGGGGTGCAGGTGAACAGCCTGGGGCTGACCGAGCAGCAGCCGGAAAACAACGTCTATCGCATCCTGATCGAGATGCTGGCGGTGACGCTGTCGAAGAACGCCCGGGCCCGCGCGGTGCAACTGCCCGCCTGGAACGAGGCGCTGGGGCTGCCGCGGCCCTGGGACCAGCAATGGTCGCTTCGGATGCAGCAGATCCTGGCCTATGAAACCGACCTGCTGGAATATGACGACCTGTTCGACGGCAACCCCGCCGTGGCGCGCCGGGTCGAGGCGCTGAAGGACGGCGCGCGCGCCGAACTGGCGCAGATCGACGCGATGGGCGGGGCGGTGGCTGCCATCGACTACATGAAGGGCCGCCTGGTCGAGGCGAATGCCGAACGGATCGGGCGGATCGAGGCGGGCGAAACCGTGGTTGTGGGTGTGAACCGCTGGGCCGAGGGGGCGGCCAGCCCGCTGACCGCGGGGGATGGCGCGATCATGGTTGTCGATTCCACGGCAGAGGCGGACCAGATCGCCCGCCTGTCGGCCTGGCGCGCCGCGCGCGACCCGGGCGCGGTCGCGGCGGCACTGGCCGAGATGCGGGCGGCGGCGGTCAGCGGCGCCAACATCATGCCGGCCTCGATCGCCGCGGCAAAGGCGGGCGCCACCACGGGCGAATGGGCGGCCGAGATGCGCGCGGCCTTCGGCGAATACCGCGCGCCCACGGGCGTGTCCCGCGCCCCCTCGAACCGGACCGAGGGGCTGGAGCCGATCCGCGAGGCGGTCGACCAGGTGTCCGCCCGGCTGGGGCGGCGGCTGACCTTCCTGATGGGCAAGCCGGGGCTTGACGGCCATTCCAACGGCGCCGAGCAGATCGCCGCGCGGGCGCGCGACTGCGGGATGGCGATCCGCTACGACGGCATCCGCCTGACCCCGGCCGAAATCGTGGCGCAGGCGGCCGAGACCGAGGCGCATGTGGTGGGCCTGTCGATCCTGTCGGGCAGCCACCTGCCCCTGATCGTCGAGGTGATGGAGCGGATGCGCGCGGCGGGGCTGTCGCATGTTCCCGTCGTCGTGGGCGGGATCATCCCCGACGACGACGCGGCGCGGCTGAAGGCGCTGGGTGTCGCGGCGGTCTACACGCCCAAGGATTTCGAGTTGAACCGGATCATGCTGGACATCGTGGGGCTGGCCGGGGCAACGCGAGCGGCGGCCTGACGGAACAAGGCCGGGCGCGCGGCTTGCGGCAGATCAAGGCGCGCCGCCCGCCCCCTGCCTAGACTGCGCGCATCCGCACAGAAGGAGGCGCAGATGCTCGACCGGCTGAAGACGATGATGGACCACATGCGCGACCACCGCGAGATCGAGAGGATGGACGCGCGCGAACTGGAAGAACTGGGCCTGAGCCGCGGCCAGTTGCACGAGATCGTGGAGACGCCCGAAAAGGTCGCCGCGCGCATGGCCGCCATGGCCTTGCGGCACGGGGTCACGGCCGAGGATCTGGAAAGCTACCGGCAGGACTATGTGGACCTGCTGCACACCTGCGCGCATTGCCACGAAACCGACGCCTGCCGCCAGTTCCTGACCGACCCGGCCGCCCCGGCCAAGGCCGCGACCTTCTGCCCGAACCACGCCGAATACAGGACGTTGGTCGGCCAGCCGACCTGACGCGCAGGCGCACTTTCCCGCGTGAAACCGTCGGCGCTTCGCCCTAATGTCGGCCTGCGACACAAGGGAGACCCTGATGACCGTTCACATCGGCGCCAAGCCCGGCGACATCGCCGAAACCGTCCTGCTGCCCGGCGACCCCTACCGCGCCCGCTGGGCAGCCGAGCGGTTCCTGGAAACCCCCCGCCTTGTCAACGAGGTGCGCGGGATGCTGGGCTATACCGGCACCTGGAACGGGCATCCGGTGACGATCCACGGCACCGGCATGGGGATGCCGTCGCTGTCGATCTACGTCAACGAACTGATCCGTGACTATGGCGCGAAGACGCTGATCCGCATCGGCTCGGCCGGGGGGATGCAGGACCGCGTGAAGGTGCGCGACGTGGTGCTGGCGATGACCGCAAGCACCCTGTCCACCCCCTCGCGCGGGATCTTCCGCGAGGTGAACTTTGCCCCCTCGGCCGATTTCGGCCTGCTGGCGGCGGCCCATGCGGCAGCGGTGGCGCGGGGCGTGCCGATCCATGCGGGGGGCATCTATTCGTCGGACGTGTTCTATGACGAACGGCCCGACCTGAACGAACAGATGCAGCGCCACGGCATTCTCTGCGTCGAGATGGAAACGGCCGAGCTTTACACCCTGGCGGCCCGCCACGGCGCACGGGCGCTGGCGGTCCTGACCATTTCCGACCACCTGCTGACGCATGAGGCGCTGCCCTCGGACCAGCGCGAACGCAGCTTCGGCGACATGGTCGAGATCGCGCTGGCTGCCGCTTTCGCCTGATCGGGCTTGACCTTGCCCGCCCGCGGGGGTTCGGTGCCGCCACGAACAGGCGGCAGCGAAGGAGAGCGCGATGAAGCAGCGGCAACTCGGGGCGGGCGGCCCCATGGTCTCGGCCATCGGGCTGGGTTGCATGAGCTTTGCAGGCTTCTTCGGCGCCGCCGAGGATGCCACCTCGCTGATGTGCCTTGATGCCGCCTGGGACGCGGGCATCACCTTCCTTGACACCTCGAACATCTACGGCATGGGCCGGTCGGAACGGGTCATCGGCGAATGGCTCAAGACCCGCGGCCACCGGCCGGTGATCGCCACCAAGGCCGGCATCATTCCCGCGCCCGAACGCCGGTTCGACAATTCCGAAGCCCACCTGCGGGCCGAACTGGAAGGTTCGATGAAGCGGCTGGGGGTGGATCATGTGGATCTGTTCTACCTCCACCGCCGCGAACAGGCCCGCCCGGTCGAAGAGGTGGTGGGCACGCTGGTGAAGCTGATCGAGGAAGGCAAGATCGGCGGCTACGGCCTGTCCGAGATCTCGCCCGCCACCCTGCGCCGCGCCCATGCGGTGCATCCCTGCCTGGCGGTACAGAACGAATACTCGCTCTGGAGCCGCCAGCCGGAACTGGGGATGTTGCAGGCCTGTGCCGATCTGGGCGTGGCCTTCATCCCCTTCTCGCCGCTGGGCCGGGGCGTATTCGGCGAGGTGTTCCCCGAGCCCTCGGCCATGGCCGAGACCGACTTCCGCAGCCGCGTGCCGCGCTTCGTCGAGCCGAACTGGAGCCACAACAAGCGGGCCATCGAGGGGTTCAAGGCCTTCGCCCGCGCCCGCGGCTGGAGCGTGGCGGGTGCCGCGCTGGCCTGGGTGCTGGACCGGGGCGCGCATCTGATCCCGATCCCCGGCACCCGCACCGCCCTGCATCTGGCGGAATGGGCCGATGCCGACACCATCGCGCTGACAGATGCCGACCGCGCCGAGATCGCGCGGCTTCTGCCCCCGGGGTTCGCGCATGGCGACCGCTACAACGACACCCAGATCATCGGGGTCGAACGCTACTGCTGAGGCTGGACAGACCCCGCCCCCGCCCTAGCTTCGGGCGGGAAAGGGTGGGCGCATGGAACGGGTTCTTGTCGTGGGTGCCTCGGGCGGGATCGGCGCGGCGCTTTGCGCAGCGCTGACGGCACGGGGCGCCGCGGTCACAGGGGTGTCGCGCGCGGCCGACGGGCTTGACGTGACGGTCGAAGAGACAGTGGCGCGCGCGCTGGCCCCGCTGCCGTCTGGCGCCTTCGACGGGGTGATCGTCGCGACCGGCGCGCTGACGATCGAGGGGCTAGGGCCGGAAAAATCGCTGCGCGCGCTCGACCTCGGGGCGCTGCAGGCGCAATTCGCGCTGAACGCGGCAGGCCCGGCGCTGGTCCTGAAACATGCGCTGCGGCTGATGCCCCGCGACCGGCGGGCGGTGTTCGCGGCGCTGTCGGCGCGGGTCGGCTCGATCGGCGACAACGGGCTGGGCGGCTGGTATGGCTATCGTGCGGCGAAGGCCGCGCTGAACCAGCTGATCCACACCGCCGCGATCGAGGTCGCGCGCAGTCACCGGCAGGCGGTCTGCGCGCTGATCCATCCCGGAACGGTCGAGACGGCGCTCGGCCCCGCCTACCGCGCGGGGCACCCGGCGGTGTCGCCGGCAACCGCGGCGGCGAACATCCTGAACGTGCTGGACGGCCTGACCCCGGCCGACAGCGGCGGCTTCTTCGACTGGGCCGGGGCGCGGGTGCCATGGTAGCACCGCGCCTGGTTCTGGTGCTGGGCGACCAGTTGACGCCCGGCGCCGGGGCGCTGGCGCTGGCCGACCGCAACCGCGACGTGGTGGTGATGGCCGAGGTCCTGGCAGAGGCCGAGGCCGTACCGCACCACCCGCAGAAGATCGCCTTCCTCTTCGCCGCGATGCGCAAGTTCGCCGCCGCGCTGACGGCGGACGGCTGGCAGGTGCGCTACAGTCGGCTGGACGATCCGGCCAACACCCAGAGCATCCCGGGCGAGGTGTTGCGGCGGGCCGCGGAACTGGGCGCGCGCGAGGGCATCGCCACGCGCCCGGGCGACTGGCGGCTGCTGGCCGCGCTGGAAACCTGCGCGCTGCCGCTGCACCTGGTCGAGGATGACCGCTTCTTCTGCTCCACCGCCGCCTTCGACGCCTGGGCCGCCGACCGCAAGGCCCTGCGGATGGAGTATTTCTACCGCGAGATGCGGCGCCGCACCGGCTATCTGATGGAGGGGGCCGCACCTGCGGGCGGGCGCTGGAACTACGATGCCGAAAACCGCAAGCCTGCCGCGGCCGACCTCTTTCGCGCGCCCCCGCCCCGCTTTGCCCCCGATGCCACCACGCAAGAGGTGCTGGATCTGGTCGCCCGCCGCTTTCCCGCCCATTTCGGCGGGCTCGAGGGCTTTGGCTGGGCCACCGACCGCGCCGGGGCGCTGGCGGCGCTGGATCATTTCATCGCCCATGCCCTGCCCGACTTCGGCACCTATCAGGATGCGATGCTGGCGGGCGATCCGTTCCTGCATCATTCGCTGTTGTCGCCCTACCTGAACGCGGGCCTCCTGACCCCGCAAGAGGTCTGCGACCGGGCCGAGGCTGCCTGGCGCGCCGGTCGGGTGCCGCTGAATTCGGCCGAAGGGTTCATCCGCCAGATCCTCGGCTGGCGGGAATTCGTTCGCGGGCTCTACCTGCGAGAGGGCCCCGGCTACCTGACGCGGAACGCGCTGGGCCACGGTCGGCGCCTGCCCCCCGCCTATTGGGGTGGCGAGACGCGGATGGCCTGCGTCAGGGCCGTGGTGGCGCAGACCGGGCGGCTGGCCTACGCGCATCACATCCAGCGGCTGATGGTGACGGGCAACTTCGCACTGCTGGCCGGGATCGACCCGGCCGAGGTGCACGGCTGGTATCTGGCCGTCTACGTCGACGCGCTGGAATGGGTCGAGGCGCCGAACACCCTGGGCATGTCGCAGTTTGCCGACGGGGGCGTGCTGGCCTCGAAACCCTATGTCAGCTCGGGCGCCTACATCGACCGGATGTCTGATTATTGCGGCGGCTGCCGCTACCGGGTGGCCGACCGCGCGGGGCCCGATGCCTGTCCGTTCAACCTGCTCTACTGGCACTTCCTGACGCGCCATCGCGCGCGCTTCGGGACCAACCCGCGGATGGCGCCGATGTATCGCACCTGGGACCGGATGGACGAAGGCCACCAGGCCCGCGTCCTTGAGGGCGCCGAGCGGTTCCTGGTCCGGCTTGACGCGGGCGAGCCGGTCTAGCCTCAGTTCCCCGCCGGGGCGGTGGCGGTGCCGCTGTCGGCGGGGGGCGTGCTGCCCGGATCGGCGGTCGGCGCGGCCCCGCTGCCGTTCAGCGCGCCGTTGTCCCACTCGCCGCTCTGGGTCTGGCCGTTGGAATAGCGCATGGTGCCCTGCCCCTGCCGGTGGCCCTGCACGAACATGCCGTCATAGACATCGCCATTGGGGTAGGTGGCAACGCCCTTGCCCTCGATCTGGCCCGCCTTCCAGGCGCCGACATACTTGAAGCCGTCGGGCATGGTGATCTCGCCCTGCCCCTCGCGCTGGCCTGCGACGAACTGGCCTTTGTAGACGGTGCCATCGGGATAGGTCGCGGTGCCCTGCCCGTCGCGCTGTCCGTCCTTCCAGTCGCCCTCGTACTTGTAGCCGTCGGGGTAGGTCATGGTGCCCTGCCCGTCGTTCCTGGCCGCCTTGAACCCGCCGGTGTAGGTGATGCCGTTGGCGTAATGCGCGGTGCCCTGGCCGTCGATGACCCCGGCCTTCCAGTCGCCTTCGTAGGTCGAGCCGTCGGGATAGGTGATCTTGCCCGTGCCGTCGGCCAGATCGGCGTGGAAGCTGCCGAGATAGACCGAGCCGTCGGGATAGGTCACCTGCCCCTGCCCCTCGATCCGGCCATCCTTCCAGTCGCCGGTGTAGACATAGCCATCATGCCCCTTGAAGGTGCCCTTGCCCTCGCGCTTGTCGGCGACGAAATCGCCATCGTAGACATCGCCGTTCTTGTAGGTAACGGTGCCATGACCTTGCCGCTGGCCGTTCACCAGCGTCCCGTCGAACACGTCGCCGTTCGGCTGGGTCAGCTTGCCGGTGCCGTTGATCTGCCCGTCCTTCCACTGGCCGACATAGGTCAACCCGTCAGTCATGGTCAGGGTGCCGTTGCCCTCGCGCTGGCCGTTCAGCAGATCGCCCTCGTAGACGGTGCCGTTGGGGTAGGTGATCCGGCCCTTGCCGGTCTTCACGCCCTTCTGCCAGTCGCCGTCGTAGATGTAGCCGTCGGGGCTTTCCATCTTGCCCTTGCCGTCCTGCACCCCGTTCACGAAGCTGCCGGTATAGGTCATGCCGTTTGCGTAATGTTCGGTGCCCTGCCCGGTGATCTGGCCCGCCACCCAGTCGCCCTCGTAGGTCGAGCCGTCGGCGAAGGTGATCTTGCCCTTGCCGTCAGGCTTGCCCGCGGTGAAGTGACCCTCGTAGATCGCGCCATTGGGGAAATGCGCGGTTCCCTGCCCCTGGATCTCGCCCGCCACCCAGTCGCCGGAATAGACATAACCGTTGGGCAGCTTGTAGGTGCCCTTGCCGTCCTGCTTGCCGTCCTTGAAGGTCCCGGAATAGACGCCACCGTCATCGTACTGCTTGGTGATGACCTGATCCGCAGCCTGCGCAAGTCCCGTGGTTGCAACCAGCGCCAGCGCGCCCGCCAGACCCGTTGCGCGCGTGATCGCCCTCGTCCATCCCGCCACGGCCGGGCCCCCTGCCTCTGTTTACACTCGCCCCGCACAGGGCGCGACGCGAAGGTAAAGGACACCCCCGGGCCTGACAAGCGTTTCGCCATGATGCGGCTTTCCCTCGGCGCCCAACCTGCTAGAACCTGACCCGACCGAGGACGAGGCCCATGACCGACCGTTTCCGCCTGACGCTGGCGCAACTGAACCCGACCGTCGGCGCCATCGACGCCAATGCCCAGAGCGCCTTCGCCGCCTGGCAGAAAGGCCGCGCCGCCGGGGCCGGTCTGGTCGCCCTGCCCGAAATGTTCATCACCGGCTACCAGCCGCAGGACCTGGTGATGAAGCCCGCCTTCGCCAATCACGCGATGGCGGCGGTCGATCTCCTGGCCGCGCGCTGCGCCGATGGCCCCGCGCTGGGGATCGGCGCGCCCTTTGCCGAGGGCGGGCGGCTTTACAACGCCTATTACATCCTGCAGGGCGGCCAGCGCGTCGCGGTGATCCTGAAGCATCATCGCCCGAACGACAGCGTCTTCGACGAGGTCCGCCTGTACGCCCAGGGCCCGGTCAGCGGCCCGTTCCGCCTGGGCCCGCTGCGCATCGGCACGCCGATCTGCGAGGATGCCTGGCACCCGGACGTGACAGAGACGCTGGCCGAAACCGGGGCCGAGGTGATCTTCGTCCCCAACGGCTCGCCCTATTTCCGCGGCCGGTTCGAGGACCGGATGCAGATCATGGTGTCGCGTGTGGTCGAAACCGGGCTGCCGCTTGTCTATCTGAACATGGTGGGCGGGCAGGATGACCAGGTGTTCGACGGCGGGTCCTTCGCGCTCAATCCCGGCGGGCAGCTTGCCATGCTGGCACCGGTGTTCGACGAAGGGATCTACCACCTCGACCTGACGCAGGGCGCCCAAGGCTGGCGGGTGGACGAGGCGCCGCGCGCCACCCATCCCGACGACTGGGAACAAGACTACCGTGCGATGGTCCTGTCGCTTGCGGACTACCTGAGGAAAAGCGGGTTTTCGAAGGTCGTGCTGGGCCTGTCGGGCGGGGTCGACTCGGCGCTGGTCGCCACCATCGCCGCTGATGCGGTGGGGCCGCAGAACGTGCATTGCGTCATGCTGCCCTCGGCCTTCACCTCGCCCGCCTCGCTTGAGGATGCCGCGGCGGTGGCGACCCGGCTGGGGTGCCGACTGGACACCGTGCCGATCGGCGGGCCGCAGGCCGCGGTGGCCGAGGCGCTGGGGCCGCTGTTCGCAGGCACCAGTCCCGGCATCACCGAGGAAAACATCCAGAGCCGCCTGCGCGGCCTTCTGCTGATGGCGCTGTCGAACAAGTTCGGCGCGATGCTGCTGACCACCGGCAACAAGTCGGAAATGGCGGTGGGCTACTGCACGATCTACGGCGACATGAACGGCGGCTACAACCCGATCAAGGATCTCTACAAGACCCGGGTGTTCGAAACCTGCCGCTGGCGCAACGCCAACCACCGCCCCTGGATGCAGGGCCCGGCGGGCGAGGTGATCCCGCCGCGCGTGATCGACAAGCCGCCCAGCGCCGAACTGCGCGAAAACCAGAAGGACGAAGACAGCCTCCCCCCCTACCCGGTGCTGGACGCGATCCTTGACGGGCTGGTGGAACGCGATGCCTCGGTGGCCGATCTCGTGGCACAGGGCTTTGACCATGCCACGGTGAAGCGGGTGGAGCATCTGCTGTATCTCTCGGAATACAAGCGCTTCCAGTCCGCGCCCGGCACCCGGCTGACATCGAAGGCCTTCTGGCTGGACCGTCGCTACCCGATCGTCAACCGCTGGCGCGATCCGACCTGACGGCCACCTCTGCACGCATGCACAGGGGGCGCGCGCGGGCGGGGAATGCGCACGGCGCCCAGACGCAATATCTTCAGGGCAGTCCAACCCATGGAGGCCCCGATGAGCACCGTGAAGCTCGCGATCCTGTTCTATTCGACCTACGGCACCAACCACCAGATGGCGGAAATCGCCGCCGCCGCCGCGCGCGAGGCCGGCGCCGAGGTGCGCGTTCTGCGCATCGCCGAAACCGCCCCCGAGGCCGTGGTGAACAGCCAGGACGCCTGGAAGGCCCAGGTCGAGAAATCCTCGGCCGTCCCGGCCGCCACGCCCGAGGACATGGAGTGGGCCAACGCCTACCTCTTCAGCGCGCCGACCCGCTTCGGCCAGGCGCCCAGCCAGTTGCGCGCCTTCATCGACACGCTTGGCGGCGTCTGGTTCCAGGGCAAGCTGGCCAACAAGCCGGTCAGCGCCATGACCAGCGCGCAGAACCCCCACGGCGGGCAAGAGGCCACGCTGCTCGGGCTTTACACCACGTTCCTGCACTGGGGCGCGGTCATCGTCGCGCCGGGCTATACCGATGCCTCGATCTTCGCCGCGGGCGGCAACCCCTACGGCTACAGCCACACCCAGGGCGCGCCCCTTGACGACAAGGCGCAGGCCGCGATCGCCCACCAGGCCAAGCGCCTGGTCGGCATGGCGGCAAAGCTCGCCTGATTACGGACAGGGGGCGCGCGCGCCGCGCCCCCTATTCCCACCAGCGGTCGATGGCCGCGATCTGCGCATCCGACCAGCCGAAGTGATGTGCCACCTCATGCACCACCACATTGGCAACCAGGTCGCCAAGGCTCACGTCGCTCCGCCCGATCCATTCGTCCAGGATGGCCCGGCGATACAGCCAGACGGTATCGGGCTGCTGCGGCTGGTCCATCACCGATTTCTCGGTCAGCGGAATGCCGTCATAAAGCCCGGTCAGTTCGAACGGGTCTTCGATCTCCATCGCCTCCAGCACCTCGTCGGGCGCCAGATCCACCACCCGCAGCACCAGCGCCGCCGCGCCGGGGCGGAACTGCGGCGGCAACGCATCGAGCGCGGCCCGCGCCAGCGTCTCGATCACCTCGGCATCTGGGGCGGGCACATCGGCCCAGCCGGTCGGGTCTTCGGTCATCACATGGCTCCCTTCTGCCCCCGATATGGACAAAACGGGCCTGTTGTGAAAGAGCGGGGCCAACAGGAGTTGCCCCATGACCGTCACCCGCTTCGCCCCTTCGCCGACCGGCTACATCCATGTCGGGAACCTGCGCACCGCGCTGATGAACTACCTGATCGCGCGCAAGTCGGGCGGCAGCTTCATCCTGCGCCTTGACGATACCGACCGCGAACGCTCGAAGCAGGAATATGCCGACGGGATCATGACGGATCTCGAATGGCTGGGCCTGACCTGGGACCGGCTGGAAAAGCAGTCGCTGCGGATGGACCGCTATGCCGAGGCGGCCGATGAGCTGCGCGCCGCGGGCAGGTTCTACGAATGTTTCGAGACGCCGACGGAACTGGACCTGAAGCGCAAGAAACTGCTGAACATGGGCAAGCCGCCGGTCTACGACCGTGCCTCGCTGAAGCTGGGCGCGGACGACAAGGCCAAGATGCGCGCCGAAGGGCGCGAGGGCTACTGGCGCTTCCTGCTCGACCAGCAGCGGATCGAGTGGGCCGACGGCATCCTTGGCCCGATCTCGATCGACGCGGCCTCGGTCTCCGACCCCGTGCTGATCCGCGCCGACGGGCAGGTGCTTTATACCTTCGCCTCGTCGGTCGACGACATCGACATGGGGGTCACCCATATCGTGCGCGGCGCCGACCATGTGACGAACACTGCAACCCAGATCCAGATCATGCAGGCCCTGGGCGGCACGCCCCCCGCCTTCGCGCACCACTCGCTGCTGACCGGCGCCAAGGGCGAGGAACTGTCCAAGCGCCTCGGCACGCTCAGCCTGCGCGACCTGCGGGCGGAAGGAATCGAGCCGATGGCGCTGCTGTCGTTGATGGCGCGGCTTGGCTCGTCGAAGCCGGTGGAACTGGCCGGCTCGATGCAGGAGCTGATCGACGGGTTTGACATCGGCAGCTTCGGCGCCGCCCCCACCAAGTTCGACGCCGAGGATCTGAAGCCGCTGACCCGCGCCCATGTGCAGGCCCTGCCGTTCGCCGCCATGCAGGACCGCATCGCCGCCCTCGGCGTGCCGGCCGATCTGGCCGAACGCTTCTGGGCCGTGGCCAAGGCCAACATCGACACCCGCGACGGCATCGCCGCCTGGTGGGCGCTTTGCCGCGACGGTGCGACCCCGGTGATCGCCCCCGAGGATGCCGAGTTCGTGGCCACCGCGCTGGCACTTCTGCCCGCCCGCCCCTGGGGGCCGGACACCTGGGGCCAGTGGACCGCCGCGGTCAAGGAGGCGACAGGGCGCAAGGGCCGCGGCCTCTTCATGCCGCTGCGCCGCGCCCTGACCGGCCAGGATCACGGACCCGAGATGGCCGACCTGATGCCGCTGCTGCAAAAGACCCCGGCCGCGCGCTGAGCCTGCCCATTTTCTGTCCGCAAATATCCCGGGGGTGAGGCGCGGCCCGCGCCGAGGGGGCAGCGCCCCCTCGCCTGCTCCGACCTCGCCGCACCGCGCGGCCTGCCGCCTGCGCAGGCGGCGACACCTGCGCCCCTCATCCCTCTTGCCAGCCCGCGGCCAAGCGGCTACTCCTTCCGCCGTCAGGATCGGGAGAATCCGGCGGGGTGCGAACCCGGAGCCGGTGCCGAAGGAGCAACCGCCCCGGTAAACTCTCAGGCGCACGAACCGTTCTGACACAGAACTCTGGAGAGACCCCCGACCCGATCGGGGGCGCCGAAGGGATAACGATCTCAGGCGGAAGGACAGAGGGGGCATCGGAGGCGCAGGGGCAACCCTGCCGGAACGATGCCGGGCTATGCAGCAACCGGCGAGAAGGGAGGGCGGCATGGCCGACCTGAAGCGTCTGGGTCTGCATGACCTGCATCTGGCCCTCGGCGGCAAGATGGTGCCCTTTGCGGGCTACGACATGCCGGTGCAATATCCGCTTGGCGTCCTGAAGGAACACCTGCACACCCGCACCGCGGCAGGGCTGTTCGATGTCAGCCACATGGGGCAGGTGATCGTCGCCCCGAAGGACGGGCGGATCGAAACCGCCGCGCTGGCGCTGGAACGGCTGATCCCCGTCGACGTGCTGGGCCTTGCCCCGGGGCGGCAGCGCTACGGCTTCTTCACCGATGCCGCGGGCGGCATCCTTGATGACCTGATGGTGACGAACCGGGGCGACCACCTTTACGTCGTCGTCAATGCCGCCTGCAAGGAGGCGGACCTGGCCCATATGCAGGCAGGCCTGCCCGACTGCGATGTGGGCATGGTGGGCGGCCGCGCGCTTCTGGCCCTTCAGGGGCCCGAGGCGGCCGCGGTCCTGTCGCGCCTGATCCCCGATACGGGCGATTTCGCCTTCATGGACCACGGCATCCGGCCCTGGCAGGGGGTGGACCTGTGGATCTCGCGCTCGGGCTACACGGGCGAGGACGGATACGAGATCTCGGTGCCCGACCTTGCCGCGCGGGCCTTTGCCGAACGGCTGCTGGCCGATCCGGCGGTGCAGCCCATCGGCCTTGGCGCGCGCGACTCGCTGCGGCTCGAGGCGGGGCTCTGCCTCTACGGCCATGACATCGACACCACCACCTCGCCGGTGGAAGGGGCGCTGACCTGGGCGATGCAGAAGGCCCGCCGCACCGGCGGCGCCCGCGCGGGCGGCTTCCCGGGGGCCGACCGCATCCTGCGCGAACTGGCCGAAGGCGCCGCCCGCAGCCGCGTGGGCCTGCGCCCCGAGGGCCGCGCACCGATGCGCGAAGGCACCCTGCTTTATGCCGCGCCCGAGGGCGGCGACCCGGTGGGACGGATCACTTCGGGCGGGTTCGGACCCAGCCTCGATGCGCCGATCGCGATGGGCTATCTGCCCAGCCCGCTTTGCGTTCGGGGCACCACGGTATACGGTGACGTGCGGGGCAAACGGCTGCCCGCCACCGTGACCGCCCTGCCTTTCCGGCCTGCCACCTACAAACGCTGACGAGGAATCAGATGAAATACACCCAAGAACACGAATGGCTGCGGGTCGAGGGCGACCTGGTCGTGGTCGGCATCACCGCCTATGCGGCCGAACAGCTTGGCGATGTGGTGTTCGTGGAACTGCCCGAGATCGAAACCCAGGTCGCCCAGGGCGACGAGGTGGTCGTGATCGAAAGCGTCAAGGCGGCCTCGGACATCCTCGCCCCCGTCGAAGGCGAGATCGTCGAGGTCAACGCCAAGCTTTCCGACACCCCCGGCCTCGTGAACGAGGACCCGCTGGGCGACGGCTGGATGTTCAAGATGAAGGTCGATGACCTCGCCGCGCTCGACGAGTTCATGGACGAGGACGAATACAACGACATGATCGCGTGAGGCTGCGATGACCTTTACCCCGACCGACTACAATCCCTACGATTTCGCCAATCGCCGCCATATCGGCCCTTCGCCCAGCGAGATGGCGGAGATGCTGCAGGCGGTCGGGGTGGCCTCGCTTGACGAGCTGATCGCCCAGACCGTCCCGGCGTCGATCCGCCAGAAGGGCACGCTGGGCTGGGCCCCGCTGGCCGAACACGAGCTGCTGGCCCGGATGCGCGAGGTCGCGGCGAAGAACCGGGTGATGACCAGCCTGATCGGGCAGGGCTACTACGGCACCGTCACCCCGCCCGCGATCCAGCGCAACATCCTGGAAAACCCGGCCTGGTACACCGCCTACACCCCCTACCAGCCCGAAATCGCACAGGGCCGGCTCGAGGCGCTTCTGAACTTCCAGACCATGGTGGCCGACCTGACAGGGCTTCCCGTGGCCAATGCCTCGCTGCTTGACGAGGCGACCGCCGCCGCCGAGGCGGTGACCATGGCGCATCGCGTGGCCAAGTCGAAGGCCACGGCCTTCTTCGTCGATCACGGCTGCCACCCGCAGACCATCGCGGTCATCCGCACCCGGGCAGAGCCGCTGGGCATCGCGGTCGAGGTGGGCGCCCCCGAGACGATGGAGGCCGACCGCTACTTCGGCGCCCTCTTCCAGTACCCCGGCACCTATGGCCATGTGACCGACTTCACCCCCCAGATCGCCGCGCTGCATGCCGCCAGGGCGGTGGCCGTGGTGGCCACCGATCTGCTGGCGCTGTGCCTGCTGAAGGAACCCGGCGCGATGGGCGCCGACATCGCCATCGGCTCGGCCCAGCGGTTCGGCGTACCGATGGGCTACGGCGGGCCGCATGCGGCCTTCATGTCCTGCAAGGATGACTTCAAGCGGCAGATGCCGGGCCGGATCGTGGGCGTCTCGGTCGATGCGCGCGGCGGGCGGGCCTACCGGCTGTCGCTGCAGACCCGCGAACAGCATATCCGGCGGGAAAAGGCGACCTCGAACGTCTGCACGGCGCAGGCGCTTCTGGCGGTGATGGCCAGCTTCTACGCGGTGTTCCACGGGCCGCTCGGCCTGCGCGCGATTGCAGAACGGGTGCATTTCCTGACCAACCGCCTCGCTCGCGCACTGAAGGCCGCGGGGGCGAAGGTGTCGCCCAAGGCGTTCTTCGACACGATCACGGTCGAGGTGGGCGTGGGCCAGGCGGGCATCCTTGCCGCCGCCCGGCAAGAGGGGCTGAACTTTCGCAAGATCGGCACCGACCGGGTGGGGATCAGCCTGGACGAGACCTCGGACGAAAAGGTGCTGATGCGCGTTCTGCGCGCCTTCGGCATCGACGGCGTTCCCCCGCATCGGGCCAAGCTTGGCTTTCCCGAGGACCTGCTGCGGACCTCGGACTACCTGAGCCATCCGGTCTTCCACATGAACCGCGCCGAATCCGAGATGATGCGCTACATGCGCCGCCTGTCGGACCGTGACCTGGCGCTGGACCGGGCGATGATCCCGCTGGGGTCCTGCACCATGAAGCTGAACGCCGCGGCCGAGATGATGCCGATCACCTGGCCCGAATTCGGCGCGCTGCACCCGTTCGCGCCGCGCGATCAGGCGCTGGGCTATGCCGAGGTCATCACCGACCTGTCGGCCAAGCTCTGCGAGATCACCGGCTATGACGCGTTCTCGATGCAACCGAATTCGGGCGCGCAGGGGGAATACGCGGGGCTGATGACGATCCGCGCCTATCACCGCGCGCGCGGTGAAGGGCACCGCAACATCTGCCTGATCCCGGTCTCGGCGCATGGTACCAACCCCGCCTCGGCCGCGATGGCGGGGATGGAGATCGTGGCGGTGAAAAGCCGCGAGAACGGCGACATCGACCTGGACGACTTCCGCGCCAAGGCCGAGGCCGCGGGGGGCAACCTTGCCGCCTGCATGATCACCTACCCCTCGACCCATGGCGTGTTCGAGGAAACCGTGCGCGAGGTGTGCAAGATCACGCATGACCACGGCGGGCAGGTCTATATCGACGGCGCCAACATGAATGCGATGGTGGGTCTGGCCAAGCCCGGCGAGATCGGCAGCGACGTGAGCCACCTGAACCTGCACAAGACCTTCGCCATCCCGCATGGCGGCGGGGGGCCCGGCATGGGGCCGATCGGGGTCAAGGCGCATCTGGCGCCCTACCTGCCGTCGAACCCCGAAACGGGCGACGCGGGCGCCGTCTCGGCCGCGCCCTACGGTTCGGCCTCGATCCTGCTGATCAGCTGGGCCTACTGCCTGATGATGGGCGGGCCGGGCCTGACGCAGGCGACCAAGGTGGCGATCCTGAACGCGAACTACATCGCGGCCCGGCTGAAGGGCGCGTATGAGGTGCTGTTCATGGGCAGTGGCGGCCGGGTGGCGCATGAATGCATCCTGGATACCCGCCCCTTCGCCGATACCGCGCAGGTGACCGTGGACGACATCGCCAAGCGGCTGATCGACAACGGCTTCCACGCGCCGACAATGAGCTGGCCGGTGGCCGGCACGCTGATGGTGGAACCCACCGAAAGCGAGACAAAGGCCGAGCTTGACCGTTTCATCACCGCGATGCTGGCGATCCGGGCGGAAATCGCCGCGATCGAGCGCGGCGACATGCCGGCCGAGAACAACCCGCTGAAGAACGCGCCCCATACGGTGGAAGACCTGGTGGCCGAGTGGAACCGCCCCTACCCGCGCGAGCAGGGCTGCTTCCCGCCCGCCAGCTTCCGGGTGGACAAGTACTGGCCGCCGGTGGGCCGCGTCGACAACGTCTACGGCGACCGCAACCTGATCTGCATCTGCCCGCCGGTCGAGGCCTACGCCGAAGCGGCAGAGTGATCGGGCCGCTGGCCGCCGATGGACTCTGTCACCTCATCGGCGGCCGCGCGCACCTGCGCGCCGATCCGCGCCGCATCCTCCAGCGAGATGCGGAACGCGGGGCCTGACACCGACAGGCCCGCGACGGCCTCGCCGAACCCGTTGAACACGGGGGCGGCCACACAGCGCATTCCGGGCGCCTTTTCCTGGTCGTCCACCGCGTAGCCGCGTTCGCGCGTGCGGGCGAGGTCGCGCATCAGCGCCGCCTCTGATGTCAGCGAGAGGGGGGTGAAGCCTTCCAGCCCCCGCCGCGCGATCACCCCCGTCACCCGTGCCTCGGGCATCCAGGCCATCAGCGCCTTGCCGATCCCAGAGACATGCATGGGCGACAGCGTGCCTGGCGGAAAGAAGGCGCGGATCGCCTCGTGGGTTTCCACCTGCGCCAGGAACAGCACCTGATCCTGGCTTTCGACGCCGAGGTTGGCGGTTTCCCCCGTCGCCCGCATCAGCGCCTGCATCGGCCCGCGCGCGCGCTCGGCCACCTTGGTGCGGCGCAGGAAGGCGGTGCCGATGCGGAACGTGCCCGCGCCCACATGCCAAAGCTGGCCGGGTTCCTCGATCTCGACCATGCCATGCCCCTGAAGCGTGGTCAGGACCCGATAAACGGTGGCCGGTGCCTGCCCGCTTGCCGCGGCCAGTTCCGACAGCGTGAGCCCCGGACGCTCGGACAAGAGCCGCAAGAGGCCCATCGCCCGATCCAGCGATTGCACGGTGTTCTGTTCGGTCTTGTCGTGAAACGCCTTGGGGCGGCCACGCGGGCGGGGGTCGGGCATCCGTCTTCTCTGGAATTGAAAAGTGATTTCGTTGGATGAAAAACACAATATACCTTTCAGACAAGGTGTTTAGTGGCGTTATCGCCTTTCTGAAAAAATATTTCGAAAAAATTGCAGCCACGGCACATCGTCTCTAGCCTGAATACGTCAAGCGGGAGGAGACGCCATGACCAGCCAGAACCCGGTTTTCATCCCCGGCCCCACCAACATCCCCGAGGTGATCCGCAAGGCCTGCGACATGGGCACGATCGACCACCGCTCGCCTGCCTTCGCGCGGATCTTCCGCCCGGCGGTCGACGGCGTGAAGGCCGTGCTGCGCACCACGGCGGGCGAGGTGATCCTGTTCCCCGCCACGGGCACCGGCGGCTGGGAAGCGGCGGTCAGCAACACCCTGTCGCCCGGCGACACGGTTCTGGCGGCGCGCTTCGGCATGTTCAGCCACCGCTGGATCGACCTCTGCCAGCGCCACGGCTTGTCGGTTCAGGTGATCGAGACGCCCTGGGGCCAGGGCGCGCCGCTTGCGGCCATCGAAGCCGCGTTGAAGGCCGATACCGGCCACAGGATCAAGGCGGTCCTGGCCACCCACAACGAGACCGCCACCGGCGTGCGCTCTGACATCGCGGGCATCCGCCGGGCGATGGACGCGGCAGCCCATCCGGCGCTGTTGTTCGTCGACGGGGTGTCCTCGATCGGTTCGATGCCGTTCGAGATGGATGGCTGGGGCGTGGACATCGCCGTGACCGGCAGCCAGAAGGGGTTCATGCTGCCCGCGGGGCTGGCCATCCTGGGCCTCAGCCCCAGGGCGCTGGCGGCGATGGAGACCGCGAAACTGCCGCGCACCTACTTCGATTTCGCCGACATGCGCCGCAGCTCTGCCGCGGGCGGCTATCCCTACACCCCCGCCGTGGGGCTGCTGAACGGGCTGGCAACCAGCGTGCAGATGCTGCTGGACGAGGGGCTGGACACCGTCTTCGCCCGCCACCACCGCATCGCCGAGGGCATCCGCCGCGCCGTCTTCGCCTGGGGGATGCGGCCCTATGCGGCCTCGGCCGATCTTTACTCCGACACGGTGACCGCCGTGACCGTGCCTGAGGGCTGCAACGGCACCGACCTGGTGAAACTGGCGGCCTCGAAATACGACGTGGCCTTTGGCGTGGGGCTGGGCGAGGTGGCGGGCAAGGTCTTCCGCATCGGCCATCTGGGCATGCTGACCGAGGTGATGGCCCTGGCGGGCCTGGCCACCGCCGAGATGTGCATGGCCGACCTTGGCTGGCCGGTCACGCTGGGCTCGGGCGTGGCCGCCGCGCAGGACTATTATCGCAACGCCAACATGGAGGCGGCACGCGCCGCGGCCTGAGATGAACGACATGGCTCCTCTCTACATCCCCACCTTCGGCGACGTGCTGGCCGCGCATGAGCGGATCGCCCCCCATATCCACCGCACGCCGGTGCTGACCTCCAGCTACCTGAACGCGCTGACCGGGGCCGAGTTGTTCTTCAAATGCGAGAACTTCCAGAAGGCGGGGGCGTTCAAGGCCCGCGGCGCCTCGAATGCGGTCTTCGGGCTGACCGAGGCGCAGGCCGCGCGCGGCGTGGCCACCCACAGCTCGGGCAACCACGGGCTGTCGCTTTCGTATGCGGCGGGGCGGCGGGGCATTCCCTGCACCGTGGTGATGCCGCGCACCGCGCCGCAGGCCAAGAAGGACGCGGTGCAGGGCTATGGCGGGCGCGTGGTCGAATGCGAGCCCTCGACCACCAGCCGCGAGGCGGTCTTCGCCGAGGTGCTGAAGGAGACGGGGGCCGAATTCGTGCACCCCTACAACGACCCCCGTGTGATCGCAGGCCAGGCCACCTGTTCGCGCGAACTGCTGGAACAGGTCGGTGAGCTGGATGCCGTGGTGGCCCCGATCGGGGGCGGCGGCATGATCTCGGGCACCTGCCTGACGCTGTCGACGCTGGCGCCGGGGGTGGAAATCTACGCCGCCGAGCCCCGGAACGCCGATGACGCCGCCCGCAGCTTCCGCGCCGGGCACATCATCGCCGACGATGCCCCCGAGACGGTGGCCGACGGGCTGAAGGTGCCGCTGAAGGAGCTGACCTGGCACTTCGTGAAAAACTATGTCGAAGATATCCTGACCGCCGAGGAAGACGAGATCGTCGAGGCGATGAAGCTGACCTGGAAGCGGATGAAGATCGTGATCGAGCCGTCCTGCGCGGTTCCGCTCGCGACCATCCTGAAGAACCGCGACCGTTTCGCCGGCAAGCGCGTCGGCGTTGTCATCACCGGCGGAAACGTCGATCTGGACAAGCTGCCCTGGATGTAAGGAGGGGACCATGAACGCGATTACCTTCAACGGCCTGGAAGTGGGCTACGACATTCCGGCCGCCCCGGGCATGGCCGAGGCCGAGGTGCAGACGCCCTGCCTGATCGTCGATCTCGACGCGCTGGACCGCAACATCGCGAAGATGCAGGGGCTGGCCAACCAGATGGGGGTGCGGCTGCGCGTGCATGGCAAGATGCACAAGTCTGCCGACATCGCGCTGATGCAGATCGCGGCGGGGGCCTGCGGCATCTGCTGCCAGAAGGTCTCGGAAGCCGAGGCCTTTGCCCGCGCCGGGGTCAAGGACGTGCTGGTGTCGAACCAGGTCCGCGACCCGGCCAAGATCGACCGGCTGGCCCGCCTGCCCCGCCTGGCGCGCACCATCGTCTGCGTCGACGATCCGGCCAATGTGGCGGACCTGTCGGCGGCCGCCCGGCGCCACGGCACCACGCTGGAATGCCTGGTCGAGATCGACTGCGGCGCGGGGCGCTGCGGGGTGAATTCGACGGCGGCCGTGGTGGCCCTCGCCAAGGCCATCGCCGCGGCGCCGGGGCTGACGTTCAGCGGCATCCAGGCCTATCAGGGGGCGATGCAGCACATGCAGGACTGGGCGGACCGCAAGGCCAAGATCGACATCGCCGTGGCGATGGTCAAGGACGCGGTCACCGCGCTGGCCGCCGAGGGGCTGGACTGCGCCATCGTCGGCGGCGGCGGGACCGGCAGCTACGGGTTCGAGGGCAGCTCGGGCGTCTACAACGAACTGCAATGCGGCAGCTACGCCTTCATGGATGCCGACTACGGCCGCATCCATGACAGGGACGGCAAGCGGATCGACGAGACGGAATTCGAGCACGCGCTGTTCCTCTTCACCCAGGTGATGAGCCACACCAAGGCCGACCGCGCGGTCTGCGACGCCGGGCTGAAGGCGCAATCGGTCGACAGCGGGCTGCCGGTGGTGTTCGGGCGGACGGATGTGAAATACATCAAGTGCTCGGACGAACACGGGGTGATCGAAGACCCCGCAGGGGTTCTGAAGCCCGGCGACAAGCTGCGGCTGGTGCCGGGCCACTGCGACCCCACCTGCAACGTGCACGACTGGTATGTGGGCCTGCGGGCGGGCCGGGTGGAGCGCCTGATCCCGGTGACCGCGCGGGGGATGGGGCTTTAGCGCGCCGCAGGGCCGGGGCGGGCCGGGGGCTCTGCCCCCGGACCCCCGGGATATTTGACGACAGAAAATGAGGGAGGCGGCGCGATGCTGATCGTACCGGAGCGCGAGATTGCCGGGCTGGTGTCGGAGGCCGACGCCTATGATGCGGTGGAGGCGGTCTTTGCCGCCATGGCGCGCGGAGAGGCGGTGAACTTTCCCGTGGTGCGCGAGGCGATCGGCCATGCGGATGCGCTTTACGGCTTCAAGGGCGGGTTCGATCGCGCCGGTCTGGCGCTGGGTCTGAAGGCCGGCGGCTACTGGCCGGGGAACATGGGCCGCGGGCTGACCAACCACCAGTCGACCGTCTTCCTCTTCGATGCCGATACCGGGCGGGCCAGCGCGATGGTGGGTGGCAACCTGCTGACCGCGCTGCGCACCGCCGCCGCGGCGGCGGTTTCGGTGCGCCATCTCGCGCGGCCGGATGCGAAGGTGCTGGGCATGGTCGGTGCGGGTCACCAGTCGGCCTTCCAGATGCGGGCGGTGGCGCGCGCACATGGCTTCGAGCGGGTGGTGGGCTGGAACCTGCACCCCGAGATGCTGGGCCGGCTTGCCGATACCGCGGCAGCGCTGGGGCTGCCGTTCCGGGCGGTGAGCCTTGAAGAGCTGGGCGCCGAGGCGGATGTGATCGTCACCATCACCTCGAGTTTCGCGCCGACGCTGCTGGACGCGCATGTGCGGCCGGGCACCCACCTGGCCTGCATGGGCACAGACACCCGTGGCAAGCAGGAGGTGGAGGCGGCACTTCTGGCGCGCGCCCGCGTCTTCTGCGACGAGCGCGCGCAATCGGTGAGCATCGGCGAGGCGCAGCATGCGGTGGCGGCGGGGCTGCTGGCGCCGGAGGCGATCACCGAGATCGGCGCGGTCGTCGCGGGGCTGGCGCCGGGGCGGCGGAGCGCCGAGGAGATCACGCTGTTCGACGGCACCGGGGTGGCGCTGCAGGATCTGGCCGTGGCGGCACGGGCCGTGGCGCGGGCGCGGGACCGCGGTCTGGCGATCGAGGTCGCGCTTTAGCGGAAACGGTCCCTTGCGCAGGACAGCAGCGGGCGGCAGGGTGCCGCCCGTTGGCGCTTCGGGGAGGCAGGGATGGCTGTACGGGTGTTCATCAACGGCTTTGGCCGGATCGGGCGCACGGTGCTGCGCGCCTGGGCGCAGGGCGCGGCGCCGGGGGTGGAGATCGTCGGCATCAACGACATCGCCGCGCCGGAAAGCTGCGCCTATCTGTTCGAATACGACAGCGTCTTCGGCCCCTGGCGCGGGCAGGTCGCGCTGGAGGGCGGGGCGCTGGTGGTGGATGGCCACCGCCTGCCCCTGCACCGGGCGCCCGACCTTTCGGCGCTGGATCTGGCCGGGGTGGATGTGGTGATGGAGTGCACCGGCCGCGCCGACAGCGACGAGGTGGCCCGCCGCGGCCTGCGGGCGGGGGCGCGGGTGGTGCTGGTCTCGGGGCCGTCGAAGGCGGCCGAGGCGGTTGTGGTGCTGGGCGCCAATGACGCCGTGCTGGACGGTGCGCTGGCCGACGGGCGGCGAGTGATTTCCAATGCGTCCTGCACCACCAACGCGCTGGCGCCGCTGGCGCGGTTGATCGAGGCGCGCTGGGGGATCGAGACCGGCTACATGACGACGATCCACTGCTACACCGGCAGCCAGCCCACGGTGGATGCGGCGGGCCCCGACATGGTGAGAAGCCGCGCGGCCGCGCTGTCGATGGTGCCCACCACGACCTCGGCGCAGCGGCTGCTGGACACGGTGCTGCCGGGCATCGCCGGGCGGATCAAGGGGTCTGCCGTGCGGGTGCCGGTGGCCAGCGTCTCGGCCGTGGACCTTTGCGTGATGACCCGGGCGCCGGTGACGGCCGAGGCGGTGAACGCCGCGCTGGCCACGGCAGGCGGGGTGATCGGCTGGACCGACCGGCCGCTGGTGTCGAGCGACCTGCGCGCGCGGCCCGAAAGCATCGTGATGGCGCTGCCGGAAACCACCGTGACGCCGGGCGGCCTGCTGCGCGTCTTCGGCTGGTACGACAACGAGTGGGGGTTTTCGAACCGGATGCTCGATGTGGCGGCGCGGATGGGCGTGCGGTAGACGCAGGGGGCGGACCGGAGCATCCCGACCCGCCCCCGCGAATGCGGCCCCCCGCCCCGCGCCTCAGGCCTCGGCCACCTCGGCCGCCGCGCGCGCATCATCGAGCGAGCCCCGCGCGCCGTTGAAGAAGGCGTTCAGCCCCACCGCCGAGACCGCGGCCATCAGGATGCCGGATTCCACCAGCGGGTGGATCGCGGCGGGCATCCACTGGTCGAAGTTCGGCGCGATCATCGGGATCATGCCGAAGCCGAGCGAGACCGCCACGATGAACAGGTTGTGGCGGTTGTGGTGGAAATCCACCCGGGCCAGGATGCGGATGCCGGTGGCGGCCACCATGCCGAACATGACAAGCCCCGCCCCGCCCAGCACCGAGGTGGGCAGCGACGCGACCAGCGCCCCCATCTTGGGGATCACCCCCAGCACCAGCATGATCGCCCCGGCCGTCACGGTGACGAAGCGCGACCGCACGCCCGTGACCCCCACCAGACCCACGTTCTGCGAGAACGAGGTATAGGGGAACGTGTTGAAGAGCCCGCCGATCAGCGTGCCCAGCCCGTCGGCCCGGAGCCCGGCGGCAAGCCGCGGCTGGCCGACCTGCGCGTCGGTCATGTCGGCCAGCGCCAGGAACATGCCGGTCGATTCGATCATGGTGATCAGCATCACCAGAACCATCGTCAGGATCGGCACGATCTGGAACACCGGCGCGCCGAAGTGGAAGGGGATGACCGGCGCGAACCAGGGCGCCGCGCCGACCAGCGCAAAGCCCATCTTGCCCGCCAGCGTGGCAAGGATGGCCCCGACCACGATCCCCATGAGGACCGCGATGTTGGCAAGAAACCCGCGGGCGTGGCGGGCAAAGAGCATCACCACGACCAGCACCGCCGCCGAAATCGCCAGGTTCGTGGCATCGGCATAGGCGGGGTTCGGCACCGAGGGCGCAAGCGCCAGCCCCGCCGGAACGGGCGGCACCCTGCCCTGCCCCGCCAGGGCCCCCACCTGCTTCAGCCAGTCGGCCTGGGCCGGGTCGACGAGCTTCGGCGCCGTCGGGCCGAAGGGCTGACCGAAGATCCACCAGATGCCGATCTGCATCAGGGTGATGCCGATCACCGTGATCACCGTGCCGGTTACGATCGAGGGGAAGAACCGCAGCAGACGGCTGGCCATCGGGGCGATCAGCATCCCGATCACCCCGGCCGCCATGATCGAGCCGAAGATGATCCGGGCGCCCTCCGCGCCGGGGTGCGGGACCGCGATGGCGATCATCGGCCCCACGGAGGCGAAGGTAACCCCCATCATCACCGGCAGGCGGATGCCGAACCCGCGGCCAAGCCCGAAGGACTGGATCATCGACACGATCCCGCAGGCGAAGAGGTCTGCCGAGATCAGATAGGCCACATCGCTCTGCGACAGCTTCAGCGCGCCGCCGATGATGTAGGGCACGGCGATGGCCCCCGCATACATCACCAGCACATGTTGCAGACCAAGGGCGAGGAGCTTGCCCGGCGGCAGCACCTCATCGACGGGATGGGGTTTCATGGTCATGTCTCTTCCCTAAGGTTTCGTGAAGGCAGGCCTTATGGTTCGGCGCCCGCGCCGTTGGCCCTGCGACGCGGGGCAAGGGGTTCAGACCGTGACCGTCCAGGGTTCGGCGAACCAGTGTTCCTCGAGGTTCGGCGTGGCGCCGATGCGGTCGACCACGGCGAAAAGCCCGGGGGCATGCAGCGGCGTCAGCACGCCGTGCCAGGTGTTGCGGTGCAGGTTGATGCCCTGTCCGGGCGCGGTGAGGAAGGCGCGCGGCCGGCCCGGCGTGCCGCCCTCGTCCGGCGCCACGATGACGAGGAACGGGTGTTCCGTCATCGGCAGGAAGGCCTGGCTGCCCTCGGGGTGGCGTTCCACGAGATCGAGCCGGTAGGGCAGCGCGCGCGGTTCGGCCTTGAAGATGCTGATCCCGGCCCGCCCACCGGGGCCGAAATCCAGCCGCGCGCGGTCGTGCCAGCGCCCGCAGAGGCCCTGGTTGATGAGCCTGTCATGCGGCCCCGCGGCGTCCAGCACGTCGCCAAAGGGGGCGAAGGCCGTGGCGGTCAGCGGTTCGAGGCGGAGCGTGCGGGTCATCTGGCGCGACCGGGGGCGCTGCCCCCGGACCCCCGGGATATTTGCCGACAGAAAATGAGGGGCACCGCGATCATTTGAGTGGCCCGAAGGCGCCGGGCCCCCGCAGGCGGGCGTGGCGGTTCACGTCCTTGTAAAGCAGATAGCGGAACCGGCCGGGCCCGGCGGCATAGCAGGCCTGCGGGCAATAGGCGCGCAGCCACATGAAATCGCCCGCCTCCACCTCGACCCAGTCCTGGTTCAGCTTGTAGACCGCCTTGCCCTCGAGAACGTAGAGCCCGTGTTCCATCACATGGGTTTCCTCGAACGGGATCACCCCGCCCGGCTGGAAGGTGACCACGTTCACATGCATGTCGTGGCGCAGGTCGGCGGGGTCGACGAAACGGGTGGTGGCCCAGCGCCCCTGCGTATCGGGCATGGCGATCGGCGCCACCTCGGCATCCGAGGTCACGAAGGCCTCGGGCATCGGCACGCCCGCCGCCGGTTCGTAAAGCTTGCGCACCCAGTGGAAGCGGGCGACATGGGGGCCCCCGTTCTTCAGCCGCCAGGGACAGCCCGGCGGAATATAGGCATAGCCGCCCGCCGACAGTTCGTATTCCTGGCCGTCGAGCGAGAGCCAGATCTCGCCCTCGGTCACGAACAGGACCGATTGCGCTCCGGGTTCGTTGTCGGGCGTGTCCGAGCCGCCGCCGGGGCCGACCTCCATCACATATTGGCTGAAGGTTTCGGAAAAGCCCGACATCGGCCGGGCGATCAGCCAGAGGCGGGTCTGGCTCCAGCCCGGCAGGGCGCTGGTCACGATATCGGAAAAGACGCCCTTCGGGATGAAGGCATAGGCCTCGGTGAACACGGCGCGGCCGGTCATCAGGCTGGTCTGGGGCGGCAGGCCGCCCTTGGGGGCGTAATATTGGCTCACAGCATCTCTCTCAGGCGGAGTTCGGCGATACGTTCGACCTGCGCGCAGGCCGTGGCGAATTCGGTGGCGCGGTCGTTGGCCAGGCGGCGGCGGAAGGCGTCGAGGATCGTGGCCTTGGTGTTGTCGCGCACCGCGATGATGAAGGGGAAGCCGAACCTGGCCACATAGTCGGCGTTGAGCTGCTGGAACGCGGCGCGTTCGGCATCGGTCAGCGCGTCGAGGCCCGCGCTTGCCTGTTCGGCGGTGCTGGACTGGGTCAGCCGCTTCGCCTGGGCCAGCTTTCCCGCAAGGTCGGGGTGCGCGGTCAGCACGCCCAGCCGTTCGGCCTCGGTGGCCGTGCGGAACATCCGTGCCAGCGCCGAATGGACGCCCACTGCGGTATCATGCGCAGGCCCCAGTTCCAGCGCCCAGGCACGCTCTGCGATCCAGGGCGAATGCTCGAAGACCCCGCCGAAGCGTTCGACGAAGCGTTCCTTCGTCATCCGGCTCGGCCGTTCGAACCGCTTGGGCGGATGGGTGGCGGCCCAGTGGCGGGCCACGTCGATCCGGCGCGGGAACCACACGCCCTCGTGCCCCTGCGCGTAGTCAAGGAAGCGTTTCAGCCCGGCGATCTTGCCCGGCCGACCGATCAGGCGGCAGTGCAGGCCGACAGACATCATCTTCGCCGCGCCCGCCTGCCCTTCGGCATAGAGCGTGTCGAAGGCGTCCTTGAGGTACTGGAAGAACTGCTGCCCCTCGATGTAGCCCGGCGCGGTGGCAAAGCGCATGTCGTTGGCTTCGAGCGTGTAGGGGATGATCAACTGGTCCCGCGCGCCCGCCTCGATCCAGTAGGGCAGGTCGTCATCGTAGGTGTCGGAGACATAGGCGAAGCCGCCCTCCTCGGCCACGAGGCGGACGGTATTGGCCGAGCAGCGCCCCGTGTACCAGCCCAGCGGGCGTTCGCCCACGACTTCGGTGTGCAGCCGGATCGCCTCGGCGATGGCGGCGCGTTCGACATCTTCGGGCATGTCCCTGTGCTCGACCCATTTCAGGCCGTGGCTGGCGATTTCCCAGCCCGCGGCCTTCATCGCGGCCACCTGTTCGGGGCTGCGGGCCAGCGCGGTGGCCACGCCGTAGATCGTGACCGGGATGCCCATGCCGGTGAACAGCCGGTGCAGCCGCCAGAACCCGGCACGGGCGCCGTATTCGTAGATCGATTCCATGTTCCAGTGCCGCATGCCCGGCCACATCGCGGCCCCAGCGATGTCGGACAGGAACGCCTCGGAGGCCGCATCGCCGTGCAGGACGCAGTTCTCGCCGCCCTCTTCGTAGTTCAGCACCAGCTGGACCGCGACCTTTGCGCCGCCGGGCCAGCGGGCATCCGGCGCATTCGGGCCATAGCCCTGCATGTTGCGGGGATAGCGGGTCATCGGGGCCTCCTCCTTCGCTCTCATTCTCTTGTAGGGCAGAGAATTGGATCAGGTTTTCAAATTTTTCCTGAAAGACCTGTTCCGGCGATCTCCTGTCGCCTTGTGTCACCGATTTTGGCAGGGTGGCGCTAAAGCAGGACGAGGGAGCCCCGATGAGCGGATTTCTGACCACCCATGTGCTCGACACCGCGCGCGGCCTTCCCGCGGCGGGGCTGCGGATCGACCTTTACCGTCTGGAGGGTGACGCCCGCCTGCATCTGCAGTCCACGGTGACGAACCAGGACGGGCGGACGGATGCGCCGATCCTTCCCGCCGGACAGTTCGCGACCGGGGTTTACGAGCTGGTGTTCCACGCGGGCGCCTATCTGGATGCCACTAGCACCCCGCCCGAAGCGCCGCGGTTCCTGAACGTGATCCCGATCCGCTTCGGCATTTCGGACGCCGCCAGCCACTACCATGTGCCGCTGTTGCTGTCGCCGTTCGGCTATTCGACCTATCGGGGCAGTTAAGCCGCCTCGATCGGGCGCTCGCCGGTCACCGCAGCCTTGCAGCGGGCGACCATGAAATCCAGGAACAGGCGGATCTTGGGGTCCTTCAGCCGCCTGTGCTGGGTCAGACAGGACAATTGCACCGGCAGCGGCGGGCTAGTCTGGGCCACCGGCACCAGCCGCCCTTCGCGCAGGTGGTCGGCCACCTCGAAGGCGGGTTTCAGCACGATCCCGCGGCCATCCAGCGCCCAGGCGGTCAGCACGTCGCCATCGTCCGACTCGAAGGGCCCCGAAATCTCGAACCGCCGCGGCCCCTCGGGGGTCATCAGGGTCCACTGAAATTCCTTGGCCCCCGGAAAGCGCAGGTTCAGGCAGTCGTGCCGGTCACGCACCAGCGCCTCGCCGTCCAGCGGCATCCCGCGCCGCGCCACATAGGCGGGCGAGGCACACAGCAGCCGGGGGCAATCGGCGATCACCCGCACCTTCAGCGTGCTGTCATCCAGAATGCCAAGGTGGAAGGCCACGTCCAGCCCCTCGGCCGTCACGTCGATCGAGCGATCCGACAGGCGCAGGCGGACATCGATTAGCGGATAGGCGTCCTTAAACGCGGGCACCTGCGGCGCGATCAGGCGGCGGCCGATGCCAAGCGGCGCGGCCACGAAGATCGTGCCGCGGGGGTTCTGCGTGGCGTCAATCACCGCCGCCTCGGCCTCGTCGATCGCCTCGAGCACCTTGCGCGCCCCGTCGTAGAACAGGCGCCCGTTCTCGGTAGGTTGCAGCGACCGGGTGGTACGGTTGAACAGCCGCACGCCCAGATGCTTTTCCAGTTCCGACACCCGTGCCGAGGCGACGGCGGGCGAGGTGCGCTGATCGCGCGCCGCCGCACTCATGCTGCCCAATTCGTAGACGCGCACGAACATCTTGATGTTGTTGACGTAGGACACCGCGATTTTCCGGCCACGATTGAAAGTGCTCTGTCATTTGCAGAATTAACAAAAAGGTGGCCGCGGGTATAGCGTCTCGGTGTCAGCACGGAGGACGCAGGATGTACGACTGGGCGGTGATCGCCGAATGGCTGCAGTTTGCAGCACGCTGGACGCATGTGATCACGGCCATCGCCTGGATCGGATCGTCGTTCTATTTCATCGCGCTGGATCTGGGCCTGCACCGCGACCGCAACCTGGAAAGCGGCGCCGATGGCGAGGAATGGCAGGTGCACGGCGGGGGCTTCTACCACATCCAGAAGTATCTGGTGGCACCGGAAAAGATGCCGGGCGACCTGATCTGGTTCAAATGGGAAAGCTACGCCACATGGCTGTCCGGCTTCACCATGATGATCCTGGTCTACTATTTCGGGGCGCATTTCTTCCTGATCGACCCCGCGGTGATGCCGCTGAAGGTCTGGCAGGCGATCACGATCTCGGCAGGCTCGCTGGCGCTGGGCTGGCTGCTCTATGACCGGATCTGCAAGAGCCGCTTCGGCGATGACAACACGCGGCTGATGATCGGGCTTTACATCATCCTGGTGGCGATGGCCTGGGGCTATGCGCATGTCTTTTCGGGGCGCGCGGCGCTGCTGCATCTGGGCGCCTTCACCGCCACGATCATGTCGGCCAACGTGTTCTTCATCATCATCCCGAACCAGAAGATCGTGGTGGCAGACCTGATCGCAGGCCGCACGCCCGACCCGAAATACGGCAAGATCGCCAAGCAGCGCAGCACCCACAACAACTACCTGACGCTGCCGGTGCTGTTCCTGATGCTGTCGAACCACTACCCGCTTGCGTTCGCGACGAGATACAACTGGGTCATCGCCAGCCTCGTGTTCCTGATGGGCGTCACGATCCGGCACTACTTCAACACGCGCCATTCGCGCAAAGGCAACCCGACCTGGACCTGGCTGGTCACCGCGCTGATCTTCCTGCTGATCGCCTGGCTCTCGACCGCGCCGATGTTCGCTGCAAACCAGCAGACCGGCGATATCACCCCCTCGCCCGCCGACGCGCGCTTTGCCCAGGCGGCGGGGTTCCAGGATGTGGTGCAGATCGTGCAGGGCCGCTGTTCCATGTGCCACGCGCAGGACCCCTCGTACGAGGGGATCCTGTGGCCGCCGAAGGGCGTGCGGCTGGAAACCCCGAACGAGATCGCGCATGAGGCCGAACGCATCTACATTCAGGCGGGCGTGACCCATGCGATGCCGCCTGCCAACCTGAGCTTCATCGAGCCGGACGAGCGGGCCAAGATCGTGGCCTGGTACAGGACCGCGACGCGCGGGGACAGCTGAGGAATTCACTGCGCAACAAAATTGCGCTGCGGATGCACATAACATCTCGCTTACGCCGCATCGCCATGCTACCTCCGCCCCGAATGGACAGGAGGACAGGACGATGGACGCGCGCGAACGGCCCTGGCGGTCGGTGCTGTACATCCCCGCATCAAAGGAACGTGCGCTGGACAAGGCCCGGGCGCTGCCGGTCGATGCGATCATCTTCGATCTGGAAGACGCCGTGGCCGTGGACGAAAAGGCCGCCGCCCGGGCGACATTGGCCGAAGCCCTTGCGCAGGGCGGCTTTGGCCACCGGGCGAAGATCGTCCGCATCAACGGCTTCGATACGCCCTGGGGGCGCGATGATGCCGCGGCCGTTGCACGCATGGCGGCCGATGCCGTTCTGATCCCCAAAGTGTCCTCTGCCGCCGATGTCGAGGCCGTGGCGCAGGTCGTGCCCGGCCTGCCGCTCTGGGCGATGATGGAAACCCCGCGCGGCGTGCTGAACGCCGCGGAAATCGCCGCGCATCCGCGGATGCAGGGCTTCGTGCTAGGCACCAACGACCTGGCGAAAGACCTGGGCAGCCGGTTCCGCCCCGACCGCCTGCCGATGCTGGCGGGGTTGGGCCTCTGCCTGCTGGCCGCGCGGGCGGCAGGGCTGGTCTGCATCGACGGCGTCTACAACGCCTTCAAGGATGACGCGGGCCTGGCCGCCGAATGTGCGCAGGGGCGCGACATGGGGTTCGACGGCAAGACGCTGATCCACCCCGCCCAGATCGAGATCGCCAACGCCGCCTTCGCCCCCACCGAGGCCGAGATCGACCTTGCCCGCCGCCAGATCGCCGCCTTCGCGGCCGCCGAGGCCGAGGGGCGCGGCGTCGCCGTTGTGGATGGACGGATCGTGGAAAACCTCCATATCGTCACAGCGCGGCAGACGCTGGCCAGAATGGCCGCGATCGCCGCCCTGTAGGGAGCGAAAGATGACAGTTCTGATCCTTGGCGTGATGCTCTGGTATGCCTCGCATCTGTTCAAGCGGCTGGCACCGGGGCCGCGGGCCACGATGGGGAACGCGGGCAAGGGCGTGATGACGGCGCTGTCGCTGGCGGGGCTGGTGCTGATGGTGATCGGCTATCGCGCGGTCCCCAACATGCCGAACCTGATCCCCCTGCCCGGCAACGGCCACCTGAACAACACGCTGATGCTGATCGCGGTGATCGTGTTCGGCGCGGGCATGTCGAAGGGCTGGCTCTGGACGAAGATCCGCCATCCGATGCTGTGGGGCACCCTGTTGTGGGCGCTGGCGCACCTGTCGGTGCGCAACGATGCCGCCTCGATCGTGTTGTTCGGCGGCTTGGGGCTTTGGGCCATCCTGTCGATGGCGCTCATCAACCGCGCGGGCCCCTGGATGCGCCCGGCCTCGGGCGGGATCAAGCGGGATGGCGTGTTGGTGGTGATCGCGCTGGTCATGTACGGGCTGATTACCGGCATCCACATGATGTTCGGCTACAACCCCTTCATGGGAAACTATGTCTAGGGAACCGGCATGAAGACTAACGCGGGCCGCTTCTTCGAGGATTACCGGCTGGGCGAGGTGATCGCCCACGCCGTTCCGCGCACCGTATCGGGGGGCGAGCGGGCGCTTTACCACGCGCTCTACCCGGCACGGGGGGCGCTCTATTCTTCGGATGAGTTTGCGCGCGCCTGTGGCCTGAACGCGGCGCCGGTGGATGACCTGATGGCGTTCCACCTGGTCTTCGGCAAGACCGTGCCCGACATCAGCCTGAACGCGGTGGCGAACCTCGGCTATGCCGAGGGGCGCTGGCTGCGGCCCGTCTGGCCGGGCGACACGCTGCGGGCGACATCCGAGGTGATCGGGCTGAAGGAAACCTCCAGCGGAACCTCGGGCGTGGTCTGGGTGCGCACCACGGGGCTGAACCAGCATGACGTGCCGGTGCTGGACTATGTGCGCTGGGTGATGGTGAAGAAGCGCGGCACCGGCCCCGCGCCCGCGGCCTGCGTGCCAACGCTGGCCACGGCCGTGGACCCCGCGGCGCTGGTGATCCCCGAGGGGCTGCATTTCGACGGCTACGATTTCACCCTTGCCGGGGAACCCCACCGCTGGGGCGACTATGCGCCGGGCGAGAGGATCGACCATGTGGACGGCGTGACGGTGGAAGAGGCCGAGCACATGCTGGCCACGCGGCTCTGGCAGAACACGGCCAAGGTGCATTTCGATGCCACCCAGCGCCCCGACGGGCGGCGGCTGATCTACGGCGGCCATGTCATCAGCCTGGCGCGCACGCTGAGCTTCAACGGGCTGGCCAATGCGCAGATGATCGTGGCGTTGAACGGCGGCACCCACGCCAACCCCTGCTTTGCCGGCGACACGGTGCGGGCCTGGTCCGAGGTGCTGGACAAGGCGGAAACCGCGGTGCCCAGCGTGGGGGCGATCCGGTTGCGGCTGGTGGCGGTGAAACAGGGCGCGCAACCCTTTGCGAGAACCGACGAAGCCGGCAAGTACCGGCCCGAGGTTCTGCTGGATCTGGACTACTGGGCCCTGATGCCGCACTGAGGCCCTGCGGGGCGAATTTCGTGATCACAGGCGCAAAATTCGTGATCACATCCCTGATTTTTTCTGCATGCGCACGGTAAAATCATCTGACCACCGCACCTCTGGGCGTGACTCGGGCGGAAAAACCGCTATTGATCTTGCCCAACGACGGCCCTGCCCCGCCCCATGTGGCCACGGCCGACGACCAGGAGGGAACCGACATGGCAGAGAAAAAGCCGATCGACCGGCCGCTTTCACCCTTCATGATTGGCCCGTACTACCGCCCGCAGCTGACCTCGGTCACCTCGATCCTGACCCGGATCACCGGAAACGCGCTGATCATGGCGGCGGTGCTGATCTCGTGGTGGCTGCTGGCAGCCGCGACGAACGCCGCCTATTTCGAGGTGGCCAATTATGTGATCACAAGCTGGCTGGGCTGGCTGGTGCTGACGCTCTCGCTCTGGGCGGTGTGGTACCACTTTCTTGCCGGGCTGCGGCACCTCTACTACGACAGCGGGCGCGGGCTCGACATCGCCACGGCGGAAAAGCTGGGCTGGGGGGTGATCGGCGGGTCGCTCGTTCTGACGCTGCTGACCCTGATCGTCCTGTAAGGAGGCCGCAATGCAGTACATCACCGACCGCAAGCGCGCCGTTGGCCTGGGCGCCGCCCGCACCGGCACCCACCATCACTGGGCGATGCAGGTCAGCGCGGTCGCGCTGGCCATCCTGGTGCCGCTTTTCGTCTTCACCTTCGGCCATATCGTGGGCCACCCCCTGGCCGAGGTGAAAGCCTATTACGCCGACCCGTTCCACGCGCTGGTCGCGGGGCTGACGCTGGTGGTGGGCATGAACCATTTCCGCGCGGGCGCGCAGACGATGATCGAGGACTACGCCGGCGGGCTGACCCGCAAGGCACTGGTCATCGGCACGACGTGCCTGGCCTATGCCGTGATGGCGACGGGCGTCTACGCCCTGATCCGTCTGGCGCTGTAAGACGACGGAGCATCCGAAGATGGCAGCTTACGAATACGAGACGCATGACTACGACGTGGTCGTGGTGGGTGCGGGCGGCGCGGGGCTTCGCGCCACGCTGGGCATGGCCGAACAGGGGCTTCGCACCGCCTGCGTGACCAAGGTCTTTCCCACCCGCAGCCACACCGTGGCCGCGCAGGGCGGCATCGCCGCAAGCCTTGGCAACATGGGGCCGGACAGTTGGCAATGGCACATGTACGACACCGTGAAGGGGTCGGACTGGCTGGGCGATACCGATGCGATGGAATACCTCGCACGCTCGGCGCCCGCCGCGGTCTATGAACTGGAACACTACGGCGTGCCCTTCAGCCGCACCGAAGAGGGCAAGATCTACCAGCGCCCCTTCGGCGGCCACACCACCGAATACGGCGAAGGCCCGCCCGTGCAGCGCACCTGCGCCGCCGCCGACCGCACCGGCCACGCGATCCTGCACACGCTCTACGGCCAGTCGCTGAAGCAGAAGGCCGAATTCTTCATCGAATACTTCGCCATCGACCTCATCATCACCGATGGCGCCTGTACCGGCGTGGTCTGCTGGAAGCTGGACGACGGCACGATCCATGTCTTCAACGCCAAGATGACGGTGCTGGCCACCGGCGGCTATGGCCGCGCCTATTTCAGCGCGACCTCGGCCCATACCTGCACCGGCGACGGCGGCGGGATGGTGGCGCGCGCGGGCCTGCCGCTGCAGGACATGGAATTCGTGCAGTTCCACCCGACAGGCATCTACGGCTCTGGCTGCCTGATCACCGAAGGCGCGCGGGGCGAAGGCGGCTATCTGACCAACGCCAATGGCGAGCGGTTCATGGAACGCTACGCCCCGCACTACAAGGATCTGGCCAGCCGCGACGTGGTCAGCCGCTGCATGACGCTGGAAATCCGCGAGGGTCGCGGCGTGGGGGCGGAAAAGGACCACATCTTCCTGAACCTGTCCCACCTGCCGCCGGAAACCCTGCATGAACGCCTGCCCGGCATTTCGGAATCGGCGCGCATCTTCGCCGGGGTGGACGTGACGAAGGAACCGATCCCGGTGCTGCCGACCGTGCACTACAACATGGGCGGGATTCCCACGAACTACTGGGGCGAGGTGCTGAACCCCACCGCCGACGCCCCCGATGCGGTGTTCCCCGGCCTGATGGCCGTGGGCGAGGCGGGCTGCGCCTCGGTTCATGGCGCGAACCGTCTGGGCTCGAACTCGCTGATCGACCTCGTGGTCTTCGGCCGCGCCGCAGCGATCCGCGCAGGGCAGACCGTCAACCGCGATTCGGCGGTGCCCGCCACCAACAAGGCCGGCGTGGACAAGGCGCTGGACCGGTTCGACGGGCTGCGCCACGCCAATGGCGCGGTCTCAACCGCGGATCTGCGCCTGCAGATGCAGAAGACGATGCAATCCGACGCCGCCGTCTTCCGCACCGACAAGACGCTGGCCGAGGGCGTGCAGAAGATGGAGGCCGTGGCCGCGCGGATGGGTGACCTGAAGGTGACCGACCGCAGCCTGGTCTGGAACAGCGACCTGATGGAAACGCTGGAACTGACCAACCTGATGCCGAACGCGCTGGCCACCATCGTCGGCGCCGAGGCGCGCAAGGAAAGCCGCGGGGCACATGCGCACGAGGATTATCCGAACCGCGACGACGTGAACTGGCGCAAGCACAGCCTTGCCTGGGTCGACGGGGCCAAGGTGCGGCTGGATTACCGCCCGGTGCACCTCGATCCGCTGACCCCCGCGGACGAGGGCGGGATCGACCTGAAGAAGATCGCCCCCAAGGCGCGGGTCTACTGAGATGCGCGGCCTGATCGCCAGCACGAGCCTGACGCTTGCGGCCCTCGTGGCCGCCTGCGGGCCCGTGCCGGTCGACCAGGCCGAGGCCGAATGCTTCCGCCAGGCGCAACTGGCCAGCCGCCCGCGCGGCACCCTGTCGCTGGGCCTCGGCTCGGGCGGCGCCCGCTACGCCGGGGCCGAGGTCGAGATCAGCTCCGATTTCCTGCTGCAGCGCGATCCGTCGCAGGTCTACGCCTCCTGCGTCCTGCGACGGTCCGGCCAGCCGCCGCGCATGCCGCTTTACGCCCGGCCCGACTGGGCCACGGACAGGGGGTAACGCGGATGCTCTTCATCGAACGTTTCCAGCGCAAGACGCGGGAAAACCCGCAGGGGCACATGACGGCCATCGGCCATCGCGCCGGGCCTGCGGCTCGCCACCTGCCCGATCCGCGGTCCAAGGCGCCTGACCCCGGCTTCCCGCTGATCGACGGGCCGCATTACTATGACGTACTGGCCGCGCTGCACGAGATTCTGACCCCGGAATGGTATTTCGAGATCGGCACGAACCGCGGCGGAAGCCTGAAGGTCTGCCCGGGGAAGTTCGTGGCCATCGACCCGGAATTCATCTTCAAGACCTTCGCCATGGGTCCCCGCGCCGAGGGCCACTTCTTCCAGCTGACCAGCGACGACTTCTTCGCTCAGGATTTCCTGGGCCGCACGGGCATCCGGCCAGCGCTTGGCTTCCTTGACGGGATGCACCTGTTCGAGTTCCTGCTGCGTGATTTCATTGCCTTCGAGCGCCGCGCCGCGCCCGGGGCGATGGCGATCCTGCATGATTGCCTGCCGTTCGATCAGGCGATGACCGAACGCGAATGGGACGGCCGGAAGACCCGGCTGTGGACAGGCGACGTGTGGAAGACCCTCCAGATCCTCATGCGCCACCGACCCGACCTGCAATTCGACATGCTGGACGCCTGGCCCACCGGGCTTGTCCTTGTGCGCGGGCTTGATCCCGAAAACCGCGTTCTGCCCGAAGTCTATGATGCCGTCGTGGCCGAGTTCATGGCGACAGACATCGGGCGCTTCGGCCCCGAGGCCTATTACGGGCAGTTCGAAATCCAGAGCAGCTTTTCCGCCATCGAGGCGATGCGCGCCAAGGGCCGCGCAGGCCCCGCGGCGATCCAGACGGAGACCTGAGTCATGGTTCAGTTCACGCTTCCGAAGAACTCGAAGATCCGCACCGGCAAGACCTGGCCGCGGCCCGAGGGTGCGACGAACGTCCGCAAGTTCCTGATCTACCGCTGGACGCCGGACGATGGCGAAAACCCGCGGGTGGATACCTATTTCGTCGATCTGGACAAGTGCGGGCCGATGGTTCTGGACGCCCTGATCAAGATCAAGAACGAGATCGACCCCACCCTGACCTTCCGCCGGTCGTGCCGCGAGGGGATCTGCGGTTCTTGCGCGATGAACATCGACGGCGGCAACCACCTTGCCTGCATCTACGGGCTCGACGAGATCAAGGGCGATGTGAAGATCTATCCGCTGCCGCACATGCCGGTGGTCAAGGATCTGGTGCCCGACCTGACCCATTTCTACGCCCAGCACGCCAGCATCATGCCCTGGCTGGAAACCAAGTCGAACACCCCGCAGAAGGAATGGCGCCAGTCGATCGAGGATCGCAAGAAGCTCGACGGGCTCTATGAATGCGTGATGTGCGCCTCCTGCTCGACCTCGTGCCCCAGCTACTGGTGGAACGGCGACCGCTACCTGGGCCCCGCCGCGCTGCTGCATGCCTACCGCTGGATCATCGACAGCCGCGACGAGGCCACGGGCGAGCGGCTGGACGAGCTGGAAGACCCGTTCAAGCTCTACCGCTGCCACACGATCATGAACTGCGCCAAGACCTGCCCCAAGGGTCTGAACCCGGCAAAGGCGATCGCCGAGATCAAGAAGATGATGGTGGACCGGGTGGTCTGAGCCACCCTTTCCGCTAGGTTCCGCAAGGCCCCGCCCGGCGCGGGGCCTTATGCATCGGGGGCGGGCGTGCGCATCTACGGGATCGATTTCACCAGCCGCCCCACCTCGCGCAAGCCGATCACCTGCGCCGCCTGCCGGCTGACAGATGACCGGCTGGTGTTCGAGACGCTGGAGCCGTTCGCCGACTTCGCGGGCTTCGAGGGCTGGCTTTCCCGCCCGGGCCCCTGGGTAGCGGGGCTCGATTTTCCCTTCGCGCAGGCCCGCCGCTTTGTCGTGAATGCCGGGTGGCCCGGCGACTGGGCCGGGCATGTGGCCCATGCCGCCGCCCTGGGGCGCAGCGGCTTTCGCGCGGCACTCGAAGCCTACAAGGCGCCCCGCCCCGCGGGGGACCGGCAGCATGCGCGCGGCAGAGAGCGGCAGATCGGCGCGGCCAGCCCCCAGACGCTCTATGGCGTGCCGGTGGCACTGATGTTCTTCGAAGGCGCGCCACGGCTCTTGCAGGCGGGCGTCCACCTGCCCGGCCTGCGCGCCGGCGACCGGGCGCGCACCTGCGTCGAGGCTTATCCGGGCGTCCTGGCCCGCGCAATGCTGGCGGCGGCAGACCAGCCCGGCCCCTACAAGGCCGAGGCGCGCGCCGCGCAGGACGACGGGCATCAGCGGCGGCGGCGGGCGCTCCTCACGGCCTTGTGCGGCCCGGCGGGGCAGGCGCGCATGGGGTTGCGGGTTGAAGCCGATCCGGCGCTGTGCGACGACCCGACCGGCGACCGGCTTGATGCGCTGGTTTGCGCGGTGCAGGCCGCCCGGGCCGTCCGGCAGGGACACACCGACAGCGGGCCGCCCTGGGCCGACCCGCTGGAAGGCTGGATCGCGGACCCCGCCGCAGAACCGGAGCAGTAGCATGGCGCTTTTCCCCGTTGTCATCATCGCCGTCTTCGTCGGCATGTGGCTGATGCGGCGCGGCTCGACGCTGACGCGCGACTGCCGCTGGCGCGCCGATGCCGCGGCCGGGCCGGGGCACTACCGCTGCGCCGCCTGCGGGGCGACCTGCGTGGTCGACAAGGGCAGCCCGCGGGATTGTCTGCGCCCCCGGCCTTGACGGCGCCGCGCCCACGCCCCCACCCTGCGGCAACCGCAAGGAGCCGCCATGAAACCCGCCCAGCCCGAAGCCGTCCTGCCCGCCGATGCCGCCGCCCGCCGCGCGGTGGCACCCGTCATCTGCTACCCTGTGGCGACCCTGCCCCGGCCGGACCTCGCGCTTTACCGCGCGGCGCGGGCCACCGCCGGGAAGGTCGGCGAAACGCTGGTGCCCCCGCGCGAGGCGCGCTGCTTCGAGGTGCCCGCAGGCCATTTCTTCCGCATCACCTGTGTCGAGGGGCCGCAGGTGGGCGATCTGAACCTGTGGAGCGCGGCCGATCTGACCGAACGCTTCTATTCGGGCAAGACGCGGGCGCTGCATGGCACACATCTGTCCACCGGCGACCGGATGTGGTCGACCTTTCCGGCGCTGCGGCCGATGGCCACGATCGTGGCCGACAGCCTGGACTGGTACGGCTTCGACGCCTTCGGCGGATCGGTGCATGACGTGATCGGCACCCGCTGCGATCCCTACACCAACCGGCTTCTGTCGGGGGGAAGCTATCACCATTGCTGCCATTCCAACCTGACCCGTGCCCTGGCCGCCGCGCGCGGCCTGCCGGTGTTCGAGGCCGAGGCGCTGGTGCATGACGTGCTCAACGTCTTCATGTGCACGGGCTTCACCCGCGACACCGGCCAGTATTTCATGAAGGCCAGCCCCGTGCGGCCCGGGGACCATCTGGACTTCTTCGCGGAAATCGACCTGCTCGGCGGGCTTTCGGCCTGCCCGGGCGGCGATTGTTCGGCCGAGCATTCCAGCGATACCGCCGCCTGCCATCCGTTGCTGGTCGAGGTGTTCCGCCCCGCGGCGGGGGCGCTGGCCGACTGGCAGCCGCCCGCGCCAAACGGATACGACCGCAGCCACGGGCTCTGACGGGGTGTTTTGGCCTTTCCTTTTGCCGAACAGCCCTTATAGTCCGGCCTCATGACACGGGCGTACCACATCACCTTCACCGCGGGGCTTCTCGGCCTCCTGCCCGCCCGTGGGCTTCTGCTCCTTAGCTGCCTCTGAGCGTGCCCCTTGGGCGCGACCGCTCAGAGGTGACAAGCGCCCGGATGCACGAAGCCAACCCCAAGCACAGAGCCAGACCATGACCGAGATTTCCGGAACCGCCCGCCCGCAGCCTGCCGACAAGGACCGCGTGCTGATCTTCGACACCACACTGCGCGATGGCGAACAGTCGCCCGGCGCGACCATGACGCATGACGAGAAGCTGGAGATCGCGGGCCTGCTCGACGAGATGGGCGTGGACATCATCGAGGCGGGCTTCCCCATCGCCTCGGAAGGCGATTTCGAGGCTGTCCGCGACATCGCCAAACAGGCGAAGTCGGCAGTGATCTGCGGCCTTGCCCGTGCCAATTTCAAGGACATCGACCGCTGCTGGGAGGCGGTGAAATACGCCCGCCACCCGCGCATCCACACCTTCATCGGCACCTCGCCGCTGCACCGCGCCATCCCCAACCTGACCATGGACCAGATGGCCGAGCGCATCCATGAAACGGTGACCCATGCCCGCAATCTGTGCGACAACGTGCAGTGGTCGCCGATGGACGCCACGCGCACCGAACATGATTACCTGTGCCGGGTGGTGGAAATCGCGATCAAGGCCGGCGCCACCACGATCAACATCCCCGATACCGTGGGCTACACCGCGCCGCGCGAAAGCGCCGATCTGATCCGCATGCTGCTGGAACGGGTGCCGGGCGCGGACAAGGTGATCTTTGCCACCCATTGCCACAACGACCTGGGCATGGCGACCGCCAACGCGCTGGCGGCAGTCGAAGCAGGCGCGCGGCAGATCGAATGCACGATCAACGGGCTGGGCGAACGGGCGGGCAACACCGCGCTGGAAGAAGTGGTGATGGCGCTGAAGGTGCGCCACGACATCATGCCCTACACGACCGGCATCGACACGACGCGCATCATGAACATCAGCCGCCGGGTCGCCGCCGTCTCGGGCTTTCCGGTGCAGTTCAACAAGGCGATCGTGGGCAAGAACGCCTTCGCCCATGAATCCGGCATCCATCAGGACGGGATGCTGAAGAACGCCCAGACCTTCGAGATCATGCGCCCCGAGGATGTCGGGCTGGCCGCGACCAACCTTGTCATGGGCAAGCATTCGGGGCGGGCGGCGCTGCGCGCCAAGCTGAAGGATCTGGGCTACGAACTGGCCGACAACCAGCTTAACGACGTCTTCGTGCGGTTCAAGGCGCTGGCCGACCGCAAGAAGGAAGTCTACGACGACGACCTGATCGCCCTGATGAGCGAGACGGCATCCGTCGCCGTGAACGAACGGCTGCAGGTCAGGTTCCTGCGGGTGATCTGCGGCACGCAGGCACCGCAATCGGCCGACCTGATCCTGAGCGTGGACGGCGAGGACAAGCAGGTGACGGCCACCGGCGACGGCCCGGTGGACGCGACCTTCCGCGCCATTTCCACCATCTTCCCGCATACCGCGCGGCTGGCGCTGTTCCAGGTGCAGGCGGTGACGGAAGGCACCGACGCGCAGGCCACCGTGATCGTGCGGCTTGAGGAAGACGGCAAGATCGTCACCGGCCAGTCGTCGGATACCGACACCGTGGTGGCGGCGGCCAAGGCCTATGTGGCGGCGCTGAACAACCTGATCGTGCGCCGCACCAAGGCCGCGCCGAACGCGGACCTGAAGTCGGTGAACTACAAGGACGCCTGAGGACACGGGCGGGCGGCCCCCCTTGCGGGGCCGCTCGCGCAGCCGTGACCGCGCGCGGGACGGGACTGTGGCGGAAAGGCGCCTCTGGCCCGCCGTGCTCCCCTTTCCCTTCGCGGACGGCCCGCCTATAAGAGCCCGGGCCTGCCTCGGAAGAGTCGCGGGTATGCGGGTTACTCGTCGACACAGGATCATCACAGCATGGCTGGACTTTCGAGCCTCTTCTCGTCGGACATGGCGATCGACCTCGGCACGGCGAATACGCTCGTTTACGTCAAGGGGCGCGGCATCATCCTGAACGAACCCTCGGTGGTGGCCTACCACGTCAAGGACGGCAAGAAGCAGGTCCTGGCCGTGGGCGAGGATGCCAAGCTGATGCTGGGCCGCACGCCCGGCAGCATCGAGGCGATCCGCCCGATGCGTGACGGCGTGATCGCCGACTTCGACGTGGCCGAAGAAATGATCAAGCATTTCATGCGCAAGGTGCACAAGCGCAGCACTTTCGCCAAGCCGAAGGTCATCGTCTGCGTGCCCTATGGCGCGACCCCGGTCGAAAAGCGCGCCATCCGTCAGTCGGTCCTGTCGGCCGGTGCCCGCCGCGCGGGCCTGATCGCGGAGCCCATCGCGGCAGCCATCGGCGCGGGGATGCCCATCACCGACCCGACCGGCAGCATGATCGTGGACATCGGCGGCGGCACCACCGAGGTGGCGGTGCTGAGCCTGGGCGACATCGTCTATGCCCGCTCTGTCCGCGTCGGCGGCGACCGGATGGACGAGGCGATCATCAGCTACCTGCGGCGCCAGCATAACCTTCTGGTGGGCGAATCGACCGCCGAGCGGATCAAGACCTCGATCGGCACGGCGCGGATGCCCGACGACGGGCGCGGCCTGTCGATGCAGATCCGTGGCCGCGACCTGCTGAACGGCGTGCCGAAGGAATCCGAGATCAACCAGGCCCAGGTGGCCGAGGCGCTGGCCGAACCCGTGCAGCAGATCTGCGAGGCCGTGATGGTCGCGCTGGAAGCGACGCCGCCCGATCTGGCCGCCGATATCGTGGACCGCGGCGTGATGCTGACCGGCGGCGGCGCGCTGCTGGGCGAGCTGGATCTTGCGCTGCGCGAACAGACCGGGCTTTCGATTTCGGTCGCGAACGAGTCGCTGAATTGTGTTGCTCTCGGCACTGGCAAAGCGCTGGAATACGAAAAGCAGCTTCGGCATGTGATAGACTACGACAGCTGAGGCCTTGGGCCTCAGCGCCCGAGGCGAGGCTGCCGTGGCGAACAACAAGAACGGATACGATGATTTCGTCCGCCCCATCCGGCGCCTGCTGGTGGGGATGTCGGCGTTCGTCCTGATCGCGATCTTCCTTCTGTGGCGGATCGACAGCCCGCGTGTGGAACGATTCCGCGCCGCGCTGGTCGACCGGTTCGTGCCCAGCTTCTCGTGGCTGATGCTGCCGGTCACGCATCTGACGGTGATGGCCGAGGGGTTCGAAAGCTACGCAAGTCTCTACGAACAGAACCAGGAACTGCGGCGCGAGTTGCAGCAGATGAAGGCCTGGAAAGAGGCCGCGCTGCAACTGGAACAGAAGAACGCAAAGCTGCTGGACCTGAACCAGGTGCGGCTGGACCCCGCGCTGACCCATGTCACGGGCGTCGTGCTGGCCGATTCCGGCTCGCCCTTCCGGCAGTCGGTGCTGCTGAACGTGGGCGCGCGCGACGGGATTCTGGATGGCTGGGCGGTGATGGATGGCCTGGGGCTTGTGGGCCGCATCTCGGGCGTGGGTGACAGCACGAGCCGGGTGATCCTGCTGACCGATTCCAACAGCCGCATCCCGGTGACGATCGAGCCGTCGGGCCAGCACGCGCTGCTGGAAGGCGACAACACCGCGGTGCCCCCGCTCGATTTCGTCGAGAACCCCGACCTCGTGCGGCCGGGGGATCAGGTCGTGTCCTCGGGCGATGGCGGTTTGTTCCCCGCGGGCCTTCTGGTGGGGCAGGTCGCCGAAGGGCCGGACCGCCGCCTGAAGGTGCGGCTGGCCGCCGATTACGAACGGCTGGACTTCCTGCGCGTGCTGCGCAGCCGCCCTGCGCCGCATATCGACGACCCCGGCAGCCTGATCGCGCCTGCGGTGCCCCCGCAGCCGCCCGCACCCGCGCCGAAATCCAATGGCTAGCCGCCAGTTCATCCATCCGCGCTGGAAGTTCCGCGCGCTTTATGTCGGGGTTGCCGTCGCGCTGACGGTGCTGCGGCTCTTGCCCATCCGCACCCTGCCCGCCGCCATCCCCGGGCCGGATGTGCTGACCTGCGTGACACTCGCCTGGGTCCTGCGGCGGCCGGAATATGTGCCGGTGGTGCTGATCTCGGCGGTCTTCCTGTTCGAGGATTTCCTGCTGCAGCGCCCGCCCGGGCTTTGGGCGCTGGTCGTGCTGATGGGCACCGAATTCCTCCGCTCGCGCGAGGCGATGACGCGCGAGGTCGGGCTGATGATGGAATGGGCCATCGTCTCGGTGGTCATGGTGGCGATGACCTTGGCCTACCGCGTCGCCTATGCTGTGGCCTTCATCGACGAACCGCCGATGGCGCTGGTGGCGTTGCAGCTTCTGGGCTCGATCCTGTGCTACCCGATGGTGGTGGGGCTGTCGCGGCTGGCCTTCGGGCTGCGCAAGGCGGCCCCCGGCGAAGTGGATGCCTTGGGGAGGCGGCTGTGAGGCGTTCCCCCCGCGACACCGAAGACAGCGCGCGCAAGATCAACCGCCGCACCCTGCTGCTGGGCGCGGGCCAGGCGGCGCTGGTCGCCGGGCTGACGCTGCGGATGCGGCAGATGCAGGTGGTCGAGGCGGATCGCTATCGCCTGCTGTCGGACCAGAACCGCATCAGCATCCGCCTGATCCCGCCGGCCCGCGGCCTGATCTTCGACCGGAACGGGATTCTCTGCGCGGGCAACGAGCAGAATTTCAGCGCCGTCATCGTGCGCGAGGATGCGGGCGACGTGCCGAGCGTTCTGCACCGCCTGGCCGATCTGATCCCGCTGAGCGAGGACGACATCGCCCGCACGCTGCGCGACATCAAGCGGCACAGCGCCTTCGTGCCGATCACCGTCTCGGATCGGCTGAGCTGGGACGAGCTGTCGCGCGTGGCGGTGAACGGCCCGGCCTTGCCCGGCGTGACCCCTGAAGTCGGCCTGAGCCGCCATTACCCGCTGGTCGAGGACCTGGCGCATGTGGTGGGCTACGTCGGCCCGGTCAGCGAAAGCGATCTGGCCAAGATGAACAACCCCGACCCGCTTCTGCAGATCCCGAAGTTCCAGATCGGCAAGCTCGGGGTCGAGGCGCAGATGGAGGACGCGCTGCGCGGGACGGCGGGCACCAAGCAGATCGAGGTGAACTCGGTCGGGCGGGTGATCCGCGAGCTGAGCCGCAGGGATGGCCAGCCCGGCGAGAACGTGCAACTGACCATCGACGCCAAGCTGCAGAACTTCGCGCTGGCCCGCCTGTCGGGCGAAAGCGCCGCCGCGGTGGCGATGGACGTGACCAACGGTGACCTGTTGGCCTGCGTGTCGTCACCCTCGTTCGACCCGAACAAGTTCGTGCGCGGCATCTCGAACGTCGACTACCAGGCCTACATGACGAACGACCACCGGCCGCTGTCGAACAAGGCGGTGACGGGGATCTATCCGCCGGGCTCGACCTTCAAGATCGTGACCGCGCTGGCCGCGCTGAAGGCAGGGCAGCTGAAGCTGAACGAGACGATCCGCTGCCCCGGCTTTATCGAGGTGTCGGGCCGGCGCTTCCACTGCTGGAAAGGGTCGGGACACGGGGCGCTGAACCTGCAGGGGGCGCTGGAACAGAGTTGCGACGTGTTCTTCTACACCGTCGCACAGCGCTGCGGGATCGACGCGATCCACGACATGGCGCAGACCATGGGCGTGGGCGTGCGCCCGGATCTGCCGATGTCGGCCGTCTCGGAAGGGCTGGCGCCCGACCGCGCCTGGAAGAAGAAGGTCCGCAAGCAGGACTGGCTGATCGGCGACACGATCAACGCCGCCATCGGCCAGGGCTTCGTGCTGGCCTCGCCGATCCAGCTCGCGCTGATGACGGCGCGGCTGGCCTCGGGCAAGGCGGTGCTGCCGCGGCTGATCAAGTCGGTCAACGGGGTAGAAGCGCCGATCGTGCCGCCCGCGCCGCTGGACCTCCCCGAAGCCCACCTGAACGGGGTGCGCGCCGGGGTCTGGAGCGTGGTGAACGGCACCCAGGGCACCGCGCGGGCCGCGCGCATCGTCGATGCCGGGATGGTGATGGCGGGCAAGACCGGCACCAGCCAGGTGCGCAACATCTCGGCCATGGAACGCGAGACGGGCGTGATCGGAAACGACAAGGTTCCATGGGCGCAGCGCGACCACGCGCTGTTCGTCTGCTATGCGCCTTATGACGCGCCGAAGGTCGCCGTGGCGGTCATCGTGGAACATGGCGGGGCCGATCACCAGGCCGCCCCCATGGCGCGCGACATCATGCTTTATGCCCTGACCGGTGGGATGCCGCCGCTCGCGGCCTATCCCGCCAACATCCGCGGGACCGTGGATACCCAACTGAAGGCGCTGCAACTGAGGGATTTCACCATCCCGCCGCCGTCGAGGTCGCGCGCATGAGCTATCTTGAATACAACGTCAAGACCGTGCCCACCGGGCTGCGCAAGGTGCTCTACCTCAACTGGGCGCTGGTGGTGCTGCTGGCGGCGGTGTCTTCCGTCGGCTTCCTGATGCTCTATTCGGTCGCCGGAGGCTCGTTGCAGCCCTGGGCCAAGCCGCAGATGATGCGGTTTGCGGCCGGGCTGGTCATCATGTTCACCTTCGCCTTCGTGCCGATCTGGTTCTGGCGGTCGATCTCGGGGGCGGCCTATCTGGTGTCGCTGGCGCTGCTGGTGCTGGTGGATGTGGCCGGGACGATCGGCATGGGCGCACAGCGCTGGATCGACCTTGGCTTCATGCGGCTGCAGCCGTCGGAACTGGCGAAGGTCACGCTGGTGATGCTGCTCGCCGCCTATTACGACTGGCTGGACGTGAAGAAGGTCTCGCGGCCGGTCTGGGTCATCATTCCGGTGGTACTGATCCTGATCCCCACCGCGCTGGTGATGAAGCAGCCGGACCTGGGCACGGCGATCCTGCTGCTTCTGGGGGGCGGGGTTGTGATGTTCGCCGCCGGGGTCAGCCTGTGGTATTTCGGCGCCGTGATCGCGCTGGGCATCGGGCTGGTGACCGCGGTGATGGAATCGCGCGGCACGCCCTGGCAACTGCTGAAGGATTACCAGTTCCAGCGGATCGACATCTTCCTGGACCCCGGCAGCGACCCGCTGGGCGCGGGCTATCACATCAGCCAGGCCAAGATCGCGCTGGGATCGGGCGGCTGGTCGGGGCGGGGCTTCCTGCAGGGCACGCAGTCGCGGCTGAACTTCCTGCCGGAAAAGCACACCGACTTCATCTTCACCACGCTGGGCGAGGAATTCGGCTTCATCGGCACCATCTCGCTGCTCGCGCTCTATACGCTGATCATCCTGTTCTGCCTGCATTCCGCGACGAACAACAAGGACCGCTTCGCCGCCCTGCTGACCATCGGCGTCGGGGCCACCTTCTTCTTCTACTTCGCGGTGAACATGTCGATGGTCATGGGGCTGGCCCCGGTGGTGGGGGTGCCGCTGCCGCTGGTAAGCTACGGCGGCTCGGCCATGCTGGTGCTGCTGGGCGCCTTCGGGCTGGTGCAGAGCGCCCATATCCACCGGCCGCGCGGGCGGTAGCGAAGCGCGGGGGGCTGTCTGCCCCCCGGCGCCTGCGGCGCCCCCCCCCCGAGGATATTTGCAGACAGAAAATGGGGGGTGCCCGGGGGGCGGGCGCCATGCTAGGCCCTTGGGGGCCGCCGAAGGGGGATGCCATGCCGATCACCGTCCAGTTCGCTGCCGGGCCGAAGCTTTGGCCCGAGTATCAGGCGCCGCTCGCCGCGGCCTTTGCCGAGGCGGGGCTGGACATCGCGATGACGCCGGAGGCTGACCCGGCCACGGTCGATTATGTGGTCTTCGCACCCGGCGGCACCATCACCGACTTCGCCCCCTATACCCGCTGCAAGGCGGTGCTGAACCTCTGGGCCGGGGTGGAGCGGGTCGTGGGCCTGGCCGGGCTGACACAGCCGCTGTGCCGGATGGTGGACCCGGCGCTGACCGAAGGCATGGTCGAATATGTCGTGGGAAACGTGCTGCGCCATCACCTGGGGCTTGACCAGCACATCCGGCATCAGGACGGGGTCTGGCGCAACAATCTGGTGCCGCCCATCGCGCGCGAGCGGCCGGTGACGATCCTGGGCCTTGGCGAACTTGGCGCGGCCTGCGGGCAGGCGCTGGCGCGGCTGAACTTCCCGGTGACGGGGTGGAGCCGGACGCCGAAGGAGGTACCGGGGCTGCGCTGTCTTGCCGGGCCTGCGGGGCTCGAGGCCGCGCTGGACGGCGCGCAGGTGGTGGTGCTGCTGCTGCCCCTGACCGCCGAGACGGAGAACCTGCTGAACGCGGGGCGGATCGCACGGATGGCGCGGGGCGGATTTGTCATCAACCCCGGGCGCGGGCCGCTGATCGACGATGCGGCGCTGCTGGCAGCACTTGACACAGGGCGGCTGGCCCATGCCACGCTGGACGTGTTCCGCACCGAGCCGCTGCCGCCCGCGCATCCGTTCTGGGGCCATCCCGGGGTGACCGTGACGCCGCATATCGCCGCCGACACCCGGGCCCCCAGCGCAAGCCGGGTGATCGCCGAGAACATCCGCCGCGGCGAGGCCGGCGAGCCCTTCCTCTACCGCGTCGACCGCGCCCGGGGCTACTGAGCCCGCCCCGAAAGCGGCACGGCCCGTCGCGAACCGGCGCGACGGGGTGCTGGCCTGCGGGCCTTCTCGCGGAAACGGGGGGGGGCGGGATGCGGACAGGGATCGGATACGGCACGGGGATCGCGCTGGTGCTGGCGGCGGGGGTGCTGTGGTCCTTCATGGGGCTGGCGATCCGGCTGATCCCGGCTGCGGGGACCTGGCAGGTGGTGCTGTGGCGTTCGGCGGGCATGGTGCCGGTGCTGGTGGCGGTGATCGCGCTGCGGTCGGGCGGCCGCCCCGGGGCCGCACTGCGCGGTGCGGGCGCGGCAGGCGTGCTGGGCGGCGCGGGGCTGATCGCGGCCTTTCTGGGCGCGATCTATGCCATCCAGACGACCGGTGTCGCCAATGCCGTCTTCCTGTATTCGGCCTCGCCGCTCTTCTCGGCGCTGCTGGGTCGTCTGGTGCTGGGCGAGCGAGTGCGGCCTGCCACCTGGGGCGCCATCGCGCTGGCGGGCCTGGGGATCGGGGTGATGGTGCAGGACGGCCTGGCCCGCGGCGCGGTTCAGGGCGATGCCGCGGCGCTGGCCTCGGCGCTGGGCTTTGCGGGCTTCACCGTGGCGCTGCGCTGGGGCCGGGTGGGCGACATGTATCCCGCGGTGCTGCTGGGGGGGCTTTTCACCATCGTGCTGGCGGGGGCGGCGATCCTGGCCGCGGGCGGCACGATCCTGCTGCCGCCGCGCGAGGCCGCCATTGCGATGGGCATGGGGGCGGTGCTGCTGGCCATCGGCATGGTGATCTACACGATCGGCAGCCGCGTGGTGCCCGCGGGGGAGCTTGCGCTCTTTTCCATGACCGAGGTTCTGCTTGGCCCCGTCTGGGTCTGGCTGTTCCTGGGCGAAACGGCGAGCCCGGCGGCCCTGACCGGCGGCGCGATCCTGCTGACCGCCATCGCGGGCAACGCGGTGACGGGGGCGCGGGCCGGGGCGGCTACTTGAACCGGCGGAAGAAGCGGGCGCGATCGTAAAGCCCTTCCAGACGCTCCATCCGCGCCTCGGTCTCGGTCCACATCCGCGCCTCGACGCCCGCCATCAGGGTTTCCACCAGCACCACGATGGCAACGGTGGAATCCCAGGCCGAGGGCGCCTCGACATGGGCGGGAAAGACGTGGCGGGCATGGGCCGCGGCAGGGGAAAGCCACTGGTCGGTGAACAGGATCACCTCGGCCCCCTGCTCGAC
>JAJZVD010000024.1 GCA_021845805.1 Pseudomonadota bacterium | reverse complement strand
AGCGCCACCAGCAGCGCCGCCTCGGCCGCCGTCAGCCGCCGCGGCTCTTTCCCGAAATAGGCCAGCGTCGCTGCCCGCACCCCTTCCAGGTTCCCGCCGAACGGAGCGATCTGGAGGTACAGCGACAGGATCTGCGCCTTGGTCAGCCGCCGTTCCAGCGCCAGCGCCACCCGGATCTGGCGGATCTTGCCCCCCAGATGCCCGGTGCCGCTGTCTTCCAGCAGCCGCGCGACCTGCATCGTCAGGGTGGACCCGCCCGAGACGACATGCCCCGCCAGCACCGCCTGCCCCGCCGCCCGGATCAGCGCGTGCAGATCCACCCCGCCGTGGCTGTAGAAGCGCCGGTCTTCATAGCCCACCAACATCGCCAGATAGCGCGTGTCCACCGCGCCGGGGTCCACCCCCGGCCGCCAGATCCCGCTGTCCACGGTGAAGGCGCGCAGGATCGTGCCGTCGCGCGCCAGCACCTCGGCCGAGATGGCGGGCGCAAGCGGGGGGATCACGGTGGCCGCCACCCAGCCGTCGAACCCGTCGCGCGCCACCGCGCCCAGCCACAGGGCCAGCGCCGCCCCGGCCAGGGCGCGTGCCGCCTTCACGGCGTCACCGTCACCGTCTCGGTGGCGCCCTGCGCGCGCATGTCGGGGCGGTACATGTCCTCGACGCTGGCGGCGGGATGGCGGAAGCGGCCGGGCGAGACCGCGCGCACCACATAGGCCAGGCGGAACGGGTCCGCCCCGCTCTGGTCCACCGCGGCCAGGAAGCGGTCCTGCCGGAATTCGACATGCGCGACACGGGTCGTGTCGCCGGTGTCGTCGCCCCCCGCGGTCAGCGCGTCGAGCAAGTCGAAGGCGCCGAGGTCGGCCGACGAGATCAGGTTCGGGTCGTCGATCTCGAACCCGGCGGGCAGCGGGTCGGTGACCATCAGCCGCGCGGTGGTGTCGTCGAACGGCGTGATCTCCAGCACCGTCATCAGCCGGGTGCCGGATGCCACCCGGGCGATGTCGGCGGGCTTGCCATCCATCGTGTAGTAGCTGCGCGTGATCGCATAGCCGGTACCGCCCGCCTTGTCCGGCACCTGCGGCACGCCGAAGGTGGTCAGCGTCAGCGTGGCCGAGGCGGCCGAGCCGTTCCGGATCGCAAGGCTCTGGCCCGCCGCCGTCCGGTCATCGACCACATCCACCAGAGGCCCCGTCACCGGCTGGCCGTTCACGGTGAAGCCCTGCGCCCCGGCCCGGTCGATCAGCGCATGGGTGGCCATCAGCGTCCAGACCTCTTCCTGGGTCGAAAGGTTGGCCCCGCCCGCGCCGCCGGCGATCCGGTCGGCCAGCGCGCCGCTGTCCACCGCCGTGCTGCCCGCGTCCTGCGCCAGCGCCAGCACCGCCGCCGCATCGCGCCGGCTGGTGCCGAAATCGATCCGCGTCAGCCGTTCTGCCGCGGGGTCCGGCGGCGCGGCAAGCTGCCGCGCGGCCTGGCGGAACATCGCATCGGCCCGCGTCTGGTCGCCATAGGCCGCCAGCGCCGCGCCCAGTTGCGCCGAGGCCAGCGGCGTGTCGAAGGCCGCGGCCTTCACATCGGCATAGTAGCGCAGATCGCCGATGGCCGCGGCCCCTTCGCGCGCCAGCACCATCAGCGCATAGGCATAGGGGCCGCCCTCCGTGTCGAAATCGGGCGCCGCATTGATCTGGTTGCGCAGGTTGTCCAGCGCCATGCGGAAGGCCACATCCGGCACCTTGACCCCCTGCGCCCGCGCCCGGCTGAGGAAATCGGTCACATAGGCATCCAGCCACAGATCGCCCGATCCCGGGGCCCAGAGCCCGAACGAGCCGGTGTCGGACTGGTTCGCAAGGATCGCGGTCACCGCCTGATCCACCCGGTCCTGCAACTGCGCCCGCGTGCCAAGGCCCATCGCTGTCGCCACCTGATCGAAGTAGAGCAGCGGCATCGCCTTCGAGGTGATCTGTTCGGTGCAGCCGTAGGGATAGCGGTCGAGCGCGGCCAGAAGCCCCGGCGCGTTGAAGCGCGCGACCGGCCCCACCGCGATGGTGGCCTGCCCGGTGCCCGGCACCATCCCGTCGAACACCGCCCTGTCGAAGGTGAAGGTCTTGCCCGCGGCCAGATCGAACCTGCTGACCCGCTCTACCGCGGGGTCCAGCGCCTCGACCGGGATCGACAGCGTCTTTGTCAGCCGCTTGCCGTCGGGCGTGGTCAACGCCACGTCGATGGTCTGCACCCCCGCCGCGGTGGCGGTGATCGGCACCGTCACCACCTGCCTGCCCTGCGGTGCAAGGTCCACCCCCGCGGGGGCCGCCCCCAGCGTCAGCCCGGCCGAGGTGACATTCAGCCCCATGTGCCCGGCGGGCCCCTTGGCGTGAACGATCTCCAGCATCAGCCGGCTGCTGTCGCCGGGCGCCATGAAACGCGGCACGGTCGCCATCACCACCACCGGATCGCGCACCAGCACGTCGGCGCTGGCCTGGCCCACCCCGGTCTTCGACCAGACGACGGCCATCACCTTCACCGTGCCGTTGAACGCGGGCAGGCCGAAGCTGGCATGTGCCAGCCCGTCGGGGCCCACCTGCACGACGCCCGAGAAGAAGGCCACCAGCCTTTCGGTGGGCGGCGGCGCCTGAAGCCGCGCGCCCGCGCCCGAATCGCCGCCCGAGCGCACGGTGCCCATCGCCCCGTTCAGCCCGTCGATCAGCCGCCCGTACAGGTCGCGGATGCCCACCCCCAGCTTGCGCTGGCCAAAGTAGTGATCGGACGGGTCGGGGGGGGTATAGGCCGTCAGGTTCAGGATGCCCACGTCGACCGCGGCGATGGTGGCATAGACCGTCTCGCCGGGCCGCGCGCCGTCGACCTTCACCGCCACGTCCAGCGGCCCGCGCGGGTCGGCCTCGGCGGGGGCCAGCAGTTGCGCGGTCAACTGCCGGTCGCCGGGGTCGACCCTGGCATAGGCCAGCCCCAGCGCGCGGGCCGGGTTGTGGCCCCGCGCCGCGTCCATCGGGCTGAGGACCTGCACCGTCACATAGGCGCCGGGGCCCCAGTCGGCCGTCACCGGCACGGCGATCATGGTCTCGCCCGCCGCCACCTGGGCCACCTGCCGCGACACCAGCCGGTTCGACAGGACCGAGATCATCGCCGTGCCCGCAACCCGCGGCACCACCCGCAGCAACGCGGTCTCGCCCGGCGTGTAGGCGGGCTTGTCCAGCGACATCTCCAGCGTGTCGGGCGTGGCCGAGGCATCGGCCGGGGCATACCAGCCCGCGTAGAAGCGGACCGAGGCCGAGGCCGGGGCCCCCCCGACGCCATCCACCCGCAGTTCGTATTCGCCCCATGTCACCGCGGCCGAGATGGCCGCGGGCCCGGCCGCCGTCAGGTCGGCATCGCCTTCCGCCACCCGGGCGCGGGTGGTCATGGGCGTCCAGTCCCAGTTGCCGTATTGCTGGAACCACTGGTAGCGCGTCTCGATCCGGTTCAGCACCCAATGCGCCGTCAGGGCCGCGGGTTTGCCGTCAGGCCCTATCGCGATCAGGTCGAACCCGGCCTTGCCGTTTTCGGCCACCACGTCGGAAAACAGCGGCTTGATCCCGATCACCGGGGCCGCGGGCGCCAGCGTCCTGGTGATCTGCCGTTCCACCGGGCGGCCTGATCCTTCGGCCACCCGCACCGTCGCCGTCATCTGCAGCGGGCGGGCCGGGTCGTCGACCTGCGGCAGGGTCGCATCCAGCGTCAGCCTGCCTTGCGCGTCAGTCCGCGCGCCTTCCGGCAGCGGCGCCACCCGGGGCGAGAAGGGCTGATCGTACCGGCCGAAGCTGTAGCCCGGAAAGCCGGCGAGGCTGTCGACGGCGCCGATCTTCACCTCGCCCGATACCGCAAGATCCGCCCCCGGCGCGCTGAACAGGTAGGTTGCCGCGATCTGCAACGGGGGCGCGTCGGTCAGGTGTATCGGGGCGTCGGGCAGCGTCAGTGCGACGTCGATCCGTTCCGGCAGGAAATCCGCCACCAGAAACCCGGTCGAGGCCAGCGGATCGCCGTTCGGGTCGGCGTAGAGATCAAGCTTCCAGCGCCCCCGCGGCGCCGAGGCGGCGAGCGGCAGGTCGAACGCCCGCCCGCCCGCGCCCGCGTCCTGCGCGAGCGTGCGGGAATATTCCACCCCGTCGGGCCGGGTCAGCCGCGCGGTCAGCGGCAGCCCCTCGATCGCGCCCGCGTCGCCGTTGCGGGCCAGCGCGGTCACGTGCACCGTCTCGCCCGCGCGATAGGCGCCGCGGTCGGTCGTCACGAAGACATCCACCGGGGGCGCGGCCTCGTGCCCTGCCACGCCGCGGTCGGACAGGTCGAATTCGGGATCGGTCAGCGACAGGAAGCCGAAATCGGCCTGCCCCTCTGTCACCGTCACCAGCCCCGGCGCGGCGCCGCCGGTGCCGCGCGTCAGCCCGGCGGGGAAATCGGCATAGCCGTCGGCATCGGTGGTGGCCGTGCCCAGCACCCGGTTCGACTGGCTGACCAGCGCGACCGTCACCCCCGCCTTGGCCGCGGTGGTGGAAAGGCTGCGCACCGCCACATGCAGCCCGTCCACCCCCGACAGCGTGGTGATCCCCAGATCCGAGATGACGAACCACTGCGTCGCAGGCGGCACGTCATAGGGGTCCTTGCCCGGCACCGCGGCGGTCAGCGCATAGATGCCGACCGGCAGCGTCTTCATCACGGCGTCCAGCGGCAGGCGGGTCAGCACATCGCGGTTCACCTCCATCGCCACGTCGGCCTGACCTTTCCACACGGTTTCCCCGATCTCGGTGGCGAAGCGGCGGGTGTCATAGGCTGACAGCGGGCGGCCGAAATAGTCGTTCTGGATCGCCCGCAGGATGTTGCGGTCGCTGATGCGGGCCAGCGTCAGGTCGACGGTCTTCACGTTCACCGTATCGACCGGCACCGCCGCCACCCCGGATTTCGGCAGCACATAGGCCCGCCCCGGAAAGCTGACGGCGGGCGACCGGTCACGGACGTAAAGCGTGATCGTCACCGGCTTGGCAAGCCGCTCGCCATCCGCGGCGGGCAGCCCCGCCCGGAAGGTCAGCGCATAGCGCTGTCCGTGATCCACGCCGCCGATGCACAGCTGGCTGCCCTCGGCCTCGACCGACAGGCCGGGCTGGGGAAGCTGCACGAAGGGCGTGTAATCCACCCCCGTCTTCACCAGATCCGACGAGAACACCGCGCAGATCCGCGGGCGGGCGCTGTCGGCCTCGACCTGCTGATCGGTGATGTGGAATCCATACTGGCCGATCGCGGTGTCAAGCATCGCCGCGGTCTCGTCGCGGGGCGCCACGGCCTGCGCGAGCTTCAGCGCCGGGATCATGTCGCGCCCGCGCCCCGCGGCCTCGAGCGCCTGCGCCATCCGCACCAGCGCGCTGGCCCGCAGCCCCGCCGCCTCTGCCCGCAGATAGCCGTTCACCGCCGCCGACACCGCCTGCGCGCGCAGATCGTCGGGCGAGGTCGCGCGGCTGTCGGCGGCGGCAAGGTCCAGCAGCCGGGAAAACTCGACCCACTGATCGGCCGCGTCGCTTTGCGCCACGGCGGCGCCCTCGGCCTCGGCCGCGCGGGCGGGGTCGCCCGCGGCCGCCGTGGCGCGCGCCTCGGCCAGAAGCTGGTCCTGCGGGGTGCCCGGCGTGGCATAGCGCAGCCCCTGCGCCGCGGCCTGGGCGTGGGCCGCGCCGAAATCCGCGGCGGTCAGGAACGAAAGCTCGGCCTGCCGCTGGCTGGCGCGGGCCAGATCGGCGGGGGGCATCGCGACCACCAGCCCCGACAGCGCCCCGGCATAGGGCGCGGGCTTGCCCGGCGTGCCTTTCGGGAAACAGGACCCCGCCCGGCTGTTGAAGGTCAGCGCGTGGCAGGCGCTGTCGGACAGGCAGGCGCGCAGGCAGGCCTCGGCGGTGGTGTCGAAGAGGGTCCGCAGATCGCCGCCGGGCAGATCGACCCCGGTGGTGACCACGGCGCGGCGGTCGGGAACGGGGGCGTTCTGCGCCGTGGCGGGCAGCGCCGCCAGAACCGCAAGCAGACTGAAGGCCGCCAGACTCCGGCGCATCGCACACCTCCCACGACAGACGGGCGGATGGTCGCACGCGGCCCGCGGGCTTGGCAACATCTGCCGCATCTGCCGCCCGTTAAGGGGCCGTTCACTTCGCTGGGCGAAGGTCCGCGGGAAACGGCGGAGAATCGCGATGACGCTGGCAGAGAAACTCGCCCAGGAACGCCGCGCCCGGCTGGCGGCCGAGCGGATGCTGGAACACAAGCAGCGCGAACTGTTCGCGGCCAACGAAAAGCTGGCGCTGCATGCCCGCGCGCTGTCCAACCAGATCGTCGAACAGCGCCTGGCCGTGCGCAGCGCGCTGTCGGAAGCCGAGACGCTGAAGGGCCAGAACAGCCGTTATCTGTCGGATCTGGACCGCGCCCACACCGCGGCGGTGATGGCCGAACGCCGGCTGTGGGATTCGATCGAGACGATCCGCGACGGGTTTGCGGTGTTCGACGCGCAGGGGCGCCTTGTGGCCGCCAACCGGGCCTATCTGCTGGTCTTTGCGGACTTTCCGCAGGTGAAACCCGGCATCGGCTACGAAGAGATCCTGCGGCTGAGCCATGCGGCCGGGCTGGTGGACACTGGCGGGCGCCCGGAGGACGACTGGGTGGCCACCATGCTGGCGCGCTGGGATCAGCATCCGGTGGAACCGATGGTGATCCGGTTTGCCAGCGGCACCTATGTCAAGCTGATCGACCGCCGCGCCCGTGACGGCGACATGGTCTCGCTGGCGCTGAACATCACCGAGACGATGACGCGCGAGGCCGCGCTGCGCGAGGCGCAGGAACGGGCCGAGGCCGCCAACCGCGCCAAGTCGGCCTTCCTTGCCAACATGAGCCACGAGATCCGCACCCCGATGAACGGGGTGGTGGGGATGGCCGAACTGCTTTGCGACACCGCGCTGTCGGAAGAACAGCGGCTTTACGCCGAAACGATCAAGTCGTCGGGCGAGGCGTTGCTGGTTATCATCAATGACGTGCTGGACTATTCCAAGATCGAGGCGGGCAAGCTGTTGCTGCATCCCGAACCCTTCGATCTGGAACGCTGCATCCACGAGATCGCGATGCTGATGCAGCCCGTGGTGCAGGAAAAGGGCATCGACCTGCTGATCGATTTCGACCTGTTCCTGCCCACCCGGTTCCTGGGCGACCCCGGCCGCATCCGCCAGGTGCTGACCAACCTGATCGGCAATGCGGTGAAGTTCACCGACCGTGGCCAGGTGCTGATCCGCGTGGTCGGCTTCGAGGCCGGGCCGGGCCGGCATGAGCTGCATGTGACGGTGGAAGATACCGGGGTCGGCATCGCGCCCGAGAACCTGAGCCACATCTTCGGCGAGTTCAACCAGGTCGAGGACCAGTCGAACCGCCGCTTCGAGGGCACGGGGCTTGGCCTTGCGATCTCGCGGCGGCTGGTCGAGCGGATGGGGGGCACCATCTGGGTGGAATCGGATCTGGGGCAGGGGTCGTGCTTCGGGTTCGAGATCGTCCTGCCGGTGGCCGAGGAGCCCGGCGCCCCCGCCGCGGCCCCCATCGCTCTGCGCCACGCGCTGGTGGTGGACGACCAGCTGACCAACCGCCGCATCCTGGAGCGCCAGCTGGAAACCTACGGGCTTGAGGTGACGCTCTGCCGCTCTGGCGCCGAGGCGCTGGAGGCCGTGGCGCAGGGCCCCGCCTTCGACGTGGTGCTGACCGATCACAACATGCCCGACATGGATGGCCCGGCGCTGGCCCGTGTGCTGCGCGCGCAGGGGCAGACGGTGCCGATCCTGCTGCTCAGCTCGCACCCCGGCCCGGTGCGCGACGATCCCGCCGCCCGCGCCGACCTGACCGCGATCCTGCAGAAGCCGGTGCTGCGGCGCGACCTGTTCGTGCAACTGCAATCGCTGACACGCGCCCCGCCCGCCGCCCCGCAGGCCAGCCGCGCGATGCGCGTCCTGACGGCCGAGGACAACCGCACCAACCAGCTTGTGTTCCGCAAGATGACCCGCGATCTGGACATCGAGCTGGCCTTCGCCGCCGACGGGCGCGAGGCGGTGGATCTGTTCGAAAGCTTCCGCCCCGACCTGATCTTCATGGACATCTCGATGCCCGGCATGGATGGCCGCGACGCCGCCCGCAACATCCGCGCGCAAGAGGCGGCCAGGGGTGGCCATGTGCCCATCGTCGCCCTGACCGCCCATGCGATGGAGGGCGACGCCGAAAGCATCCTGGCCGCGGGGATCGACCGCTACATGACGAAGCCCTTGCGCCGCGCCGCCATCATCGGGGAAATCGCCGCCCATTGCCCGCCCGGCGCCCGTCCGGTGCAGGCGGGCGCCGACATCGAGGCGGCCTGAGCGCAGCGGTGCCCCGGGTGCTCCGGGGCGGGCGATGCGGCCCTGTCCGGCCGTGGTCGCAGACCGCTGTTGCCGATCCGCCGCTCAGGCCTGCCGCACGAAGACCCGCCGCGTCGCGTCGGACTGCGCCGGGTCGATCCGGTAGCCGCCCGCGGTGAAGCCGTCGATGTCGCGCGGGTCGGTCAGGCGGTGTTCCAGGATGAACCGCGCCATCGCCCCGCGCGCCTTCTTGGCCCAGAAGCTGACCACCGCCTGGGTGCCGCCACGCGCCTCGAGGAACACCGGCGTCACCACCTTCAGCCGCAGCGCGGGGCGGTCGGCCGCGCTGAAATATTCGACCGAGGCGCAGTTGACGAGCGTATCGGTTCCCAGCGCCTCGGCCTCGGCCGTCAGCCGCGCGGCGATCCGGTCGCCCCACCAGTCGTAAAGGCTCGCCCCCCGCGGCGTGGCCAGGCGGCTGCCCATCTCCAGCCGGTAGGGCTGGATCGCGTCGAGCGGCCGCAGAAGCCCGTAAAGCCCGGACAGGATGCGCAGCCGGTCCTGCCCCCAGCGCAGCGCGTCGGGATCGAGCGTGCGTGTCTCGAGCCCGGCATAGGTGTCGCCCGCAAAGCCGAAGGCCGCGGGGCGCAGTGCCTCGGGCGCGGGGTCGGCGGCAAAGGCGGCGAAACGGTCGCGGTTAAGCCGCGCCAGATCCTCGCTGATCCCCATCAGGCGGCGCAGTTCGGCCACCCCCAGCCCGCGCGCCACCGCGGCCAGTTCGACCGCCTGATCGGCAAAGACCGGCGTCGTTGTCGCAACGGGCACCTCGGCCCAGTCAAGCCGCTTGGCGGGCGAAATCACCACAAGCACGGGGTCCCTCCTTCATCTGCGTCGGATGTGGCGCGGCGGGGCGCGCTGTCCAGCCCTCAGCCGTCATCCAGTGCGGCCAGAAAGGCCGACCCGAACCGTTCCGCCCGCCGTTCGCCCAGAATGCGCCCCAGCGCGTCAAGATCGCGCGGGCGCAGTTCGGCCACGCGCGCCAGAAGCGCGGCCGAACAGGTCAGCGGCTTTTCGGTGCCATCGGCCCCCCGCAAGAGGTCGGCCTGCACCGCCAGCAGCCGGTCGTAAAGCGTGCCCTCGGCCCGCCCCGCCAGCCGCCGCCGCGCGGGGTGCAGCGCGTCCGGCGGCGCGCCGGTGATGACGGCAAGGAAGGTCGCGCCATAGCTTTCCAGCTTCTTCGCGCCGATCCCGGTGATCTGCGCCATCTGGTCCAGCGTCTCGGGGCGGCGTTCGGCCATCTCGATCAGCGTGCGGTCGGGGAAGATGACATAGGCGGGCACCCGTTGCGCCTCGGCCAGCGCGCGCCGCTTGGCCTTCAGCGCCGACAGAAGCGGCGCGTCCTCCTCGGCCACCAGCGTCTTGACGACCGGGCGCGCCTTGGCCTGCACCGTGTCGCGCCGCAGGTGGATCGTCGCTTCACCCCGCAGGATCGGGCGCGCGGCGTCGGTCATGCGCAGCGCGCCGTGGCGTTCGGGGTCGGGCCGCATCAGGTCGCGCCCCATCATCTGCCGGAACACCGCCTGCCACACGGGCTTCGTCAGGTCGCGGCCCACGCCGAAGGTGGGCAGCGCATCATGGCCGCGCTGGCGGATCTTGTCGGTCGGCTGTCCGGTCAGGATGTCGATCAGATGCCCCGCGCCGAAGCTTTCGCCCGTGCGCAGCGCGGCCGACAGCGCCTTGCGCACCGCTTCGGTGGCGTCGAAGGTCTCGGGCGGGGCATCGCAAAGGTCGCAGGCGCCGCAGGGCGCCGAGGTCTCGCCGAAGTAGCCCAGCAGCACCTGCCGCCGACAGCCTACCGCCTCGGCCAGACCCAGAAGCGCGTTCAGCCGCGCATGGTCGGCGGCCTTGCGGTCCGGCGGGGCAAGCCCCTCGTCGATCTGGGTCCGGCGCAGGCGGATATCCTCGGGGCCGTAGAGCGTCAGGGTTTCGGCAGGCGCCCCATCGCGCCCGGCCCGGCCGATTTCCTGATAGTAGGCCTCGATCGATTTCGGCAGGTCGGCGTGGGCGACCCAGCGGATGTCGGGCTTGTCGATGCCCATGCCGAAGGCGACAGTCGCTGCCACGATGAGACCGTCTTCCTGCTGAAAGCGTGTCTCTGCCAGCCTGCGGTCATCGGCCTCCATCCCGCCGTGATAATGGATCGCGGGCAGGCCCGCCTCGCGCAGGGCCTGCGCCAGCCCTTCGGTCTTGGACCGTGTGGCGCAGTAGACGATGCCCGACTGCCCCCGCCGCGCGATGGCGAAATCAAGGATCTGGCGCCGCGGCTGGTCCTTGACCCCGAAGGCCAGGTGGATGTTCGGCCGGTCGAAGCCGCGCAGGAAGGTGGCCGGCGCCGCCCCGTCGAACAGCCGGGTGACGATTTCGGCCCGGGTTTCTGCATCGGCGGTCGCGGTGAAGGCGGCCAGCGGCACGCCCAGCGCGCGGCGCAGCTCGCCGATCTTCAGGTAATCGGGGCGGAAATCGTGGCCCCACTGGCTGACGCAATGCGCCTCGTCCACCGCGATCAGCGACACGCCGATGCGCCGCAAGAGCACCGCCGTTCCCCCGGCCGAGAGCCGTTCGGGCGCCATGTAAAGCAGCTTCAGCCGCCCGTCGTCCAGCGCCTGGAACACGCCTTCGGTTTCTTCGTCGGTATTGCCCGAGGTCAGCGCGCCCGCCTCGACCCCCGCCTCGCGCAGGGCGCGCACCTGGTCGCGCATCAGCGCGATCAGGGGCGAGATCACCACCGTCACCCCGGCCCGGCAAAGCGCGGGCAACTGGTAGCACAGCGACTTGCCCCCGCCGGTGGGCATGATGGCCAGCGTGTTGCGCCCGGCCAGGACGGCCTCGACGATCTCCTGCTGGCCGGGGCGAAAGCCGGGGAAGCCGAAGACCGAATGCAGCAGGGCAGTGGGGTCGGGCATCCGGGCGTCAGTAGAGCATCATGGCGTTGTTCATGATCACCACGCGCAGCGCATAGATCGCCAGCAGCACGACCAGCGGCGCCAGATCCAGCGAGCCGGTGCTGGGCAGGACGCTGCGGACCCGGCTGTAGATCGGGTTCAGCAGCCGGTTCAGCCCGTCCCAGATCTGGTAGACCAGCGGCTGGCGCAGGTTCAGGACCTGGAAGTTGATCAGCCAGCTCATGATGACATGGGCGATGACGACGAAGTAGACGAGGTTCAGGATCGTCAGCAGGATTTGCATCAGCGAATACATCGGGCGCGAACTCCTTGCGCGGGTGGCAACGTGCTACAGGCCGCCCCGGCAAAGGGCAACCGCTTCGCATGTCATCTGGGGGCGATGGGGGATGCCGCAAGGTCGCGGCTTGACCTTTCGGCGGCGGCGCGGCACGGCAGGCCGTCTTCCGCAGGAGCCGCCGATGTATCCGTTCCTTCGCCTCGGGCTCGAATACCGGCGGGCCCGCCGCCTGCCGCCGCTGGACCTGTTTGGCACCCATGTGTCGCGCCACACCTGCCTGCCGTGGGACATCGACCCCTGGATGGAGCTGAACAACGGCCGCACGCTGACGCTGTTCGACCTGGGCCGCGTGCCCTTCGCGCGGCGGCTGGGGCTGGATGGCGTCTTGCGCGCGAAGGGCTGGGGGATGGCGGTGGCGGGCAGTTCGGTGCGATATCGGCGCCGCGTGCGCGCCTTTCACCGGCTGGAGATGCAGACGCGGCTGATCGGCTGGGATGCGCGGTTCATCTACATCGAGCAGAGCCTGTGGCGCCACGGCGACTGCACCAGCCACATCCTGATCCGCTCGGCGGTGACCGGTTCGCGGGGCATCGTGCCCCCGGCCGACCTGATCGGCGCGCTGGGCCATGCCGCCGAAAGCCCCGCCCTGCCGCCCTGGGCCGCCGCCTGGGTCGAGGCCGACGCCGCCCGCCCCTGGCCTCCCGCCCGCACCATGTGACGGCTTGCGCGGCCCGGGCATTCCCTGTTTCATCGCCCCACCGCAGCCTGAGGGGGAACCATGGCCGAACCGTCGCAACGGCGCCGCATCTGGGGCTGGTTCTTCTATTTCTGGGCGGGGCAGCCCTATTTCACCCTGCTGCTGACCTTCATCTTCGGCCCCTACATCGCCTCGCTCTATCCGCAGGGCACCACGGCGCAATCGATCTGGGGCAACGTCAACACCGTGGCCGGGCTTCTGGTGGCGCTGGGCTCGCCCTTTCTGGGCGCGGTGGCCGACAAGGCGGGGGGCAAGCTGCGCTTCATCGCCGTCTTCAGCCTGTGCTACGTTGTGGGGGCGGGCGCGCTCTGGTTTTCGGCGCCGGGCGATTTCAACATCTGGTTCATCGCGCTCTTCTTCTCGCTGGGCCTTGTCGCCACCGAACTGTCGGCGATGTTCGCCAATGCGATGCTGCCCGAACTTGGCCGCCGCGACGAACTTGGCCGCATCTCGGGCTCGGCCTGGGGCTTTGGCTATGTCGGCGGGGTGATCGCGCTGGTCCTGATGCTGACGCTGTTCGTCGAACAGTCGAACGGCCTGACCCTTCTGGGCAACCCGCCGGCGCTGGGGCTGGATGCCGCCACGCGCGAGGGCACGCGGTTCGTGGGCCCGTTCACCGCCATCTGGTTCGTCGTCTTCATCGCGCCGTTCTTCCTGTGGTCGCGCGAGCAGCGCCGCCCGGGACGTGCCTCGATCGGGCAGGCGCTGCGGCTGGCCTGGCCCGAACTGCGCGCCACGCTGCGCAGCCTGCCGGGGCAGCCCGATCTGTTCCGCTATCTCATCGCCTCGATGCTCTACCGCGACGCGCTGAACGGCACCTTCGTCTTTGGCGGCATCTACGCGACCGGGGCGCTGGGGCTTACGACCGTGGATATCGGCATCTTCGGCATCATCGCGGCGGTGTCGGGGGCGATCTTTGCCTGGCTGGGCGGCAAGGCCGACAGCGCCTTCGGGCCAAAGCCGGTCATCAACGCCTGCCTTGTGGTGCTGACGCTGGCGGGCGTCGCGCTGTTGAGCGTGACCAAGACCACCGTTCTGGGGATGGATCTTGGCCCCGGCGCGCCGCGGATCGCCTTCGACCTGATCGGGGTGGCGATCGGCGCGGGGGCGGGCACCGTGCAGGCGGCCAGCCGGACGCTGATGGTGCACCTGTCGAAACCCGATAAGATGACCGAAAGCTTCGGTCTGTATCAGCTTGCCGGGCAGGCCACGACCTTCATCGCCCCCTTCCTTGTCGCCCGCGCGACAGAGATCAGCGGCAGCCAGCAGATCGGCATTTCGCCCATCGTCCTTCTGTTCCTGCTGGGGCTCTGGCTGATGCGGGGTGTGCCGAACTTCGGCCGCCGGGCGGCCGGGTGATCCGCGCCGCCGCCCCCGCCCCGCACGCGACCCCGCAGCCCTGGGCTGGCGGGGCGCGGCGCGGCCTGCATCCGGAACTGTCTGCCCCATGCGCAAACCTGCTTTCGCGGCGCTGAGCCTTGCGCTGCTGCTGCCCCGCCTTGCGGCGGCGGCCAGCGCCGTACTTGTCGGCAGCTATGACTGGCGCGGGGTCGATCCGGCCTTCGGCGGCCTTTCCGGCATCGAGATCGGCGCCGACGGGCGTCAGATGGTGCTGCTGTCGGATCGCGGCCAGATCGCCGCGGGCAGCCTGGTGCGCGATGCGGCCGGTGGCATCACCGGCGTCAGCCTTGGCCCGGTTCAACGGCTGCGGGCCGAGGATGGCAAGCCGTTGCCGCTGGTGAAGGCCGATGCCGAGGGGCTGGCGCTGGCGCCCGATGGCCGCCTGTTCATCGCCTTCGAGCGGGTGCATCGCGTGCTGGAATACCCGCGCCCGGGCGGCATCCCCCGGGCGCTGCCGCAGCCCCCCGATGTCCGCCGCCTGCCCGCCAACCGTTCGTTCGAGGCGCTGGCGATCGACCGGCACGGCTGGCTCTGGACCACGCCCGAGGGCATCCCCGCACGCGGGCCACTGCCGCTTTACCGCTTCCGCGACGGCCGCTGGGATCAGCCCGCCACCCTGCCGCGCCCGCCCGACGGCTTTCTGCCCACCGGCGCGGATTTCGGCCCCGACGGGCGGCTTTACCTGCTGGAACGCGATTTCGCGCTGTTCGGGTTTCGCAGCCGGGTGGTGCGGTTCACGCTGGGCCCCGGCGGCGCCGATGCGGGCGAGGTGCTGGTGCAGACCCGCTGGGGCCAGCACGACAACCTGGAAGGCATCGCTGTCTGGCGCGACGCCGCGGGGGCGATCCGGCTGACGTTGGTGTCCGACGACAACTTCAGCCGGTTGCAGAAAACGCAGATCGTCGAATACCGGATCACGGAATGACTTGATCGGCGCCGACGCAACGGCTATGGCGCGCCGTCCGCCACGGGGGCGGGCCAAGTCTCCGCGACCTTGTCAAAACGGAACACCGATGACCCGCGCATTTATCCCTGGCGTTCTTGCCATGGCCACCATCGTCGTGGCCTCGAACATCCTGGTGCAGTTCCTTCTGGGCGACTGGCTGACCTGGGGTGCCTTCACCTATCCGTTCACCTTCCTGGTGACCGACCTGATGAACCGCCTGCACGGGCCCCGGCTGGCGCGCCGCGTCGTGCTGGTGGGCTTTGTCGTGGGGATCGCCTGCTCGTTCATCGGCAGCCAGATCACCGGGGCGTTCGGCCCGCTGGTGACCCACCGCGTCGCGCTGGCCTCCGGCACGGCCTTCCTTGTGGGGCAGTTGATGGACATCACCGTCTTCAACCGCCTGCGTCGGCTGGACTGGTGGCGCGCGCCGCTGGCGGCCTCGCTCGTGGGCTCGCTGCTGGATACGATGATCTTCTTTTCCATCGCCTTCGCCGCGGCGCTGACCTTCCTTGAGCCGTCGAACGACGTGTCCTGGGCGAACGCGGTCAAGCCGCTTCTGGGCGTCGGCCCGGCGGTTCCGCTGTGGGTCAGCCTGGCCGCGGCAGACTGGTCGGTGAAGATGACGCTGGCTTTGGTATCACTGATCCCCTACCGCGCCGTTGTTTTGCGCATGATCGCAAAGCTAGCGTAAAACTTTTTGACAAACACAAAATCTGTGGCAGGCTACCCCTAGGCCAACCCAGCGAAAGGAGGTGATCCAGTGTCGAGAGTGATATTGGAGAGAGGTGTCCGGACAGTCAGGAGGGACATCGCCTGAGGGCAGCCCCACGGGCGACACACCCGCTGATTGGGCCTTGCTCCTAACTGGCCCATCTCCTTGGAACTCGGAGGGCCGCACGCTTGTGCGGCCCTTTCCACATCCGCCTCAGCGCAGCATCGCCGCGATCTCTTCGGCGGTGCCGAAGCCCAGCTTCACCGCCGTCTCGGCCACCGAGGCCCCCTCGGCCAGCGCGGTCTTGGCGACCTTGGCGGCCTTGGCATAGCCGATGTGGGGCACCAGCATCGTGGCCAGCACCAGGCTGTTTTCCAGCGCCCCTTCGCATTGCGCCACATTCGCCTCGATCCCGGCCACGCAGCGGTCGGCCAGCGTGTCCATCGCCTGCATCAGGATGCGCATGGATTGCAGCACGTTCAGCACGATCACCGGCTCGAACGCGTTCAGTTGCAACTGCCCGCCTTCGGCCGCCATCGTCACTGTCAGGTCGTTGCCGATCACCTGGAAGGCCACCTGGTTCACCACCTCGGGGATCACCGGGTTGATCTTGCCCGGCATGATCGACGATCCCGCCTGCACCGCGGGCAGCCGGATCTCGTTGAAGCCCGACCGCGGCCCCGAGGACAACAGCCGCAGATCGTTGCAGATCTTCGACAGCTTCACCGCGATCCGCTTCAGCGCCCCCGAGAAGGTGACATAGGCCCCGGTATCCGAGGAAGCTTCGATCAGGTCGGTGGCCAGCTTGACCGGCAGGCCCGACACCTCGGCCAGTTCGGCCACCGCGGCCTCGGCATAGCCCTCGGGCGTGTTGACCCGCGTGCCGATCGCGGTGCCGCCCAGATTCACCTCCAGCAGCAGGTTCGACAGCCGCGAGATGATCTCGACATCCTCGAGGATCGTGGTGGCATAGCCCGCGAATTCCTGCCCCAGCGTCATCGGCACCGCATCCTGCAACTGGGTGCGGCCGATCTTGCGGATATGCGCGAAGGCCGCCGCGCGTTCCTGCAACGCCTCGACCAGGTGGCGCTGCGCGGCCTGGAGCGGCTCGCATTGCGCCACGATCGCCATCCGCATCGCCGTGGGGTAGACATCATTGGTGGACTGGCTGCGGTTCACGTCGTCATTGGGGTTCATCTCGGCATAGTCGCCCGGCTGTCGGCCCATGCGCAGCAGCGCCAGGTTCGCGATCACCTCGTTGGCGTTCATGTTGGTCGAGGTGCCCGCGCCGCCCTGGATCATGTCGACCCGGAACGCATCGTGCCAGCGCCCGGCGACGATCTCGTCGCAGACCTCCTCGATCACCCGCGCCTTGCCCGCGCTCAGCACGCCCAGTCGGTGGTTGGCCCGCGCGGCGGCCTTCTTCACCCAGGCCAGCGCCCGGATGAATTCGGGGAAATGGCTGAGCGGGATGCCGGAGATCGGGAAATTCTCGATCGCGCGCTGGGTATGTATGCCCCAGAGACAGGTCCGCGGCAGGTCCATCGCGCCCAGGCTGTCTTCCTCGTGCCGCATCTGCGGCTGGATATGCATTTGCATGGTGGTCTTCTCCGTTCCCATGCCGACGAGGTGCGCCAGAAGCGGCGCGCGGTCCAATGCAAAGCCTGCATAACTCATGCAGCGGGCGAGGGGGCGGCCGCCGCGGCCAGCGCGCGCCAGACCGCCTCGATCGGCGGCCCGGCCGCGCGGCGGGGGCGCCAGGCGCAGATTTCCAGCGGAAGCGCCCATTCCGGCCCGCCCACCGGGGCGATCTGGGTGGCGCTGGCGGCATCCACGGTGCTTTCCGGCAGCCAGCCCACGCCGAAGCCCGCCACGATCACTTCCTTGAGAACATCCGACATGTCGCACTGCACCCCCACCTTGTAGACGGGGCGGGTGCCCGCGCGGGCCAGAACCTGTTCGAACAACTGGGCGAAATAGGCGCGCTGGGCATAGGCGATCAGCGGAAACGGGTCGCGTGGGGTGCCGGGAAAGCCGAAATCCCCCGCGCTGCGGGCCGCATAGGGCAGGAAACGGTCGGCGCGCAGCACCAGGCGATCCTGCTGGGCCAGGCTTTCGTGGCTGGGCAGGGCGGGGCAGTCATGCGCCAGCAGGATATCGGCATCCCCGGCCAGATAGCGGGCCACCACCTCGGCCGTGGTGCCCACAATGACCGAGAACGACGCCTTCCCCCCCGGCCCGATCAGCCCCAGGATGCGGCGGAACTCGCTGCGGGCCAGCACGTTCGGCATCGCCAGCCGGACCTGGCTCATCACCTCGAACTGGTTTCCCCGGATCGAGGCGCGCGCCTCCAGCAGCCGCTCCACCGCGCCCTGTGCGCCTTCGCGGAACTGCTCGCCCGCTTCGGTCAGCCGCACGGGCTGCGAGCCCTTGACCACCAGCGCGGTGCCCACCCAATGTTCCACCGACTGGATCCGGCGCGAGAACGCCGCCTGCGACAGGTTGCGGAATTCGGCCGCGCGGGTGAAATTCCGCAGCTCGGCCAGGGCCAGAAAATCCTGCAACCAGCGGATGTCCATGCACGCTCCTCTTTTGCGTGATCATCTACGGGGTCGCGCGACGGGGCAAGCGGCGACCCTTCCGGTTTGCCGAACGCTCCGCTACGCTTGCGCCATGTTGCGCGTCACCGACACCGTTCACCTGGCCGACTGGGAACTGTCCGAGAGCTTTACGCGCTCGTCCGGGCCCGGCGGGCAGAACGTGAACAAGGTGGAAACCGCGGTGGAACTGCGCTTCGAGGCCGAACGCAGCCCGCACCTGACCCCCGCCGTCAAGGCGCGGCTGAAGCGGATCGCGGGGCGCCGCTGGACGCTGGATGGCGCCATCGTCATCCGGGCCGAGGAAACCCGCAGCCAGGAACGCAACCGCGCCTTGGCCCGCGACCGGCTGACCGAGATGATCCGTGCCGCGCTGGTCGCACCCAAGGCCCGCATCGCCACCCGCCCCACCCTGGGCTCGCAACGCCGCCGCCTGGCCGCCAAGGATGCGCGCGGCACGGTGAAATCGCTGCGCGCCCGCCCCACCGAGGCCGAGGAATGACCCGAACCGACGATCTGCTTGCCCGCCGCCGCGCCGTGCTGGGCCCGAACGTGCCCACGTTCTACGAAGCGCCAGTGGAAATCGTGCGGGGCGAGGGGGTCTGGCTGTGGGACAGCGACGGCAGGCGCTACCTCGACTGCTACAACAACGTTCCCCATGTCGGTCACTGCCACCCCCGGGTGGTCGAGGCCATCTGCCGCCAGGCGGCCACGCTGAACACCCACACCCGCTACCTGCACGAGGGCATCCTGACCTATGCCGAACGGCTGGTGGCGCGGCTGGGAGAGATGACCACGCTGATGCTGGTCTGTACCGGGTCCGAGGCGAATGACGTGGCGCTGCGGATGGGGCAGGCGGTGACCGGCAAGACCGGCATGATCGCCACCAACGCCACCTATCACGGCAATACGGCGCTGGTCAGCCAATTGTCCACCCGCCGCCCGCCGATCGGGGGTTACCCGCCGAACATCCGCCTTGTCCCCGCCCCCGACACCCTGCGCGCGCCCGACGACGGCACCGCCTTCGCCGCCCATGTCGCCCGCGCCATCGCGGAACTGGAGGCGGCGGGGCATGGATTTTCCAGCCTCATCCTGTGTCCGTTCTTCGCCAACGAGGGGTTTCCCGCGCTGCCCGCAGGCTTTCTGGCCCCCACCGTCGAGGTCGTGCGCCGCGCGGGCGGCATCCTGATCGCGGACGAGGTGCAGCCGGGCTTTGGCCGCCTGGGCAGCCATTTCTGGGGCCATGAATGGCTTGGGTTCACCCCCGACGTGGTGACGATGGGCAAGCCGATGGCCAATGGCCACCCCGTCGCGGCGGTGGCGGCGCGGCCGCAGGTGATGGCCGCCTTCCGCGAGGCCTTCGGCTATTTCAACACCTTTGGCGGCAACCCGGTGTCTTGCGCCGCAGCCCTTGCCACGCTGGACGTGATCGAGGACGAGGGGTTGCAGCAGACTGCGGCCGAGGTCGGCGCCCATGCGCTGGCGCAGTTGCGCAGCCTTCGCCATCCGCGCATCGCGGATGTCAGGGGCGCGGGGCTGTTCTTCGGGGTCGAGTTCGTGGAACCCGGCACCACCACCCCCGCCACCGCCTTCGTGGCCGCGCTGGTGGAAGAGATGCGCCGCCGCGGCATCCTGCTGAACAAGATCGGCCCCGGCGGCGGCACCCTGAAGATGCGCCCGCCCATGCCCTTCAGCCGCGCCAATGCGGACCATCTGGCCGAAACGCTGGCCGCGGCGCTGGCCGCCCTGCCCGCATGACCGAGGCGGCCGAGGCGCTGGCGGCCTGGGGCGCGGTCGACGCCCGCCTGGTCAACGACCGGGAAAACGCGGTTCATGCGGTCACCCTTCCCGGCGGCGCGCCTGCCGCCCTGCGCCTGCACCGCAGGGGCTACCAGAGCGCCGCCGCGATCCGGTCGGAACTGGTCTGGACCGAGGGGCTGGCCGCCGCGGGCCTGCCGGTGCCGCGCCCGGTGCCGACGCGCGCGGGCGATCTGCTGGCGGTGCTGTCGACCGGCCGCCTGGCCTCGGTGGTGGAATGGCTGCCGGGGGTGCCGCTGGGCCAGGCCTGGGTGCCGCTGACCGGAACGCCCGCCGCGCAGGCCGACACCTTCGCGCGGATCGGCGCGCTGCTGGCGGGCCTTCATACGGCGACCGATGGGCTGGCGCTGCCCCCGGGCTTCACCCGGCCGGCCTGGGATGCCGAAGGGCTGCTGGGCGAGGTTCCGCTGTGGGGGCGGTTCTGGGAAAACCCAGCCCTGACCCCCGCCGAGGCCGCGCTGCTGCAGGACGCCCGCGCCGAGGCGCGCCGCCGGCTGGATGCGCTGGCGGCCGCCGGGGCCGATTACGGGCTGATCCATGCCGATCTGATGCGGGAAAACCTGCTGCTGGACGGCGCCGCGATCCGGCTGATCGATTTCGATGATTCGGGCTACGGCTTTCGCGCCTACGATCTGGGCACGCTGATGATCCAGAACCTGATCGAGCCGCACTGGTCCGACCTGCTGGCCGCCGCCGCCGAAGGATACGCCCGCCATCGTCCGCTGAACCCGGCCGATCTGCCGCTGTTCGTGCTGCTGCGGTGCCTGGCCTCCTGCGGCTGGGCGGTGCCGCGGCTGCCGCCCGGCGCGCCGCTGCTGCGCACCTATGCCGAACGCGCGGCGTCCCGTGCCCGCGCCTTTCTGGCGGGGCGTTGAGTGCCGCGCGATTGCGCCCCCCGCGCGGGGCGCGTCAGACCACGACGGCCCGCGGGGTTTGCGCGCCCACGCCGAACACCCGCTTGTAGCGGGCGATCTCGTCGGCCGGGCCCATCGCCTTGTTGGGGTTGTCTGACAGCTTCACCGTGGGCCGCCCGTTGGCCGACACCGCCTTGCACACCAGGCTGAACGGCGCAAGCCTGTCGCCCGCCACCAGCCCGCGGAAGTCGTTGGTCAGAAGCGTGCCCCAGCCGAAGCTGGCCTTCACCCGCCCGGCAAAGCGGGCGTGCAGTTCCTCGATCCTGTCCACGTCCAGCCCGTCGGAAAAGATCACCAGCTTCTGCCGCGGGTCTTCACCACGCGCGGTCCACCAGCGGATCGCGGTCTCTGCCCCCTCGACCGGGTCGCCGGAATCGATGCGGATGCCGGTCCAGGTGGTCAGCCAGTCGGGCGCATGGGCCAGGAAGCCTTCGGTGCCATAGGTGTCGGGCAGGATGATGCGCAGGTTGCCTTCGTGTTCCTCGTGCCAGTCGGCCAGCACCCGATAGGGCGCCTCGGCCAGCTCGGCGTCGCTTTCGGCCAGCGCGGCATAGACCATCGGCAGTTCGTGCGCGTTGGTGCCGATCGCCTCGACCTCGCGCCGCATGGCGATCAGGCAGTTCGAGGTGCCGATGAAGGCCTGCCCCAGCCCTTCCTGCAACGCCTGCACGCACCAGTCCTGCCACAGGAAGGAATGCCGCCGCCGGGTGCCGAAATCGGCGATCTTCAGGTCGGAGATGCGGCGCAGCCCTTCGACCTTTTCCCACAGCTTCGTCATCGCCCGGGCATAAAGGACCTGAAGCTCGAACCGCCCCATGTCCTTCAGCACCGCGCGCGAGCGCAGTTCCATCAGCACCGCCAGCGCCGGGATTTCCCACAGCATGACCTCGGGCCACTTGCCCTCGAAGGTCAGCTCGTACTGTCCGTCGCGCTTTTCCAGATGGTAGGGGGGCAGTTGCAGCCCCTCGAACCACTCCATGAAATCCGGGCGGAACATCTGGCGCTTGCCGTAGAAGGTGTTGCCGCGCAGCCAGGTGCTTTCGCCGCGCGACAGCCGCAGCGTGCGGATATGGTCCAACTGCTCGCGCAGTTCGCCCTCGTCGATCAGTTCGGCCAGCCGGATCGAGGTGGTGCGGTTGATGAGCGAGAAGGTGACGGTGGTGTCGGGCCGGTTGCGGAACACCGACTGGCACATCAGCAGCTTGTAGAAATCGGTGTCGATCAGCGACCGGATGATCGGGTCGATCTTCCATTTGTGGTCATAGACGCGGGTGGCAATGTCGACCATCTCAGGGCTCCAGTGCCACGCCCGCGGCGCGCATCGCGGCATCCATCGCGGCCATAGACCCGTTCAGGTCGATCGCCCGGCAGGCCCCCGTCAGCACCGTGACGGCAAACCCCAGCCGCGCCGCATCCAGCGCCGAGAACGCCACGCAGTAATCCGTGGCCAGCCCGCAGAGCGTCAGCCGCGTCACCCCCCGGGTTCGCAGGTATCCTTCCAGCCCGGTGGGCGTGGTCCGGTCATTCTCGAAGAACGCCGAATAGCTGTCGATCGCGGCGCGGAAGCCCTTGCGCAGGATCAGGTCGGCGGCGTCGGTCGCAAGCATCGGGTGGAACGCCGACCCCGGCGTGCCCTGCACGCAATGGGTGGGCCACAGCACCTGCCGGCCGTAGGGCATGTCCACCTCGGAAAACGCCGTCGCGCCCGGGTGGTTCGCCGCGAACGAGGCATGGTCGGCCGGGTGCCAATCCTGCGTCAGCACCCTGACCGGGAAATCGGCCATCAGCGCGTTGATCCGCGGCACGATGGCATCGCCCCCCGCCACCGCCAGCGCACCGCCGGGGCAGAAATCGTTCTGCACGTCGATCACGATCAGGGCATCGCTGGCAGGGCGCATGGCCGGCATCCTTTCAAGGTTACCGCAGTTGCCTAAGTTGCAGGCGTCACCGCGTCAATGCCCGGCCCTTGCCCGCAGGGCCCGCGCGGGGGTAAGAGCCGCCATGCTGACCGTTGCCGCCCTGTACCGCTTCACCCCCTTTGCCGATCCGGCCGCGCTGGCGGGCCCTCTGCGCGCCGCCTGTACCGCCGCAGGGGTGCGCGGCACGCTGATCCTGGCGCCCGAGGGGCTGAACGGCACCATCGCGGGGCCGGCCGAGGGCATTGCCGCGGTGCTGGCCCATATCCGCGCGCTGCCCGGCTGCGCGGATCTTGTGCCGCGGGAAAGCCGGGCCCGGACCATGCCCTTCGGCCGTCTGAAGATCCGCCTGAAGCGCGAGATCGTGACGCTGGGCCAGCCGCAGGTGGACCCGCGCGCCGCGACCGGCCAGTATGTGGCCCCCGCCGACTGGAACGCCCTGATCGCGGCGCCCGACGTGGCGGTGATCGACACCCGCAACGCCTATGAGGTGGCCGAGGGCACCTTCGCGGGCGCCATCGACCCCGGCACTGCCAGCTTCCGCGACTTTCCCGCCTGGTGGCGGGCCAATCGCGACCGCTTCGCGGGCAAGCGGATCGCGATGTTCTGCACCGGCGGCATCCGCTGCGAGAAATCGACAAGCTTCCTGCGGGGCGATGGGGTGGAACAGGTCTTTCACCTGCAGGGCGGCATCCTGGCCTATCTGGACCAGATTCCGCCCGCGGAAAGCCTGTGGCGGGGCCGCTGCTTTGTCTTCGACGACCGCGGCGGGCTGGGTCACGGCCTTCTGCCGCAGGGGGACGCGGGGGCGCAGGCTTGCTCGCCGGAGCCCGCTCGGCTAAAAGCCTGTCCAGCGTGAACGGCGGAACCGGGGCAGGGCAGGCACAGATGCAGGCGACATCGGTCAGGCAAGCCCGCCCGCAGGGGTGCGGGGCTTCATGTCGGCGCTGACGCAAGATCTGACCCTGCTGGTCGAAGGCACGCAGAACCCGCTTGTTGTCTTCTTCGGCATCGTGCTGTCCAGCTTCATCCTGGAGGATGCGGCGGCGGTGCTGGCCGCGCTGGCTGTGGCCGACGGCCATGCCGCCCTGCCGGTGGCGCTGGGCAGCCTCTTCGTGGGGATCGCGCTGGGCGACATCGGGCTGTTCATGCTTGGCCGCTTTGCCGCCCGCCACCCCTGGGCCCGCCGCTGGGTGGCGACCGACCGCGCGCGGGGGATGCAAGACTGGCTGAACACCCGGCTGATCGGCGCGGTGATCTCGGTCCGGTTCCTGCCGGGGGCGAGGCTTCCGACCTACACCGCCTGCGGATTTCTGGGAATGTCGTTTATCCGCTTTGCCTTGGCGGTAATCGTCGCTACCTTGATCTGGACATCGCTGTTGTTCACCTTCGCGCTTGGGGCGGGACACGTGATCATGACCCAATTCGGAGCCTGGCGCTGGCCCATCGGTATCGCCGTGGTTGCTGCCTTTCTCGGGATCAGCCAGTATATCGCCCGGCGCCAGGCACGCCGCTTCAGCGGCAAGGACGGACAGGAATGAACCCATCGGCACTCGACCCCCGCGCCTGGATGCGCCGCCTGCTGGACCGTGACGCCGCCCCCGACGCGGCCTTTTCCGCATTCGAGCTGTGGCCCGCCCGGTTCTTCTACATCCCCATGATCCTGCAATGGGTCGGGCTTGCCGTGCGCTACCGGTCGATCACGCTGCCGACGCTGGCCAACCCCGGCATGCAGGCCGGCGGGCTGGTGGGCGAATCGAAGTTCGAGATCCTGTCCCAGCTTGGCCGCGAGGGGAACCGCTGGGTCGCGCCCTATACCTGCTTCTCGGTCGGCACGGCCTCGGGCGCACCCTCGGCCGACCTGCCGCAGGCGCTGGCCGCGCTGGAAACCGCGGGGATCGAGTTTCCCTTCGTCGCCAAGCCCGACATCGGCTGCCGCGGCGCGGGCGTGCGGATCGTGCGCACGGTGGCCGACCTCGATCACTACCTGACCAACTTCCCCCGGCGCGAACGGATCATCTTCCAGAAGCTGATTACCGCCCGGAACGAGGCGGGCATCTTCTACATCCGCGCCCCGGGCGAGCCGAAGGGGCGCATCGTCTCGGTCACGCTGAAGCTGTTCCCCGAAGTGGTGGGCGACGGTGCCTCGACGCTGGAACAGCTGATCGAGGCCGACCCCCGCGCGGGCAAGATCAAGGACATCTACCTGGCCCGCCACGCCAGCCAGAAGGATCGGGTGCTGGAGCCGGGCGAGATCTTTCCGCTGGTCTTCACCGGAAACCACTGCCGCGGTGCGATCTTCCAGGACGGCCGCAAGCATATCACCCGCGAGATGGAAGAGCGGTTCGACGCCATCTCGCAGGGGATGCCGGAATTCTACTTCGGCCGCTTCGACGTGCGCTATGACAGCCTGGAAGACCTGAAGGCCGGGCGCAACTTCCACCTGATCGAGGTGAACGGCGCGGGGTCCGAGGCTACCCACATCTGGGACAAGACCACCCGCCTGCGCGACGCCTACCAGTTCCTGTTCTTCCAGCAGCGCACGCTGTTCGAATTCGGCGCCGCCAACCGCGCGCGCGGCTTCTCGTCGGTCAATGCCTTCCACCTGCTGGGGCTGGCGATGAAGCAGGCCCGGCTGGGCCGGTCGTATCTGGAATCGAGCTGAGGGGCGTGGCCCATCGGCTGCGCAATGAAGGCGCACCCTACGGGGTATGCCGCGACACCATCGCAACAGGTAGGGTGCGCATTCATTGCGCACCCCACGCAGAGGCCCCTTACGCTGCCCGCGGCCGCAGCGGCGGTTTCACCTCGTCGGGCATCGGGCAGACATAGGGCGTCACCGCCAGCCTTGCCGCGTGTTCGGCCTTGGCGGCGGCCAGCGTGTCGGGCTGTTCGAACAGGGTCCGCGCGGTGGCGGCCATGACCTTTGCCGCGTGTTCCATGCCCTTGTAGGCCATCCCCGATTTGCCCTGCGCCGTCAGTTGCCAGGTGTGGAACGGCGTGCCGAGCGCGCAGGTGGCCACCCGCGCCTCGACCAGCGGCACGGCCCAGCTGACATCGCCCACGTCGGTCGAGCCGCCCCCCGTGCTCGACGGCCGGTCCAGCGGCGCCACGAAATCGGCCAGCGGCAGATCCGCCCGCACCGGCAGGCGCATCTCGCGGAAGGCGGCGGCGATGTGGTCGGGCGTCAGCGTGGCGCGGATCTTTTCGGCAAAGGCGCGGTCGTCGGCGTCGAAGGGCGGCGCCCCCAGCCGGTCGAAGGCCGCCTGCATCACCCGCGACATGACCGTATTGCCCATCAGGTTCGACACGCCCGACACCACCCGGCGTTCCACCCGCGTCTCGGTCATCAGCGCGGCGCCGTCGGCGATCTTGTTGACCCGAGCGATCAGGTCGCGCAGGCCCGGAAGATCGCGCGCGCGGATCAACTGGCGCACCGTGGCCTTGGCCTGCACCACGTTCGGCGCCACCCCGCCCGCATCCAGATAGGCGTAATGCACGCGCGCATCGTCGGGAATGTGTTCGCGCATGTAGTTGACGCCGATGTTCATCAACTCCACCGCATCCAGCGCCGAGCGGCCCAGTTCCGGCGCGGCGGCGGCATGGGCGGCGCGGCCGTAGAAGGTGTAGTCGATCCGGGTATTGGCCAGCGACACCGCGTCATCCACCCCGTTCAGGCTGGCGGGGTGCCAGGTGATCGCCGCGTCCACATCCTTGAAGAGCCCGGCGCGCACCATGAAGGTCTTGGCCGCGCCGCCTTCCTCGGCCGGGCAGCCGTAATAGCGCACCGTCCCCGGCGTGCCGGTTTCCTTCAGCCAGTCCGCCAGTGCCGAGGCCGCCATCATCGCGGCCGAGCCCAGCAGGTTGTGGCCGCAGCCATGCCCCGGCCCGCCGGTCGGGCGTTCCTCGGCCACGCCGGGTTCCTGGCCCAGTTCGGGCAGCGCGTCATATTCCCCCAGGATCGCGATGACCGGCCCGCCGCCGCCCCATTCGCCCACCACGGCGGTGGGAATGCCCGCCACGCCGCGTTCCACCCGCGCACCCGCCGCGCGCAGCTGCTCCTCATGCGCGTCGCACGAGGCGTATTCGGTATAGGCGATCTCGGGGGTTTCGTAGACCCTGTCCGCCAGCGCGCGATAGGTCGCGCGTCGTTCCTCGACCAGATCCCAGATCCTGTCGGTGTTCTTCATGGCTCACTCTCCGCTTGATGGCGGCAGAGTGACGCGGATCGGCGGCGGATGCCAGCCCCTCAGCCCGCGCCGAACATCACGGCGATGTGATAGGTCACGAAGGCCGCCACATAGGCCAGCGCCAGCATGTAGCCGAAGGTGATCCACATCCATTTCGCCCCGCCCGCCTCGCGCCGGATCACGGCCAGGGTCGAGGCGCATTGGGGCGCGAAGATGTACCAGGCCAGGAAGGCCAGCGCCGTCGCCAGGCTCCAGCTATGGGCCAGCGCAAGCCCCACGGCCTGATCCCCGCCGCCCTGCAACGCATAGACGGTGCCAAGGGCCGCCACCGCCACCTCGCGCGCGGCCATGCCGGGGATCAGCGCGACGCTGATCTGCCAGTTGAACCCCACCGGCGCCAGCAGCGGGTGGATCAGGTTGCCCAGCATCGCGGCGAAACTGTAGGTGATCGCGGGGTCCGTGGCATTGGCCGGCGGCAGCGGAAAGGTCGCCAGAAGCCAGATCAGCACGGTCATGGAAAAGATCGTGGTCCCCGCCCGCTTCAGGAACATGTAGGCCCGCGTCCACAGCCCGATCAGGATGCTTTTCGCTTGCGGCAGCTTGTAGTCGGGCAGGTCGAGCATGAAGGGCGGCGTGGGGTCGCGGCGCCAGAACAGGAACTTCGCCGCCGCCGAAACCGCCAGTGCAGAGACGATTCCGGCCGCATACAGCCCGAACATCACCAGCCCCTGCAGGCTGAGCACCCCGGCCACCGTGCGGGCCGGGATGAAGGCGCCGATGATGAGCGTATAGACCGGAATGCGGGCGGAACAGGTCATCAGCGGCGCAACGAGGATCGTGGTCAGCCGGTCGCGCCGGTTGTCGATGACGCGGGCGGCCATGATCCCCGGGATCGCGCAGGCGAAGGACGACAGCAGCGGAATGAACGCCCGCCCGTGCAGCCCGGCGCCGCCCATGATCCGGTCCATCAGGAAGGCCGCGCGGGCCATGTAGCCCAGATCCTCCAGCAGCAGGATGAACAGGAACAGGATCAGGATCTGCGGCAGGAACACCAGCACGCTGCCCACGCCGGAAATCACCCCATCCACCAGAAAGCTTTGCACCAGCCCGTCGGGCACCACATCGCGCACCAGCGTGCCCAGCGCGTCGAAGCCTGCCGAGATCAGGTCCATCGGCGGCTGTGCCCAGGTGAAGACGGCCTGGAACATGATGAACAGAAGCCCAAGCAGGCACAGGATACCCGCCACCGGATGCAGCAGAACGCTGTCGATCCGGGCGGTCACGGTATCGGGGCGGGCCGGGTGGCGGACGGCGCGGGCGACCATGCGGTCGGCCTCGCGCTGGGCGGTGCGCAGGTCATGCGCGCTGGGTTCCGCCCAGACCGATGGCGCGGGCGCCGCGATCCCCGCGGCCAGAAGCGCATCGAGCCGCGCCCACAGCGCCTCCATCCCGGCCTTGCGCACCGCCGTGGCGGTCACCACCGGCAGGCCCAGCGCGGCTTCCAGCGCGTCGGTGTCGATCTCGATCCCGCGCCAGCGGGCGATGTCGATCATGTTCAGCACCAGCAGCATCGGCCGCCCGACCTGCTTCAGTTCCAGCACCAGCCGCAGCGCGGCGCGCATGTTGGTGGCATCGGCCACGCAGATCAGCAGGTCGGGGGCGGCCTCGCCGGCGCGGCGGCCCATGATCACGTCGCGCGTGACCTCTTCATCCGGGCTGCGGGCGCGCAGCGAATAGGTGCCGGGCAGGTCCACCACGTCGACCTTGCAGCCTGCCGGGGTGCGCGCGGTGCCAACCTTGCGTTCGACCGTGACGCCCGCGTAATTGCCGACCTTCTGGCGGCTGCCGGTCATCTGGTTGAACAGCGCCGTCTTGCCGCAGTTCGGCACCCCGACCAGCGCGAAACGCGCGCTGCCCACCTCGGACTGGTCGTTCATCTCGGGCCTTTCAGTAGGCGAGGATCGCCATCGCCTCGCGCCGCCGCAGCGCCACGGTGGCACCGTTGACGCGCACGGCGATCGGATCGTGGCCGAACAGCCCCTCGTGCAGGATCTGCACCTCGGCGCCTTCGACGAAGCCAAGCTCGATCAGGCGGCGTTCGATCTCGTCGGCCGAGAGGCTGGACACGGTGGTGTCTGCGGCGATCCGGGCGATTTCGCCGCGAAAGCCCTTCAGGGCCCGACCAAGGGGAACCGTGGGCCGCCCGTCAAAGCTGTTCTGGTGCTGCATGCCGCGACTCCTTCGGCCCGTAGCCCTCTTCTACGAAAACCTGACAAGAACTGTCAATCATCTTCGCGGGGGCGAAGCCGGGGGATCAGGGCCGGGACGCGCGCGGCATAGCGTGCGTAGGCCGCGCCAAAGCTGCGGCGCAGGTCGCGGTCTTCCAGCCTCAGGCCGATCAGCGTGTAAAGGCTGAGCGCCGCGGAAAAGAGGGCATGGCCCAGGCTCATCTGCGGCACGGCCCACAGGGCGACCAGCGTGCCCAGATAGATCGGGTGCCGCACCCGCCGGTAGAGCGCCGGAACGACGAAGCCGGTCTGCCCCGGCCCCGCCACCACGCCCGCCTGCCGCAGGCCCAGAAGCGCGGGCGCGTCGATCGCCATCGCGGCCAGCCCGGCCAGCACAAGCCCCGCCGCGCCAAGAAGCCCAAGCGCCGCCCCAGCCACGGGCCCGGCGTCCCAGACCCGGCCCGCCAGCGGCTGCCAGAGCGCGCAGACCAGGATCAGCGCAAGGCTCGAGGTCAGCACATAGGCCGCGCGTTCCCATCCGGCGGGCAGCCGCAGAGCGCGCTTGACGCCGCGCCGCGCCATGCCCGAATGCTGCACCCCGAAGCCCGCGATCAGCGCCAGATCGACCAGCGCGGCGGGCAGCGGGGCCAGCCGCGGCGCCGCGTCGATGTGCCAGAGCGGCCCCGCGTTCATCAGGAACCCGGCCAGCACCGCCAGCGACAGGGCAAGGACCAGGACCGCGGCGATGGCAAAGGCGCGCATGGCTCAGCCCCCGAACACCCGCCGCGCCGCCCACACCCGCTGCACCGCGGTCAGGAAGCAGAGCACGCCGAACGCCCAGGCCAGCGGCACGAAGCCCGCAGGCCAGAGGCAAAGCAGCATCAGGAAGGCGATCGTCTCGGTGCCCTCCAGCAACCCGGCCGAGAAATAGAGCGATTTCACCCCCCGCGCGCTGGTGGTCTGGCCGTGGCGTTCGGCCATCACCGCATAGCCCAGGAAGGTTGCGCCGTTGACGTAGAAACTGAGCAGCAGGAACGCCCCCGCCGCCCCGTTCGCGCCGGGGTCATGCAGCACGAAGGCGCAGGGGATCGCGCCATAGACCAGGAAATCCGCGACGATATCGAGGTATCCGCCGAAATCGCTGCCCCGCCCCGCGCGGGCCACTGCGCCATCCAGACCGTCGGCCAGCCGCGAGGCCAGAAGCGGCAGCAGGGCCGGGCCGGGCAGGCCCGCCGCCACCAGCCCCGCCGCCACCAGCCCCAGCGCCAGCCCGGCCAGCGTCACCGCGTCGGCGCTGATCCCGCGGGCGGCCAGCCGTCGGCCCAGCGCGTTCAGCGGTGGGTCGATGACCCGGCGCGCGGCGGCATCCAGCATGGCTCAGCGCAGACGCCGCAGGATGTCGAACGAGGCATAGCCATCCGGCACCAGCCCCTGCGACCGCTGGAACGCCCGCACCGCGGCGATGGTGTTCGGCCCGATCATCCCGTCGCTGCCTTGCGTGTCGTAGCCCGCGGCGGTCAGCCTGTCCTGCATCTCGATCCGTTCGGCCAGCGTCAGCGCGTGGTCATCGCGCGGCCAGCCCGCGACCAGCGGCGGTTTGCCCGCGATCCGGTCGGCCAGGGTGCCCACCGCCAGCACATAGGCGTCGGCGGTGTTGTAGCGCCCGATCACGTCGAAGTTGCGGAACACGAGGAACGCCGCGCCCTGCGCCCCGGCGGGCAGCAGAAGCTGGGCGGGCCCGTCGCCGGGCAGCCGCGCCCCGCGCGCAGGCCGCACCCCCAGCGCCGCCCATTGCGCCACCGTCTTGGTGACGCGATGGCCGCTTTGCGTGTAGTCGAAGCCGCGCGGCAGCGTCACCTCGAGCCCCCAGGGGGCGCCCCGCTGCCAGCCGAAATGGGCCAGGTAGGCCGCGGTCGAGGCCAGCGCGTCGGTCGGGTCGTCCGACCAGATGTCGCGCCTGCCATCGCCGCGGAAATCCACCGCGTAGCCGAGGTAGGACGAGGGCATGAACTGCGTGTGCCCCATCGCCCCGGCCCACGAGCCCGTCATCGCCGCGGGCGTCACGTCGCCGTGCTGGATGATCTTCAGCGCGTCGATCAACTGCCCCTCGAAGAACCGGCCGCGGCGGCTGTCATAGGCCAGCGTCGCCAGCGACTGGATCAGCGGCATGTTGCCCCGGCGGGTGCCGTAGTTGCTCTCGATTCCCCAGATCGCCACCACAACGTGCCGGTCGACCCCGTAGCGCGCCTCGATCTGGCCGAGGACCCGGCCATATTTGCGCAGCGCCGCCTGACCATCGGCCACCCGTTGCGGCGACACGGCGGAATCGAGGTAATCCCAGATCGTCTTGGTGAACTCGCCCTGGTTCTGGTCGCGGGCCAGCACCTCGGGGTTCAGGTGGACGCCGCGGAAGGCCGCGTCGAAGACCTGCGGCCGGATGCCCGCCGCCAGCGCCCGGGGGCGGAACCCCTGCACCCATTGCTGGAACCCCTGGTCAGAGACGAGATCGGATGACATGGCGCTTTCGGATATGGCGGAACGGGTGACGGCCTGCGCCGCGACAAGTCCGGGCGCCAGAAGCGGGGCGATCAGCCCCAGTGCTGTCAGAAGGGAACGCATGCTCTTGCCTCGCGGGTCTTGTCGCCGGTGTGCCCCGGCCTGCCTTTGCCCCGAGTGTAGCGCGAAGCCCCCCGCGCCGGAAGCGCCGAGGCGCCGCTCGGCAGGCGACCGCCGGCTACCGGCGCGTGCGCTTGACCTTGCGCTCGAGCTTGGCCGACCGCGCCTTGGCCGCGCCCGGCTTGCGCGCGATCCGGCGACCCTTGGTGCCCGGCCCGCGCGGCAGCGCCGCGTCATCGACCGCCAGCAGTTCCAGCATCAGCCCGCCGGTCACCGGCACGGCCTCGTTCAGCCGCACGGTGACGCGCTGGCCGATCGAGAGGGTCAGCCCGGTGTCGGCCCCCATCAGCGTCTGGCTGCCGGGGTCGAAGTGGAAGTACTCGCGGCCCAGCGTGCGGATCGGGATCAGCCCGTCGGCGCCGGTCTCGTCCAGCTTCACGAACAGCCCGAAGCGGGTCACGCCCGAGATGCGGCCGGGGAATTCCGCCCCCACCCGGTCCGACAGGTAGGCGGCCAGATAGCGGTCGGTCGTGTCGCGTTCCGCGGCCATGCTGCGGCGTTCGGCATCGCTGATGTGCTGGGCGGTGTCTTCCAGCATCTCGATGTCCTGCGGGCTCAGCCCGTCCTTGCCCCAGCCATGCCCGGTGACCAGCGCGCGATGCACCATCAGATCGGCATAGCGGCGGATGGGCGAGGTGAAATGGGCATAGGCCTTCAGCGCCAGCCCGAAATGGCCGAAGTTTTCCGGGTGGTAATAGGCCTGCGGCATCGACCGCAGCGTGCTGATGTTCAGCAGTTCGCCGAAATCCGACCCCTCGGCCTGCGCCAGAAGCCGGTTGAGATGCGCGGTCTGCAACACCTGCCCCCTGGCCAGCGTGAAGCCCGAGGCCTCTGCCACCTCGCGCAGGGCCTCGAGCTTTTCGGGGCTCGGCTCCTCATGCACGCGGAACAAGAGCGGGCGGCGCAGGCGGATCAGGTCTTCGGCGGCGGCGACATTCGCCAGCACCATGAATTCCTCGATCAGCTTGTGCGCGTCATGGCGGTCACGGAAGGCGACCGAGGCGACCTTGCCATCGTCCGTCAGCACGATGCGCCGTTCGGGCAGGTCAAGCTCCAGCGGCTGACGCGCGGCGCGGGCGCGTTTCAGCGCCTCGTAGGCGGCGTAGAGGGGGGCGATCACCTCTGCCATCAGCGTTTCGCAGCGGTCCGAGGGGCGGCCATCCTGTGCGGCCTGCACCTCTTCGTAGACCAGCGAGGCGGCCGAACGCATCAGGCCGCGGGTGAAGCGGTGCGACAGCTTCGTGCCGTTCGCGTCGATCTTCATCCGCACCGCAAGGCAGGCCCGGTCGACCCCCTCGTGCAACGAGCAGAGATCGCCCGACAGCCGGTCGGGCAGCATCGGCACCACGCGGTCGGGGAAATAAGTCGAATTGCCCCGCCGCCGCGCCTCGCGGTCCAGCGCCGACCCCGGTGTGACGTAATGCGCCACATCGGCGATGGCGACCCACAGGACATGGCCGCCGGGGTTCTTCGGGTCGTCATCGGGATGCGCCCAGACCGCATCGTCATGGTCGCGCGCATCCTCGGGGTCGATGGTCACCAGCGGCAGGTGGCGCAGATCCTCGCGGTCGCCCAGCCCCGCGGGCGTCATGTGGTCGGCTTCCTCGATCACCGCATCGGGGAAATCGTCGGGGATGCCGTGCTGGTGGATGGCGATCAGGCTGACCGCGCGCGGCGCCGATGGGTCGCCCAGAACCTCGATGATCCGCGCCTGCGGCAGGCCGAGGCGGGCGCGATGGCCGACCTGTTCGGCCTCGACCAGCTCGCCATCCCGGGCGCCATGCGTCATGTCGGCGGCGACCCGCCATTCCTTGTCCGACCCCTTGTCGATCGGAACGATCCGGCCGCCCTCGGTCTCCTTGCGGAAGATGCCGATGACCTTGTGCGCCACCACCCCGATCTTGCGGATCAGCCGCGCCTCGTAGGCGTGGTCCTCGCCCGTCACGGGCGTCAGCTTGGCCAGCACCCGGTCGCCTTCGCCCACCGGGGCGTCGGCCTTGCGGGCGCGGAACAGGATGCGGGGCGCGGGGCCCCGGCCTTCCCATTCGACGGGTTTGGCGAACTGGTCACCCTGCGCGTCGGTTGGCAGGATCAGCAGCACCGACACCGGCGGCAGGCTTTCGGGGTCGCGATAGGTCCGGTGGCGGCGTTCCACGGTGCCGTCGGATTCCAGATCCTTCAGCATCCGTTTCAACTCGATGCGCGCGGCCCCGCCCTTGATGCCGAAGGCACGGGCGATGTCGCGTTTCGCCACGGCGCCGGGGTGTTCGGCGATCCAGGCTGCTAGGGCGGCTTTCGAGGGCAACTGGTCCATGCCGCGTCCTAGCATGGGCCGGGGGCGGGGTCATCCGCGAAAGCGGTCAGAGCGCCAGCACCATGTCGCGGTGCGCGATGCCCGCATCGTCATAGACCTGGCCCACCGCCGCAAAGCCCAGCTTTTCGTAGAAGCCCAGCGCATGGACCTGGGCGCCAAGCTTGACCTTCGCCACCCCCGGCATGGCGCGAAACGTCTCTATTCCGGCGCGAATGAGGGCCGCGCCAAGCCCGGTGCCGCGCGCCTCGGCCAGCACGCAGACACGGCCGATCTTGCCCGTCGCGCCCTCGCGCAGAAGCCGCGCGGTGCCCACCGGGCGGCCCGCGACGCTGGCCAGCAGGTGGATGGCCTCGCCGTCGCGGTCGTCGATCTCGTCGGCCTCCGAAACGCCCTGTTCCTCGATGAAGACCACCCGCCGCAGCGCGCGGCAGGTGGCGATGTCGGTCGTCTGGGCGATGGTTACGGTCATGCGAAATAGTCCCGCAGGATGCGGGAATAGATCGCCTTCAGGGCCACGATCTGATCCACGGGCACCCGTTCGTCGACCTGGTGCATGGTCTTGCCGACCAGCCCGAATTCCACCACCGGGCAGTGATCCTTGATGAAGCGCGCATCCGAGGTGCCGCCCGAGGTGCTGGCCACCGGCACCCGGCCGGTTTCGGCCTGCACCGCCGCCGCGATCAGCCGCGACAGTTCGCCCGGCGGGGTCAGGAAGCTTTCGCCCGAGACATGCACGCCGACGGCGATCTCCACCCCCGTCTCGGCCTGCACCTTCGCGGCCTCGGCGGTCAGCCAGTCGGTCAGGCGCGCGCCCGAATGGGCATCGTTGAAGCGGATGTTGACCGTGGCCCGCGCCTCGGCCGGGATCACGTTCGACGCCGGGTTCCCGGTGTCCACCGTGGTGATCGCCAGCGTCGAGGCATCGAAATGATCGGTTCCGCGATCCAGCTCGTGGCTGGCAAGCCGGTCCAGCAGCCGCACCAGCGCCGTCAGCGGGTTCTTCGCGCGATGCGGATAGGCCGAATGCCCCTGCACCCCGCGTGCCACGAACCGCGCCGTCAGCGAGCCGCGGCGGCCGATCTTCATCATCTCGCCCATCTCGTTGGGGCAGGTCGGCTCGCCCACCAGGCATGCGGTCATCCGCTCGCCCGCGGTGGCCATCCAGTCAAGAAGCGCGACGGTGCCATCCTTGGCCACGTCTTCCTCGTCGCCGGTGATCGCCAGGATCACCGCGCCGTCGGGGGGCGTTTCACGCACGAAATCCACCGCGGCGGCGGCAAAGGCGGCCACGCCCGATTTCATGTCGGTCGCCCCGCGGCCCCAGAGCACGCCATCGACGATCTCGCCGCCGAAGGGGTCATGCGTCCAGGCCGCGGCGTCGCCGACCGGCACCACGTCGGTATGCCCGTTGAAGCCGAAGCTGCGGTTGGCCCCGCGCGCGCCCCAGCGGGCGAAGAGGTTGGCGATTCCGCCGCGGTCGACGCGGTGGGTTTCGAACCCGGCCGAGGTCAGCAGGTCGTCCAGAAGGGCGATGGCACCGCCTTCGGCAGGGGTGACGGAGGGGCAGCGGATCAGCCGGGCGGTCAGGTCCACGGGGTCGACGGGGGTGTGGGGCAAGGCGGTCTCCTTCAGGCTGGCCAAGGGTTAGACCCGGCGCGGCGGCAATGCAAACCCCTGTGGCGCGCCGGGCACCGCCGCCGGGATTTCGCCGCGCCCGGCTGGCGGCCGTGCCGGGCTGCGGCTATGGACGGGGAAAGTGCCCCACCAGAGGGCAGGACCGGGATGGCAGCCGGACGGGCGGATGCATGTGACGATTGATGGCGGCGCGCGGTTGCGCCAGGGGCGCGGCCATGATCCCCGCGCGGTGGCGCGATGAGCGGCTGGGTGGCCTTTGCCGGCCCCGCGACGCTGGGCCGCGGGCTTGGCCCGCCGCGCCTGCCCGGCGTGATCGAACAGGGCACCTTCATCTTCGATCTGGCTCTGGGGCCCGAGCCGCGTCCGCTGTGTCTTTTCCCGGGCGATCCCGGGCTTGCCCTGCACCTCGACCCCGAAACCGGGGTGCATCTGGCGCGTCGGCAAGGGCGGGTGCTGCACGAGGCGCGGCTGCCCCTGCGGCTTCCGTCGGACCTGCGGCGGCTGCGGCTGGCCTATAGCTGGACCGCGGCCGAGGCGCAAAGCCGGCTCACGCTGGAGAGCGCGGGCGGCACCCGGCTTGGCACGGCGGTGGCCGCAGGCGCCCCTGCGCTGCCGGGGGCCGAGGCCGCGCGGATCTTCGCCGCGGCACTTGACCCCGCGGTGCAGTGGATGGGGCTGGCACAGGGTCTGGTTCCCGGCGGGATGGGTGCCGCCCTGGGCGCGGGCTGCCCGGTAGAAACCCCCGCGGGACCGGTGCGCGCCGATGCGCTGCGGCCCGGCGATCTGGTCCTGACCGAGGATCACGGCGCGCAAGCCGTGGCCTTTGTGCGCAGGCAGGCGATGCCCGGTTTTGGCAGCCTGACCCCGGTGCGCCTGCGCGGGCCCTACTTCGGTCTGCCGGGCGACCTGATCGTGGCGCCCCATACCCTGGTCCGCCTTGGAGGCGCCGAGGTGGAGTACCTCTTTGGCGAGGACGAGGTGCTGGTTCAGGCCCGCCACCTGTCCGGCACCGTCATGGCGCTGCCGGAAACCCGGCGCCCGCTGATCGGCTTTGTCGCCCTGGGCCTTGCCCGGCCGGACCTGCTGCGCGTCGGGCGCTGCGGCCTGTGCTCGGTGGCGCCCTCGGTGCGCCTGCCGTTGCCGCGGCGGGTGCTTCAGGCCTACGAGGTGGTCCCGCTTCTGGCGATGCGCGACCGGGCCCGCATCGCGTCCGCCTGAGCGGCCCTACCGCGCGCCGTAGTAGAGGCCCACGACATGCTCGGCCTCGGCAAAGAACAGCCAGCGCGCGGCAAAGGCGCCGGGCAGGTGCAGCGCCACCGCCAGCACGGTGGCGGGCAGTCCGGTCGGCAGCGCCAGCAGCACCAGCGCGGGCAGCACCGCGGCAAACAGCACCGCGATCACCCGAAGCTTCTGCGCATGCTTGCGCCCGACCTGGTGGATCATCTCGCGCATCAGGTAGTTGGTGCCGGTGTGCGGCGGCTCGAACAGGCGGACCTTGCCGATCCGGCCCAGCCCCGTCGCCGTTTCCATCGTGCTGCCACGGGCGGCAAAGCGGCCGTCGCCCTGCGCGAAATTGGCGATCATCAAGAGCGCCAGGATCAGGCACAGCACCACCGCCAGCCGCGCCTGCCCGGCCAGCATGGCACCGCCGGTCAGCGCGAAGGCCATGAACAGCGCGGGCGTCATCCAGTGGTTCCAGCGCGGCACCGTCTTCAACTGGGCATAGATCATCGAGGTGCAGAACACCGTCAGCAACGCCAGCACCGCGCCCACAAGCCCCGGCACCGCGGCGGGGGGCGCCCCGAAGATCGCCATCAGCGCCACCGGCGCCATCACCAGAAGCGTTGCGACCGAGGCCCAGCCCTCGCGCGACAGCCACGAGGTGCGCCACTGGGTGAAGGCGCGCCAGGCCCGCTGCGGATTGCCAAGGTGGAAGGTCGAGGCGACAAGGCCCACGACGGCAAACCCGTAGGCCACCGCGAAGACCAGGAAGGCATCCACCCCCACCGGCGCCAGCACCCCGGCGCCCAGGAAGGCGAGAAAGCCGAAGCCAAGGCCCGACAGCACGGTAAAGACGATGACGGAGGGCGCGGGATGCATCAGAACTTCTCCAGCAGGCGGTCCAGCCAGCCTGCGATGCCGGTGGCCTGAACATCGGCGATCGGCGTCAGCGGCGCGGCGGGCGCCCGGTCTTTCGGGCGGGGCGGCAGGTATTTGTTGACGGGTTTCGTGCCCAGTTCCGGCATCAGGTCCATCCCGCCGCGGTCCGCCACAAGCTGGCTGACGGGGCTGTCGGGGTCGCCCAGGTCGCCGAAATGGCGCGCCCCGGCGGGGCAGGTGCGCACGCAGGCGGGAACGCGGTCAACCTCGGGCAGGTTGTCGTTGTAGATGCGGTCGATGCAAAGCGTGCATTTCTTCATCACGCCCGCCGCCTGATCCAGTTCGCGCGCGCCATAGGGGCAGGCCCAGGCACACAGGCCGCAGCCGATGCAGGCGCTTTCGTTGACCAGAACGATCCCGTCTTCCTGCCGCTTGTAGCTGGCGCCCGTGGGGCAGACGGTGACGCAGGGCGCGTCTTCGCAGTGCAGGCAGGATTTCGGGAAATGGATCGTCTGCGCCGGGCCCGCGGCGGGCTGCACCTCGAAGGAATGGACGCGGTTCAGGAAGGTGCCCGAGGGGTCGGCGCCGTAGGCATCCATGTCCGACAGCGGCGCGCCGTAATTCTCGGTGTTCCAGCCCTTGCAGGAGGTGACGCAGGCATGGCAGCCGACGCAGATATCCAGGTCGATGACCAGTCCGAGCTTCTTTTTCGTGCTGCCGGGCAGTTCGGTCATTTCTCGGCCCCCCAGAGGCGGTTCCTGGGTGCCTTGGGCACCGGGCTCTTGATTTCGGGAAAATCGGGCAGGGTCTGTTCCTGCGGATCGACCCGCTCGATCTTCACCCGCAGGTCGAACCAGGCGGCCTGGCCCGTCACCGGGTCAGAGTTCGCCCAGCGCAGCCCGTCGCCCTTCGGCGGCAGAAGCTCGTGGATCAGGTGGTTCAGCAGGAACCCCTTGGTCGCCTCGGGCGCTTCAGGTTCCAGCGCCCAAGTCCCCTTGCGCTTGCCGATGGCGTTCCAGGTCCAGATCGTGTTCTCGTTCAGCCCGCCATGCAGCGCGACGGGCACGGTGATCGACCCGTGGGGCGAGGTGACGCGCGCCCAGTCGCCGTCCTTGAATCCGTGCTCTTTCCAGATGCTGCCCGGCAGGTAGAGCGGATTGCGCCCGTGGATCTGGCGCAGCCACGCGTTCTGGGTGCCCCAGCTGTGGTACATCGCCATCGGCCGCTGGGTCAGCGCGTGGATCGGGTAATCCGCCGCGTCCTCGTCGCCGAAGGGGCTGTACCAGATCGGCAGCGGGTCCATCGCCATCATCAGCCGGGCGCGCAGGTGGTCGGGCGGCTGGCGGGTGCCGTGCCCCTCGGCCGCAAGCTGGAAGCGGCGCATCGGCTCGGACCAGATCGAGAAGAGGTAGGGCGAGGGCTTGTCATAGAAGGCCATGCCCACGGCCCAGTCCTGATACCCCGCGTTCCACGGCTTGTAATAGGCCGCCTCATGCGGGACATGGGCCATGAAGAAGCCGCCATTGTCGATATAGCGCTTCATCTGGTCGGGGTTCGGGGCACCGCGCCCCACGGATTCGCCGTTACCGCGAAAGCCCGCCAGCGGGCCCACGCCGGGGCGGCGTTCGTGGCGCACGATATAGTCGCCGTAGTCCTTGTATTTCGGCTGGCCGTCCTCGGCCACCATGCCGGGCAGGCCCAGCCGCGCGCCCAGATCCAGCAACACCGACTGGAAGCCGCGCACGTCGCGATCAGGCTCGATCACGGGCCAGCGGATCGCATCGGCGGCGGCGTCGGCCTCGCAGATCGGGCGATCCAGCAGGCTGATGCAATCGTGCCGTTCCAGATAGGTCGTGTCGGGCAGGATCAGGTCGGCATAGGCCACCATTTCGCTGGAATAGGCATCGGAATAGATGATCCGCGGGATGACGTATTCGCCATCCGCGCCCGTGTCGGTCAGCATCTCGATGACCTGGCGGGTGTTCATGGACGAGTTCCACGCCATGTTCGCCATGTAGAGCAGCAGCGTGTCGATCCGGTAGGGGTCGCCCGCATGCGCGTTGGAAATCACCATGTGCATCAGCCCGTGCGCCGACATCGGGTTTTCCCAGGAAAACGCCTTGTCGATCCGCGCGGGGCTGCCGTCAGGCTTCAGCGCCAGGTGTTCCGGGCCGGTCGGGTAGCCCAGGTGCGGCCCGTCCAGCGGCGCGCCGGGCGTGACCTTGCTATGCGGCTTGGGATGCGCGTCGAAGGGCTTGGGGTAGGGCGGCTTGAAGCGGAAGCCGCCGGGGGTTTCCACGCTGCCGATCAGGATTTGCAGCACATGCAGCGCGCGCGCCGTCTGGAACCCGTTGGAATGCGCCGAGATGCCCCGCATCGCGTGGAAGCTGACCGGGCGGCCCGGCATCGTCTCGTGCCGCTCGCCGCGGAAATCGGTCCAGGGCTGGGCAAGTTCGATCGCCTCGTCAAAGGCCACGCGGGCGATCTCGGCGGCCAGGCCCCGGATGCGCTCGGCGGTGATGCCGACGCGCGCCGCGACCGTTTCGGGGGCGTAGTCGGCCGACAGGTACCTTTCGGCCAGATGCTGGAACACGGTGCGGTGCCCGTTCCAGGTGGCGCCCAGATCGGGGCGCACGCCCTTGCGGTCGAACGGCGCGGGTTGCCCTGTCGCCCTGTCGATCACCAGCAGCTTCCCATCCGGATCCCGCAGGAGCAGACCCTTTTCCGGCCCCTCTTCGGCATTCACGAGGCAAGGCGCGTTGGTCCATTGCGCCAGATACCGGGTGTCGATCTTCCCGGCCTTCAGCAGCTCGTGGATGATGGCGAGGATCAGCAGCCCGTCGGCCCCCGGCGTCACCCCGTACCAGTCATCGGCGACCGCGTTGTAGCCCGACCGGATCGGGTTGATCCCGATGACCTTCGCGCCGCGGCTCTTGATCTTGCCGATGCCCATCTTGATCGGGTTGCTGTCATGGTCCTCGGCCACGCCGAAGAGGATGAACAGCTTTGTGTGATCCCAGTCGGGCTGGCCGAATTCCCAGAAGGCGCCGCCCATCGTGTAGATGCCACCCGCCGCCATGTTGACCGAACAGAAGCCGCCATGCGCGGCATAGTTCGGGGTGCCGAAGGCCTGTGCCCACCAGCTTGTGAAGCTCTGGCTCTGGTCGCGGCCGGTGAAGAAGGCAAGCTTTTCCGGCGCCGTCGCGCGCAGCGGCTTCAGCCAGCTTGCCGCGGTTTCGAGCGCCTCGTCCCACGAGATCTCCTGGAACTCGCCCGAACCGCGCGGCCCGACCCGCTTCATCGGCGCCCGCAGGCGCGAGGGCGCAGTGACCTGCATGATCCCCGACGACCCTTTGGCGCACAGGACGCCCTTGTTTACCGGATGGTCACGGTTGCCCTCGATATAGGCGACCTTGCCGTTCTTCATGTGAACGTTGATGCCGCAGCGGCAGGCACACATGTAGCAGGTGGTCTTGCGGATCTCGTCAGAGACAGGCGGAGATGTCTCGACCACGGGCTGGCGGTAGCTCATCGGCAGATCGCGTCCTGTTCGCATTGCGGGGCGGATGGCGGAACATTCTACTGTGCAAGAACATCCTGCGCTATAGTTTGTTCCTCATATGCCAAAACTTTCCAGATTGAAACCGCGCTGTCGGGCGCGTTCAGCTTCAGGGTATGGGCGTTATTTGCGGCGGGGTCCAGACGGGCGCCAAGCCAGCCGAGGCCGCGCACGATCTCGGCACGGACATGGGCATCGTGTTCGCCGATCCCGCCGGTAAAGGCGATGGCATCAAGCCCCCCCATCGCCGCGATCATCGAGCCCGCGTGGCGCACCGCCCAGTAGCAGAAATGCCGTATGGCAAAGGCGGCCTCGGGCGTTCCGGCGGCCTCGAGGCTGCGCATGTCCGACGTGCCGCCCAGCGCCTTCAGCCCGCTGTCGCGGTTCAGAAGGTCGGTGGCGCGGGCGATGCCGTAATCGGCGGCCAGCCGCAGCACCGCCATCCCGTCGATCCCGCCGGTGCGCGTGCCCATCGTCAGGCCGTCAAGCGGCGAATAGCCCATCGTTGTGGCGACCGATTTCCCCCCCCGGATCGCGCAGAGCGAGGCCCCGTTGCCCAGATGCAGGGCCAGCAGCCGTTCCGGCAGCGGCGTGCCCGTCAGCCCCGGCAGGCGCTGCACCAGCCCCGCATAGCTGATCCCGTGGAAGCCGTAGCGCCGGATGCCGCGCGCGTTCTCGGCCGCGGGCAGGGCGTAGCGCAGCGCCTCTTCGGGGTTGGTGGCGTGGAAGGCGGTGTCGAAGCTGGCATATTGCGGCAGGTCGGGGGCCAGCGTGGCAATCGCGCGGATGGCCGACAGGTTGTGCGGGTTGTGCAGGGGGGCCAGCGCGGAACAGGCCTCGATCTCGGCTTCGACCGCGGGGGTGATCCGGCAGGGCGCGACCAGAGTGCGCCCGCCATGCACCACGCGATGCGCCGCGGCGCGAAGGCGCTCCATCGGGTGTCCGCGCGCGCCCAGCGCGAACAGGATCAGCGACAGCGCCGCAAGGTGGTTCGGCGCCGCGACGGGGTGGCTTTCCTCGGCCACCCGCAGCACCGCCGCCCCCCCGATGTCCGAGACCGAGACCGCCAGCACCTGCTTCAGGTCCGTATCGAACAGCACCGTCTTGATCGACGAAGAGCCCGCGTTGACCACAAGGATGTTCGACATTGTCTACCCCAGCGACCGGATCAGCCCCAGGACCGATAGCACGGCCAGAAGCGTCACCGCCATCCGCCGGAACCCCTGCGGCGAGGCGGCCAGAAAGTGCCGCCCGCCAAGCCACAGCCCCAGCCAGGCCACCGGCAGCGCAAGCGCCCCGGTCATCAGCGTGTCGCGCCCCACCAGCCCTGCGCGGGCAAAGAGCGGCAGGGCGACAAGGTCGATGGCGGTAAGATAGGCCACCATCGTCGCCCGGAAGACCGGCGCCGCAATGGGCTGTGCGGTCAGGAATGTCGCGACAGGCAGCCCGCCCACCGCCGCGCCGTTGCAGACCCCCGACACCAGGCCCACGCCGATCTGCCCCAGCGGTCCGATGCGGCGGTGGATCGTCCAGCCCGTCAGCAGCAGCACCGAAAACACGAAGATCGCGCCCGAGATGACGAGGCGGGCAGGGTCGGGGCCGATTCTGGCAAGGATAGACACGGAAAACGGCATCGCCACAGCCGCCCCGACCAGCATGGTCAGCACCCGGCGCCAGTCGATCTGGGCCCAGACGCCGCGCGCCTGAAGGACCGTCAGCGACAGTTCCACGATGAACATCACCGGAATGAGCGGCCGCGGGTCCATCAGCAGCCCCAGCCCCGCGATGGACAGGGCCGAGAAGCCGAAGCCCGAATACCCCCGGATGAAGGCGGCGATCAGGAAGATGGCCGCCATTGCGCCGATATGCGACAGGCTGCCGGTCAAGGCCCGCATGCCGTCCCGGCGGCCATATCCGCGCGCGCGATCCCGGCGACGCGCACGGGCTTCTTCATCGCATCGCGCCGGAAGGGCTCGCCCAGTTCCTGGTTCAAGAGCACCTCGATGAAGGTCGTGACCCCCGCTTTCTGCCGGATCAGAGCCTGTTCCAGCGCCTCTGACAGCGCCTCCATCGTGCCCACCTGCACGCCCTCCAGCCCGCAGGCCCGGGCGATGGCGGCATAGCTGACCTTCTCGTTCAGCTCGGTGCCCACGAAGTTGTCATCGAACCACAGCGTCGTGTTCCGCTTTTCGGCCCCCCACTGGTAGTTGCGGAAGATGACCATGGTGATCGCGGGCCAGGGCGTGCGGCCCACCGTCACCATCTCGTTCATCGAGATGCCGAAGGCGCCGTCGCCCGCAAAGCCCACCACAGGCGTATCGGGGCAGCCGATCTTGGCCCCCACGATCGCCGGGAAGCCGTAGCCGCAGGGCCCGAACAGACCCGGCGCCAGGTATTTCCGCCCGGTCTCGAACGTCGGGTAGGCGTTGCCGATGGCGCAGTTGTTGCCGATGTCCGACGAAATGATCGCTTCTTTCGGCAGGCTGCGCTGGATCGCCCGCCAGGCCATGCGCGGGCTCATCCAGCCGGGCCTGGCCGCGCGGGCGCGTTCGTTCCAGGTGGTGCCGGGGTCGTCGTCTTCGTGGTCCATGCTGGACAACTGCTGCGCCCAGGCGGATCTGGTCTGGGCGATGACGGCGCGGCGGTCCGCCCGCCCGGCCTCGCCCGCGCCGGGCGCGAGACGGGCCAGAAGCCCTTCGGCCACCTTCCTGGCGTCGCCCACGATCCCCACGGTCACCGGCTTGGTCAGGCCGATGCGGTCGGGGTTCAGATCGACCTGGATGATCGCGGCCGCCTTGGGCCAGTAGTCGATGCCATAGCCGGGCAGGGTGGAGAACGGGTTCAGCCGGGTTCCCAGCGCCAGCACCACATCGGCCCGCGCGATCAGCTCCATCCCCGCCTTCGAGCCATTGTAGCCCAGCGGCCCCGCGAACAGCGGGTGCGAGCCGGGGAAGGCGTCGTTGTGCTGATAGCCGCAGCAGACCGGCGCATCCAGCCGCTCGGCCAGCGCCATCGCGGCGGGGATGGCGCCCGCCAGCACCACGCCCGCGCCGTTCAGGATCACCGGGAACGTCGCCGCCGACAACAGCGCCGCCGCGCGGTCCAGCGCCTCGGTCCCGCCGTCGGGGTGTTCGAACTCCACGATCCGCGGCAGGTCGATGTCGATCACCTGGGTCCAGAAATCGCGCGGCACGTTGATCTGCGCCGGCGCCGAGGCGCGTTTCGCCTTCAGGATCACGCGGTTCAGCACCTCGGCCATCCGGCTGGGGTCGCGCACCTCTTCCTGATAGGCCACCATGTCCTTGAACAGGGCCATCTGTTCGACTTCCTGGAAACCGCCCTGGCCCAGCGTCTTGTTCGCCGCCTGCGGCGTGACCAGAAGCAGCGGCGTATGGTTCCAGTAGGCGGTCTTCACCGGGGTCACGAAATTGGTGATGCCGGGGCCGTTCTGGGCCACCATCATGCTCATGCGGCCGGTGGCGCGGCTGTAGCCATCGGCCATCATGCCTGCGTTGCCTTCATGCGCGCAGTCCCAGAAGGTGATGCCCGCCGCGGGAAACAGATCGGAAATCGGCATCATGGCTGATCCGATGATGCCGAAGGCGTGTTCGATCCCGTGCATCTGCAGGACTTTGACGAATGCTTCCTCGGTTGTCATGCGCATGGCGCTGCCTCCTTCGCGGTGTCCGGCGCGCCGATCTAAGCCGTGCTGCACCCGGTGGGTTAGGGCCAGCCTGATGGGCTATCTAGGTCCAGTTTCCCGCAGCGCCCCGGCAATCAGCCCGATGCCCTCGGCGATGCGCGTATGGGGAATCGAGGAATAGGCCAGCCGGTAGGTATTGCGGGGCGCCGCCTCGGGCGCGAAGAACAGCCGCCCGGGGTCGATCAGCACCCCCCTGCGGCGGAGCGCCAGCGCCAGATCATCGGTATCCACCCCCGCGGGCGCGGCCATCCAGACGCTTGATCCGCCAAAGCCGCCCGGCCCCGCCTGAGTCAGCCCCTCGGCGCGGATCGCCTCGTCCATCGCCAGCCGCCGCCGCTTGTAGGCCTGCGCCATCCGGTTCAGCAGCGCGTCATAATGGCCGAGCGACAGGAAGTACGCGACCGTGCGCTGGGTATGGCCGGGCGGGTGGCGAAGCACCGCCGCCCGGAGCGCGCGTGCCTCGCGGATGAAGGGCTCGGCCCCCACCAGATAGCCCAGCCGCAGCCCCGGAAAGAGCGACTTGGAAAACGAGCCGACGTAGACCACGCGGCCTTCCTCATCCAGCGATTTCAGCGCCGGCAGCGAGGGGCGAAAGAACGACATCTCGAATTCGTAATCGTCCTCGACGATCAGGAAATCCTCGCGCGCGGCCCGTTGCAGCAGGGCGATGCGGCGGGCCAGCGGCAGGGTCGCGTTGGTGGGGCAGTGGTGGCTGGGGGTGGTGAAGACCACATCGACCCCCTGGGGAAGCGCCTCGGGCGGCAGGCCCTGGTCGTCCACGTCCACCGAAACGGTGCGGCAACTGGTCTGGCCCAGAATCGACCGCAGCCCCGGATAGCAGGGGTTTTCCATCGCCGCCGTCCGCCGCGGGCCCAGCAGCACCTGCGCAGACAGCCAGAGCGCGTTCTGCGCGCCAAGGGTCAGCAGGATCTCTTCGGGCCGCGCCGAGATCCCCCGGCGGGGCAGGATGGCGCGCGCGATGTATTCGATCAGCATCGGGTCGTCGCGTTCGTAGAAATCCGCGGTCAGCGTCTCGAAATCGCGCATGCCCAGCGCGCGCAGGGCGCATTGGCGCCAGTTCTGGTGGTCGAACAGCGTAGCATCCGCCTGCCCGTAGAGGAACGGAAACGGATAGCTGCGCCAGTCCGGCGGGCGCGAGAAGAAGAGCTGGCGCGAAAACCGGGTGCCGGTGATGCGGGTCCAGTCCACCACCTCGCCCCGGGGGATCTGGACGGGGGCGAACTCTGGCTGCTTGGGCGCGGTTTCAGAGACATAGTACCCCGACCGCCCGCGCGCGCGCAGGTAATCCCCGGCCACCAGTTCGGTATAGGCCAGCGTCACGGTGATGCGGCTGACGCCCAGGTGCTGCGCCAGGCGGCGGCTTGACGGCAGCTTTTCCCCGGGGCGGAACCGGCCCGACACGATGCTTTCGGCCACGGTCTGCTGGATCTGCTGCTGCAACGTGCCCAGCGCCCCGGGCACGAGAAAGAAGGTTTCGGCCGCAATCGCCATAACTGGACCTAACGCGCTGAAGAACTGGCCCGTTCACGCTGCCCGACCCGCGCCCCCCGGTCAACCGCCGGGCAGGACGGGTTCAGCCGAACACCCGGGTCAGCGCCCTGTCGATGGCGTCGGAGATCTGGTCGATGTCATCCGCCGTCGCGATCAGGGCGGGGCTGAGGCAGAGCGTGTTGTTGAACCCGGGCAGCGACCGGTTGGTGACCCCGATGATGACCCCCTGCGCCATGCAATCGGCCACCACGGCCTGCGCCAGTTTTTCCGCCACGGGCTCTTTCGTGGCGCGGTCGGCGACCAGTTCGGCCCCGCAGAACAGCCCCTTGCCGCGCACGTCGCCGATGACCCGGTGCCGGTCCATCAGGCCGCGCAGGTTGTCAAGCAGGCGCGCCCCCATCGCGGTCGTGTTGGCCAGAAGCCCTTCGTCCTCGATGATGCGCATGTTCTCCAGTGCCGCGGCGGGCCCGGAGGTGCAGCCGCCGAAGGTCGAGATGTCGCGGAAATGGCAGAGCGGGTCGGCCGGGTCGTCCTTGAACTGCTCGAACACGGCTTCGGTGGTGACGGTGCAGGAAATCGCGGCATAACCCGAGGCCACACCCTTTGCCATGGTCACGAAATCGGGTTGCACCCCATAATGCTGATAGCCGAACCATGCGCCGGTGCGGCCGACGCCGCAGACGACCTCGTCGATGTGCAGCAGGATGGAATACCTGCGGCAGATCTCCTGCACCCGCTCCCAGTAGCCCTCGGGCGGGGGGATCACGCCGCCGCCTGCCGTCACGGGTTCGAGGCAAAGCGCGCCGATCGTGTCGGGCCCCTCGCGCAGGATCACCTCTTCGATCGCATCGGCCGCGCGCGCGCCATAGCCCTCGCCCGGCCATTGCGCCCGGTATTCCAGGCAGTGCGGCACCTGCACGAAGCCGCCGGGGAAGGGGCCGTACAGCGCCGCCCGTTCCGGCTGGCCCGCGGCGGCAAGGCAGGCGATCGTGGTGCCGTGGTAGTCGCGCTCGCGGAACAGGATCTTCGATTTCCGCCCGCCGTGATGGCGCGCCGAGATCTGGCGCACCATCTTGAACACCTTCTCGTTCGCCTCTGAGCCCGAGTTGGAATAGTAGACCCGGGTCAGCCCCGGCATCTTTTCCACCAGACGCTGCGCGAACCGCGCGCCGGGGATCGAGCCTGCCGATCCGGCGAAGTAGTTCAGCCGCACCAGCTGGTCGCGCACGGCATCGGCGATGCTCTCGCGCCCGTAGCCCACGTTCACCGTCCAGACCCCGCCCGAGACGGCGTCCAGATGTTCCTTTCCGCGCGCGTCCCACAGGCGCATCCCCTTGCCCTCGACAAAGACGCGGGGGTCGGCGCTTTCGAACGGCTTGTGCTGGGTCAGATGGTGCCAGACCCGGGCGCGGTCGGCATCGATGACGGCGGAAATGTCGTTGGGGGGAAGGATGCTGTCCATGGCCATCGGTCCGGGATCTGCGGGTTGGCGCAGATGACCACGCGCGGGCCTGCCGCTGTAGGGCCAGAGCCCTGCCCGCTGTAAGGCCAGGCTGCCCGTCGTGCGTGCGGGCGGGGCCTCTGGCCAGAGCCTACCGGCCCAACTGAACCTATACCCTTTCAAGACAAGGCCCCCTAGTATTCCCGGCACAAGGGCCGCCCGGAGCGGACAACAGGGAGATTGCGGATGCGACACGCAAGACTGGCCGGATTGATGCTGGGCACCGCTCTGGTGGTCGGCGGGCAGATGGCGCAGGCCGAAGACCAGATCACCATCGCCTACTTCCTGGAATGGGCGATGCCGTTCGAATACGCCAAGGCCACCGGCGAGATGGAAAAGGCGATGGGCGTCAAGATCAACTGGCGCGCCTTCGACACCGGCACCGCGATGAGCGCGGCCATGGCCTCGGGCGACGTGCAGATGGCGATCAGCCAGGGCGTGCCGCCCTTCATCGTCGCAACCTCTGCCGGGCAGGACCTTCAGGTGCTGGACGTGGCGGTCAGCTATTCGGGCAACGACAACTGCGTGGTCTCCGACAAGCTCGAGATCGACAAGACCAACGTGAAGGACCTGGAAGGCAAGAAGGTGGCGGTGCCGATCGGGACCGCCGCGCAATACGATTTCCTCAAGCAGATGGCGCATTTCGGGGTCGACAGCTCGACCATGCAGATCGTCGACATGGCGCCCCCCGACGGCGCCGCCGCGCTGGCGCAGGGCAATGTCGACATGGCCTGCGGCTTCGGCGGGGGGTTGCAGCGGATGGAACAGGTGGGTCACGTCCTGCTGACCGGCGCCGAGAAGGACGCGATCGGGCTGCATGTCTATGACGTGATCTCGGCCCCCGCCCGGTTCGCGGACCAGCATCCCGACCTGATTACCAGGTTCCTGACCGTCGTGCACCAGATGAACGACAAGTGGAACTCGGGCGTCGCCGCGCAGGCCGAGATGCTGCCGGTGATCGCCAAGGACGCGGGCATGGATCCGGCGGCGGCAAAGTCGATGCTGGCGGGCTTCAGCTTCCCCGCGCTGGCCGATGCCGCCGGCCCGACCTGGATGGGCGGCGGGGTGCAGGCCAACCTCAAGGATGTGGCCGATTTCTTCGTGAAGACGGGCAACATCCCCAAGGGGCGCGACAGCTATGACGATGCGGTGAACGCGGGCCCGCTGATGGCCGTGAAGGGCATGTGAGGCGGGTGCTGCCGGTCGGCCGGTGCCGTGGGGGGCTGTCTGCCCCCCACACCCCCCGAGGATATTTGCGGACAGAAAATGAGGGGCCCGCCCCCTCTGATTTCCGGTCTGCAAACATCCCGGGGTCCGGGGCAGCGCCCCGGCGGCCGGACCCGGGCGCGCCACGCGCAGGACAGGCGCATGGGTGATCTTTCGATCCGGAACGTCTCGATGCGGTTCGACCTGCCCGGCGGGCGGGCGGTGCAGGCGTTGCAGGACGTGTCGCTTGACCTCGGGCAGGGCGAGCTTCTGTCCGTCCTCGGCCCCTCGGGCTGCGGGAAGACGACGCTTCTGCACATCCTTGCGGGGTTTCTGGCCCCCACCGCGGGGCAGGTTGTGCTGGACGGGCGGCCGGTGACCGGGCCGGGGCCGGAACGCGGCATGGTGTTCCAGCAGGGCGCGCTGTTCGAATGGATGAGCGTGCGGCGCAATGTGGATTTCGGGCCCCGCATGAAGGGAATGCCGAAGGCCGAGCGCGACCGGCTGAGCGACCGGCTGCTGGAGACGGTGGGGCTGGGCGGCTTCAAGGACAAGGCGGTCTACGAGCTTTCGGGGGGCATGCAGCAGCGGGTGGCGCTGGCCCGCTGTCTGGCCAACGACCCCGATGTGATCCTGATGGACGAGCCCTTGGGCGCGCTGGATGCGCTGACGCGGGAAAAGATGCAGGGGCTGGTGCTGAAGCTCTGGAAAGAGACGGGCAAGACCGTGATCCTGATCACCCATTCGGTCGAGGAGGCGCTTCTTCTGGGCGAGCGGCTGGTGGTGATGGCGCCGCGGCCCGGGCGGATCTTCCGCGACTATCGCCTGCCCTTCGCCGAGCGCGGAGTCGGCGCCGACCTGCGGGAGGTGAAACGTTCGGCCGGGTTCGCCGAGATGCGCGACGAGATCCTGTCGATGATCTGGGGGATGGAGGACGAGATCATGGGCCGCGCGGAGGGGGCGTCGTGATCCTTCTGCTGCTCTATCCGGGCCTGTTCGCGGTGGCGTTCCTGGGGGTCAGGTTCATCCGCCACCGGCGCGGGCGCCGGGATCTGACCAGCCGCAAGACCGTGACCTTCGGCGACGAAAGCGCGGTGGTGCCCGACCGCGCGGCCTCGGTCATCTCGGTCCTGACGGTGTTCCTGATCTGGGGGGCGTTCACCGGCTCGAACTGGGTGCCGCTGCATGTGCCGGGGCCCTATGTGGGGCCGGTGTCCTTTGCCTACACGATGCAGGATGCGACCGGCGCCAGCGCGCAGGGGCAGGTAGATGTGCAGGTCTACCGGGTGGGGACCGAGCCGAAGAAAGTGGCCCCCGCCCCGGCGCCGGGCTTTGCGCCGAACCTGACCGCCACGGTCGCGGCCTGGCGCAGCGTTCTGATCCGGGTGCCCGCGCCCGAGGGGGCGAAGGTGGTCAGCGTCGATGGCCGACCCGCGGCGGTGGATCAGGCCGTGCCGGTGCCGCATGGCACGGTGTCGCTGACCGCGCGCGGGTCGCTGAACTTCGTGCCTGATCCGGGGATGCAGATGGAGCCGATCTGGCTGCCCCCGCCCGAGGAGATC